>JAGWND010000007.1 GCA_028873075.1 Bacteroidota bacterium
GAAACGCTTCGCCCCGTTGCCCCGCAGTGCTGGACATATTGATTATTCTCCCGTAACGCCTCTTTTTCATGTGGGGAACGACCGCATTTATCATATAAAATGTTCCGTCAAGATTTACCTGCATGGTTTCTTTCCATGTTTCCTCCGAGATCTTACCTATTTCTCCATACGTCCAAATTCCTGCATTATTTATCAAAACATCAACTTGTCCGAATTTCTGAAGTGTTTTCTCAACAACTCTGATAGCAGCCTTAGGCTTAGCAATATTTGCCATTATAGCTATACATTTTCTGCCCAAACCAGTTACTTCGTCTATAACTTGCTTGGCAGCAAGATCATTACTTAAATACGTAAACACAATATCAGCACCTGCTTTTGCTAACATTACTGCGCTTGCCGCGCCTATCCCCCTTGAACCGCCAGTAATAACTGCAACTTGTTCCTCAAGATTTATCATTTAATCTGTTTCCTTTTATTAAGATTTAATCTAAAACAATTCCAATAAGTGCGACTTAATGTACAAATTCTACACATGTATAGCAACAGAAAATTGTTTAGACAAATAAGACTTTTTTAGTCCAATTAGCGAAAACGATTTATTTTACAGGATTTCTCTTGACAAAAACACAGAAGATGGATATATTTATTTAGATTAAGTCTAAATAAATAGCTTGGTATGATAATTGCAGTCTAAAAACTGCAATGAAAACACATCAAATGGATATTGAAGCCGCAAAAAAAAGTTTTGTGCAGTATCTCAAAACCGGAGACTATAGAATTACGCCCGAACGTCTCCACGTGCTTGAAACGATACTGAACAAAGACGGCCACTTCGATGCCGACGAGCTTTTCCTGCAAATGAAATCAAACGGCTCGAAAGTTTCACGCGCGACGGTGTACAATACGCTCGATCTTTTGCAGGATTGTGGATTGATTTCAAAATATCGTTTCGGCGAAAATCATTCCCGCTATGAAAAAGCATTCGGACGCCCGCACCACGATCACCTCATTTGTCTTGAATGCGGCGACATCATCGAATTCGTCAACGACCGGCTCTCAAAAATCCAAGCTGATGTGTGCAAAGAAAATAATTTCAAACCGCAAAGCTCTACATTACAAATATTCGGCATCTGTTCGAAGTGCCAGAAGAAAGAATCATAATACTATGGAAATTTCGCACCTCTCTCTTTCAGAGATCCCTGCAGGAAAAAAAGCTCGCATCCACCGGCTCTTGTCGAAACCTGACGTCAGCCATCGGCTTCGTGAACTAGGGTTTTTGGAAAATGCCGTCGTCCGCTGTGTCGTCAACGGCGAAGGCAATTTGATTTTTGAAGTGTGCAATACGCGCATCGGATTAAATCATTCCGTCGCACAAACCATAAAAGTTTCCCGGTTCGAGTAAGACAATGAACGTATTGTCGCTAAACCATCTCACAGTTGGGGAAAAAGGAACTGTGCAAAACATTACAAACGCGTCGTCACAAATCAGGCAGCGGCTGCTTGAAATGGGGCTGACAAAAGGAACAACGATAGAAGTTGTCCGCTTCGCTCCGATGGGCGATCCGATGGAAATTGCAATTCGCGGCTACCGCCTTTCTCTCCGACGGCTTGAAGCTGAATCTGTTTTTGTCCAGAAGGAAATGCAGTGATGTTACGCGACAGATTGCATTCCCAAAAACAGATACGGCATCAACATCGGTCCCGAACGCGAGCGATGTTTCACGAACAAGCTGCACCGTCAACGCGCTACATCGCCATCATCGGAAATCCCAACGCGGGCAAAACGGCACTCTTCAATGCGTTGACGGGTTTGCGGCAAAAAGTTGCAAACTATCCGGGTGTCACCGTGGAAAAAAAAGAGGGCAAAGTGATCTTCGGCGACGGAAGCTCCGCAACGCTGCTCGATCTGCCGGGAACGTACAGCCTTACCGCGCATTCGCCCGACGAAAAAATTGCGACCGATGTTCTTTTCGGAAAAGCAACCCACACTCCTCGCCCCGATTTTGTCGTCTGTGTCGTTGATGCAAGCAATCTCGAGCGCAACCTTTATCTTGTCAGCCAGATTATTGATCATCGCACGCCGCTCATCATCGCGTTGAACATGATTGATGTTGCGGAAAAATCGGGAATGGCAGTCAACCCCCAAAGGCTTTCCGACGAACTCGGAGTACATGTTGTTGCCACAGTCGCGAACAAAGGGATCGGCGTTCATGAACTGAAAGAAGCGATGCACGCACCCGTCACCGCTTCGCCAAAAGCTCGTCAATGGAGTTTGCCGAAATTAGTCAAGGAAGAATGCGACGAGTTGCAAACCATCTTGCAAGACGCGCATCATCTTTCCGAAGCAGATTCCTTCCATGAAGCGATTCAACTGCTCACCTCTTCATCGGTCCTCAATAGCCATAATGATCGCTACGCACCTGAAGTGCTTGAGCATGTGAAAAAAGATCACGAGCGGTTGGACAGCTTCGGAATAGATCGGCAATCTGTCTTCGTCGAATCCCGTTACGAGTGGATCAAGCATGTGTGCGAGGTCTCCCGTAAAATCAAGCAACAGGCAGAGGAAACAACAAGCGACAAGATTGATAAAGTACTGACCCACAAAGTTTTCGGGTTTGTCTTTTTCATTGCACTCATGGCAATGATGTTTCAGGCAATTTTCTCGTGGGCAAACACACCGATGAATTGGATCGGCGACGGAATCACAGCGCTCGGTGCTCAGATTACTACCGTGATGCAGCCGGGCGATCTGCGCGATCTGATCGTCAACGGCGCGTTGGCAGGAGTCGGCGCTGTCGTAACATTTCTGCCGCAAATCTTTTTCCTCTTCCTTTTCTTAGGAATGTTGGAAGATACAGGATACATGGCACGGGCTGCATTTATTATGGACCGGATGATGAGCAAGGTCGGCTTGCACGGCAAATCGTTCATCCCGATGTTGAGTTCTTTTGCCTGTGCAATTCCCGGCATCATGGCAACGCGCACAATCGAAAGTCGCAAGGACAGACTTGTCACAATGCTCGTATCGCCGCTCGTCAGTTGCAGCGCACGCTTGCCGGTGTACGCGCTGATGATTGCCGCGTTCATTCCTCAACAGAAAGTGCTCGGAGTCTTTTCGCTTCCGGGGCTCACGCTCGTTTCAATGTATCTGTTAGGACTCGCAGCGGCGTTGACGTTCGCGTGGCTGTTCAAAAAAACACTTCTGAAAGGAGAAACGCCGGCGTTCATCATGGAGCTTCCTCCGTACAAATTGCCGTCGTTCAAATCCGTCATCATGCACACGTGGGAACGGTCGTATTTATTCTTGCAGCGAGCGGGAACATTTATTCTCGGTGTTTCAATTGTACTCTGGTTTCTCGCGACATATCCAAAGATTACAAACGCAACGCCGGCAGAACAATTGCAGCAAAGCTTTGCGGGACAAGCCGGACATCTCATTGAGCCGGTGATCAAGCCGTTAGGCTTCAACTGGAAAATCGGAATCGGGCTGATCGGCTCTATCCTGCAGCGGGAAGTGTTCGTCAGCACGATGGGCACGATCTACAACATTAAAGATGCAAAAACAGGAATGGCAAATCTTTCGCTTCGCGAAAAAATGCACAACGATGCTGATCCGCACACCGGAATGCCGACGTTCACTATTCTCACCGCCATTTGTCTGATGGTATACTACGTGCTTGCAATGCAGTGCATGTCAACAGTGGCTGTGATGCATCGTGAAACGAACGGATGGAAGTGGCCCCTGTTTCAAATTGCGTACATGACGCTCCTCGCTTACACGGGAACGTTTATCGTATATCGCATCGGACTCTTATTGATGACATAAAAGCTATGATCAACTGGCAGCAAATAGTTTCCTTGCTCATTGTCGGAGGAGCGTTTTTCTGGCTTGTGTGGAGCAAGGTAAGAAGAAAAAAAAATTCCAACGGAGAAGAAAGCGAACACTGCGCATCGTGCGCCGCCGCAGAAGCGTTTCGACAGAAGAACGCTAAAATCCATTAAATAAAAAAGTGCATCACCCTTCTCCACATCTCAAGTAGGTTGGTGGCGATGCACTGTACAACGCAACAGAGAACCGTCTAACGATTACCCGTTGCTATTTGCAATATACGGAAGTAGCAAACGGCAGTCAAGAAACCCGTTAGGCGAGTGCTCTGTGCTCAACCACCACATACCACAAGGAGTACATCATGCTAAAAATAACTGCCGTGGCACTTGCAACATTCATGCTCTCCGCAGCACTCCAGACTGCGCAAGCAAACGAGCGAAAGTTCGCCTACACGTACGAAACGTCCGTTCTTCCGCAGGGCGCCCGCGAATTGGAACTGTGGAACACATATCAAACCGGCAAGCCTTATTTTTACCGCCAATTGAATCAGCGAGTGGAATATGAATTCGGCCTCGGCGGAAACCTTATGACGTCGTTGTATATGAATTACGAGTGGAAAACGGCTGACTCAAACGGCGATTTGCTGAACGGCGATGCGGTGAACTCATCTTCCGTCAGCATCTCGAACGAGTGGAAATATAAACTGTCCGACCGCACAGCGGACCCGATCGGTTTTGGACTCTACGGTGAGGCAACGCTTGGCTTGGATGAATCCGAGTTGGAAGGAAAACTGCTCTTCGATAAACAACTCGGCAAAACATTGCTTGCCTTCAATGCAGTTTTCGAGCGCGAATGGGAGTCCGGGCTTCAAAACGGTGCAACGGTAACCGAAGGCGAATCAAAATTGGAATTCAATCTTGGCGCATCATTTGCTTTCATGCAACATTTTTCCGCAGGCGTAGAAGTGTTCAACCAAAATCTCTTGGGTGCAGAAGAAGGAGAAACCGGACACTCGGCATTGTTTGCGGGCCCGGTGGTTTCTTATACGGCAGAAAATTGGTGGGCAACGCTCACCTTCATGCCGCAGCTTGCAAGCCTGGAAAACACAGCGAAAGGAAAGTTAGACCTCGATGAATATCAAAAATATGAAGCGCGACTCCTTTTCTCATTCCATTTATAAAATGAGAAAAATATTTTTCGTTGTCGCGGCATCAACTGTGGTTGCAGTGATAGCATCCATTGCGTCATGTTCCGGTTCAATACCTGAGCCGACGCCGTCGCAATCTGTGTGGGCATCCGACAAATGGCCCGGAACAACGTACGAAACACTTGTTCACGGTAGAGAGCTGTACATTGCAAAATGTTCCGGCTGCCATAGCCTTCACGCTCCGTCGGAATATTCAGAACGGCGTTGGAGTGCAATTGTGGATACAATGAAATTCAAAGCAAAACTGAATGACAGCGAGGCAGTGTTGATTACAAAATATCTCGCATCGGCTGCGCAAAACAATCTTTCAAGCAGCCGGTAAAGCTGAACACTACAGATGTCAGATGCTTCGCATCAGACACCATTGCAAAAAATAAAACGGTGCACCGTCCGAAACCTTTGGCGAGGAGGACAGCGCACCGCGCGAAGACCGATCCGGTATCGTGTACGGTACCTACGGCTTCTTCATTTATGGTACGGAATTTAGAAATTTTTTACAAGCAGAACAATCATGAACAAGATAAAAACACTTTCAGTAAGCTAAAAACATAAACAGGAGAATATTACCATGATACCGTATGATATCGCACCGATTAAAAAAATACAATGCTCTATCGCCCTTTGTTTTCTTGCTCCGCTGTTCCTGTTCGCGCAAGAAGACTTTTCTCCCGCTATCGAAGATAATTCGTTTTATATCGAAGAAGCCTACAATCAGGAAGCGGGGGTTGTTCAGCATATTTTTACAGGCGAACATTTGGCTGAAAGTCCGGGCGGCACAAACTTCACGCTCACTCATGAATTTCCTGCAGACGGACTGACAAACCAACTCAGCTACACCGTTTCGTACCCTACTGTTGCCAACGGCACAACGTTGATATACGTGAACTACAGATACCAGCTTTTCTATAAACAAGATTTTGCCGCAGTTGCACCCCGGGTTTCTTTCTATGTTCCCTTTCATTCGCCGGCACCGAGTCTGCAAAGAATGAGCGCACAAATCAATATTCCTTTTAGTAAGAGAATGAGCAACGACTTTGTTGTGCACTTCAATGCGGGTGCAACTTCCGAACGATCTCACTATGGTCGCGGAGATGAAAGTTCGACATCGTTTGTCTGGAACACCGGCGGCAGCATCATCTGGCTTTCATCCGAGAACATAAATTTTCTTCTCGAAGGTGTAGTGCTCCTAAATCCAAAAAACAAAACCGAAAACAAAACCATCCTGTGCCCTGGCATACGCTTCGCGCTGAACTTTGACCGGACACAAGTGGTACCGGGCATCGGCTTTCCAGCAGAATATTCAAACTCGCAATGGAATTTCGGAACGTTCTTTTATTTTTCGGTCGAACTTCCGTATTGGAATTCTGAAAGACTCTGAATCTTTTTCAAAAAAAATTTAGGCACGAACTATGTTTGAACACTATGACATTCAAAAAATGCCGGGACATTGGCTTCTTGCAAGAATGGGCAAGCGCGTTCTCCGCCCTGGCGGAAGAGAACTGACGATGAAAATAATTGACGCGTTGGACATCAACGCCGACGATTCGGTTGTGGAATTCGCACCCGGCATCGGCAGCACAGCGCAGTTGATTTTTGCGCGGAAGCCGCAGCACTATACTGGAATTGATCAAAATGAAGAAGCAGTGAACCATCTCGCTTCGCTCACAAACAACCACAGGTATAATTTCATCAATAAAAATATCACAAACTCCGGCTTGCCCGGCTTGTGCGCTTCGGTGGTGCTCGGCGAAGCGGTTCTCACAATGCAAACGGAAGAACGCAAAGAACAGATTATTTCTGAAGCATGTCGTTTGCTGCAACGAGGAGGCAGATACGCAATTCACGAAATTGCGCTGCGACCTGATGACATTCAAAACGGCATGAAGAATGAAATCCAACAAAAGCTTTCTGAAAAAATTCATGTCAACGCACGCCCCCTCACAACGCACGAATGGACGCTCATGCTCAACAAATGCGGATTCAGAATTATAAAAATTTTGACAAACCCGATGCATCTGTTGAAATTATCAAGAATGATTCGTGATGAAGGATTCATGCGGGCGGCAGGCATCGCTTTTAGAATTGCGACAACGCCTCACGCTTTCAAACGCGTGAAGGGTATGAGAAATGTTTTCGACACGTATGAACATTACATGACAGCAATCAGCATTATCGCAATAAAGGAATAAATGCATGGAAGCCAATCAAAATTTGTCCCAAGGGATCCCTTTGGGATTTGCACAACCAATACCGTTATCGGGCTTTATTCAATATTCCGACGGCTCGATCGTGAGCAAGCAACTCATCAAACAAAAGAGCGGCACAATCTCGCTCTTCGCATTCGATAAAGGACAATCGCTTAGTGAGCACACTGCGCCGTTCAACGCGTTTGTAGAAATTGTGGACGGAACGGCGGAGATTGTTATTGACAAACATCTGAACACAGTGAAAGCAGGTGAATTCATTATTCTGCCGGCGAACGTTCCGCACAGCGTCAACGCGGCTGAACGTTTCAAAATGGTGATTGTGATGATAAAAGAGTAGCCGCAGATTTTTCAGCCAAAGGCTGATCCGGCCGTGGCGGAATGTATGCGGGATTTGAAAATGTCTGAAATCGTTGTACCTTTAGAAGAAAAACCTGAAGGAGATTTCCCGTGAAAGGCAATGACAAGCTTATCGCAACGATCAATCAATTGTTGGCGGACGAGCTGACTGCTATCAATCAATATATGGTGCACTCGGAAATGTGCGCCAACTGCGGGTACGAAAAACTTCACAAAGCAATCGAAAAGCAAGCGATGGATGAAATGCACCACGCCGAGTGGCACATTCAGCGCATTATTTTTTTAGAAGGCACGCCGACAGTTTCCAAGCTCAATCCGATGAAGATCGGAAATTCCGCGCTTGAAATGATCACGAACGATCAGGAAGCGGAAATGGACGCGGTGAAAGCGTACAACAAAGCGATCACATTAGCCCGCGACGTGAACGATGAGGCATCGGCAGAATACTTGACAAAAATTTTGAAGATGGAGGAAGGACACATTGACTGGGCAGAAAGCCAGCGTGCGCAAATTCAACAGATGGGTTTTGAAAATTATCTGTCGAAGCAAACCGAAGGCGCAACGAACAACGAAAAGTAAAGTGAGGACATTATGAGCGAGATTAAAAATTCTCTCGGAGAAAAAAATTCTGAAGCCGTCTCGTTGACGAAAGAACAAATCTACGAAGCGCTGAAAGATGTGTACGATCCGGAAATACCGGTAAGCATCGTTGATCTGGGTCTGGTATACGATGTTACGATTGTAGACGATTGGGTTGGCGTGAAAATGACATTGACCGCTCCGGGCTGCGGACTTTCCGGAATGATTGCCGACATGGTGCGCCAGCGGCTCACGCAGCTTCCCGGCGTACATGATGCCGACGTGCGCCTCGTATGGCAGCCGCAATGGAATCCTTCAATGATGAGCGAAGAAGCGAAAAAAAAATTGGGATGGAAAAACTAAATGTTTAAGATGGACTCCATCTTTGAGGCGGAGTCCATCTTAAAATGCAGCCGCAATCCTCAGATTGCAGTTCTTTTTTCCGCAGACATAAAGCCTGTGGCTACCAGTCACACATTAAACCTGAAGTGAACAATTTCTCCATCCTGAATGACATACTCCCTTCCTTCGATGTGAAGCAATCCGGCATCTTTCACCGCCTGCTCGCTCCCGAAACGAACCAGATCGTCGTACTTCATGATCTCAGCGCGGATAAACCCTTTCTCAAAATCGGTGTGAATGACTCCAGCCGCAGTCGGTGCTGCAGCGCCGCGCTTTACGGTCCATGCATGAACCTCCTTTGGTCCTGCAGTGAAAAAAGTAAGAAGGTGAAGGAGGTCATATCCCTCGCGAATGACTTGCTGCAAGCCGGATTCTTGTAAGCCGAGCCCTTCAAGAAATGCGGCGCGTTCTTCCTGTGGAAGCTCGGCAACCTCCGCCTCGACCGCCGCGCTCACAACAACCACTTTGGCATTTTCCTTCCGTGCAATTTCTCTCACTTGCGCAACATACGAATTTTCATTCGTGATATCTTTCTCATGAACATTGCAAACATACATCACCGGCTTGCCCGTCAACAAATGCATATCGCGGAACCACAAGGCTTCATCATCATCGTGAAAAGAAACATAACGTGCGAGCCGCCCGCCGAGTAAATGCTCTTTTACTCGTACATAGAAATTATGTTCTGCTTTGAATTT
The DNA here is from genome assembly GCA_028873075.1 of Bacteroidota bacterium. Taxonomy (GTDB): domain Bacteria; phylum Bacteroidota; class Ignavibacteria; order UBA10030; family UBA8401; genus JAJYOI01. Next base: position 9,280 of record JAGWND010000007.1, read on the forward strand.
TTTGTCACCGGTCTTTGCACGGCGCTCTGCTTCTGAGATTTTCTTTTCAATCGTCTCGAGGTCTTTAAAGATCAGTTCCGCTTCAACCACTTCAATGTCTCTTTTCGGATTGACGCTCCCGTCTACATGAACAACGTTCGAATCGTCGAAGCAGCGAACGACGTGCGCAATCGCATCCACATCGCGAATATGCGACAGAAACTGATTGCCCAATCCTTCTCCTTTGCTCGCACCCTTCACCAAGCCGGCAATGTCCACGAACTCGATTGTCGTCGGAACGACTTTCGGCGGCCGATACATTTTCACGAGGGCGTCAATGCGCGCGTCCGGCACCGCAACGACCCCGACATTCGGATCAATCGTGCAGAAAGGATAGTTCGCAGCATCTGCGCCTGCCGCAGTGATCGCATTGAACAATGTTGACTTACCGACATTCGGCAACCCGACGATTCCGCAATTAAATCCCATGATTGTTTGATTTCTTTCTTTTGATATGTAGAAGGAAGAATTGCAGTTCAATATACAAATTTCACGGAGCATTTACTAACCGCAAGTCATAACAATTCACCCCTGCTTCTTTTTTCACTGTTTTTGGAATAGTTCTTGCATTTTTATGCAATCTATTGTATATTTATGCAGTTTGATTTTTTGAAAGTAACCCATGAAAATTTCAATCATCGGCGCCTCCGGCTATTCCGGAGCGGAGCTTCTTAACCTCCTTTTAGGAAGAAGAGGGATCGAAATCGAAAAAGTTTTTGCCAATTCTTCTGCCGGAAAAAAAGTTGAAGAGGTGTATCCTTTTTTCCGGTCAAGAACGGACCTGACGTACGAGGAATATTCTGCAGAGAAAATTCGAACGAGCGATGTTGTGTTCATCGCTCTTCCTTCCGGCGAAGCGATGCACATTGTTCCCGAGCTGTTGAAGACAGGAAAACGCGTGATTGACCTCGGCGGAGATTTCCGCTTGAAAGACGCTTCATTGTACTCACGATTTTACAAACGCGCACATGCTGCCGCCGATATTCTCCCGAAAGCTGTATACGGTTTGCCCGAATGGAATACATCCGCCATCGCTTCCGCACACTTGCTTTCAAATCCCGGCTGCTATGCAACAAGCGCAATTCTCGCGTTAGTTCCTGTGCTGAAAGATAACTTGATCGAAGCGACAGGAATTGCCGTCAGCTCCCTTTCAGGAGTTTCAGGCGCGGGAAAAAATGCAACACTGGACTACTCTTTCACCGAGTTGAATGAGAGCGTCAGGGCGTATAAAGTCGCGGTTCATCAGCATACACCGGAAATGAAATCGGTTTTAGAAAATATCTCCCGGCAGAATGTCTCGCTGACGTTCGTTCCCCATCTCATCCCGATCACAAGAGGAATTTACACGACGATTTATGCAAGACCAAAAAAAGCTTTCACGAAAGATGAGATTATCGCTTCATTCAAGAAACATTATTCAAACGCGCCGTTTGTCCGATTCATCGGCGAAGCGGTGCCGGAAATCAAGCATGTCAACTACACGAACTTCTGCGACATCGGCTTCAAAATAGATCTGGAGAATAACCTGCTGATTATCATGAGCGTTATTGACAATCTCGTGAAAGGTGCCGCGGGCCAAGCAATTCAAAATATGAATATCATGTTCGGCATGAACGAAACGGAAGGACTCCTGTAAGAATTAAAAATGAAAAATTCAAAATTTAAAATTGTTGAGGGCGGAATTTCTGCTCCACGCGGTTTTCTTGCTGCCGGTGTTCACGCCGGAATTAAAAAGAAGAAAAAAGATATCACGCTGATTGTTTCCGAAACTCCTGCAATCGCCGCCGGGGTTTTTACACAAAGCCTTACGCGCGCCGCATGTGTGGATGTTGATCAACAACAGCTTAAACAATCCTCTTATGCGTCGGCAATTCTCATCAACAGCGGGAATGCAAACGCGTGCACAGGCGCGCGCGGCTACAAGAACACACTGCAAACAATTGAAACGACCGCTATTGCGCTCGGTATACCGAAGAAGCATGTCCTCGTTTCTTCCACCGGCGTCATCGGACAATTCCTTCCGATGGACAAGATGACGCTGGGAATTTTCGATGCCGCCAAACAGCTTCGCAAAGATGGAAATAACGATGCGGCGGAAGGCATGTGCACCACAGACACGTTCATCAAAGAAACGGCGGTAGAGTTCGAGCTGAACGGTACGCCGGTCCGCATCGGCGGAACGGCAAAAGGCTCCGGAATGATTGCGCCGAACATGGCAACGATGCTCGCTTTCATCACGACCGACGCAGCGATCGCACGCCCGCTGCTTCAAAAAGCCTTGAAGCGCGCGACCGACATGTCGTTCAACCGCATCACGGTTGACGGCGATACAAGCACCAACGACATGGTGCTGGTGCTCGCAAACGGCAAGGCAAACAATGTTCCGATGAAAGAAGAATCGTCCGTGTTCCAAAAATTTTATTCTGCGTTTGAACACGTGCTCATCGCTCTTTCCAAAATGATTGTCAAGGACGGCGAAGGAGCAACGAAATTCGTTGAAATCACCGTACAAGGAGCGCGAACCCATGCCGATGCCGAACAAGCAGCACGCACTATTGCAAATTCCAATTTGGTGAAGACCGCGATTCACGGCGAGGATGCAAACTGGGGAAGAATTCTCGCGGCAGTCGGGCGGTCGGGCATCCGGTTCAATCCTGAAAAAGCCGAGATTTATTTCGATCGCCTTCGCATTCTCGGAAAAAATTACGATATCTCGTTTTCCGAGGCGCTGGCAAAAAAAATTCTTGCAAAAAAAGAAATCACTATTGTCGTTGATCTTCACAGCGGAACATCGTCCGCAACATTCTGGACATGCGATCTTTCGAAGGAATACGTCCACATCAACGCGAGTTACAGGTCTTAGAAATCATATGATTCAAAAACTTTTTCGAAATATGTGCTAACCATACCCCCCTTTGTTCCCCCCTTCCCTAATTCTTAGGGAAGGGGGAACGGAGGATGAGCTTAGAGTATCGGTTCTAGAGTAAAAAATAATTCTATAATTTCATCATAATGAACCAATCAAAAGAAGAAGTCCTGATCGAGGCGCTACCGTACATTCAAAAGTACGAGGGCAAAACGTTCGTTATCAAATACGGCGGTGCCGCAATGAAGGAGCCGCTGCTGAAAGAAATGTTCGGAAAGGATGTGACGATTCTCCGGAAGATCGGCATCAACATCGTCATCGTTCACGGCGGCGGAAAAGAGATAACGGAGACAGCAAAAAAATTAGGCATCGAGACACGGTTCGTCAGCGGACAGCGCTACACTGATGAACAGGTCGTCGAAGTCGTGCAGATGGTGCTCGCGGGAAAAATCAACAAAGAGATCGTCACGCTCATCAACCGCAACAACGGCAATGCCATCGGATTGAGCGGCGTTGACAACATGCTGCTGCGCGCGGAAAAATTGATCGAAAACAATACCGACATCGGCCTTGTCGGGAAAGTAGTGGAAGTCAATACGCCGTTCATCAATCTCCTGCTCGACAAAGGCATGATACCTGTCATCGCCCCCGTCGGCGTGGACGCAAACGGAACAATCTACAACATCAACGCCGATCTTGCGGCGGGAACGATCGCCGCATCGCTGAAAGCGGAAAAGCTCGTCTACCTCAGCGACATCGAAGGTATCATCGTCAACAACAAACTCATTTCCTCGCTGACCAAACAGGAAGGCGAACGGCTCATTGCGGGCGGCTCGATCTTCGGCGGGATGATCCCGAAAGTACAATCGGCATTTGATACGCTCAACGCAGGCGTCAATAAAGTTCATATCATTGACGGGCGCATCAAGCACTCCCTCCTTCTCGAAATTTTCACGGACGAAGGAATCGGAACGCAGATGATTCATGAACAATAAGATGTCCGACACCTCCAAGGTGCCGGACATCTCAGAACTGGCATAGCTCGATGAAAAAAGATTTCATTTCACTCAACGACATTACAACCAAAGAGCTGTTCGAGCTTTTTGATCTTGCAGACACATTACGATCTTCTTCCGCTCGTCAGCCTCTCGCCGGCAAAACCGTCGCGTTGATTTTCCAGAAGCCGTCCCTGCGCACGCGCGTGTCGTTCGAGGTCGGCGTTCATCAGCTCGGCGGTCATCCGGTCGTTCTCTCGCAGGAAGGAATCGGGGTCGGAACGCGGGAAAAGGCGTCGGACATTGCTCAGCTTCTTTCCCGCTACAACAACGCCATTGTTGCACGGCTGTACGACCATAAAATCCTTGTAGAGCTTGCACAGCATTCGACCGTGCCGGTCATCAATGCGCTCACCGATCTGTCGCATCCGTGCCAGATTCTGGCGGACGTGTACACGCTGCGGCAGCACAAAATTCTGCGCGACGGAATAAAAATCGCGTTCATCGGCGACGGCAACAATGTCGTCAATTCATGGCTCGAAATGTCGAAGCTAATCCCGATGCACTTCGTACTTGCAGCACCGATCGGTTATGAGCCGAACACTGAAATACTCAAGAGCGCACAAAACAACGGCGCCAGCACCGTTGAAATTGTTCGCTCACCGGAAGATGCTGCGCGCAATGCGGATGTGTTGTACACGGATGTTTGGATCAGCATGGGACAAGAGAACGAGCGGGAAAAACGGATGAAAGATTTTGCCGGGTTTCAAATCAACGGCAAGCTCCTCACGCTTGCACAGCCTAATGCCGTCGTCATGCACTGCCTTCCGGCACACCGCGAAGAAGAAATTACCGCCGATGTTTTGGAAGGAACACGCTCAATTGTGCTCGACGAGGCAGAAAATCGTTTGCACATTCAAAAAGCGATTTTGGCAAAGTTGATCGGAAATAACAGTGGAGTGATACTTTAAAGTTCTTGTCGTTACCGCCCTCACCCCGTCCCCTCTCCCATAGGGAGAGAGGAAAAAGGGTGAGCAGGATTGATCGCTTATACTATGAGCACCAAAAAATTAATACACGTATGAACAAAGCAAACCGGCTTCTTACCATCAAAGAAATCATCCAGTCGAAACCGATTGCGAGCCAGGACGAGCTTGTTCTCGAGCTGCGCAAGCGGAGCTTCGACGTTACGCAGGCAACGCTCTCGCGCGATTTGCGCGAGCTCGGTGTGGTTCGCATTCATGCGGAAGGAGGCGTGCGCTACGCGCTCAGCGTTGAAAGCGAGGAGCGCAAGCTAAAATCGCTCGTCGGATTTGAAATCGTGAGCGTAAACTGCAACGAAGCGATGATCGTCATCCGCACGCTGCCGGGGCGCGCGCAGGGAGTAGCGTCGTATATCGACTCGCTTCACAGCCCGGAAATTCTCGGCACCGTCGCCGGCGACGATACGGTGCTTGTTCTTCCTTCATCAACGAAGAAAACGCAGACCGTGATGAATTCTATCAAGGAATGGATGGCAACAAGGAATGCGTGAATGCTGTTGTCCCGGAGTCCCGCTGTACGGGGATGCCGTAAAGCGGCATTTAATTCCAGAACAAGATTCTGCGCGGGAGCAAACTCACACTCAACTGATTCCTGAAACTGAATGCTCAATATTCAACTCACAACTATCAATATTCAACTATTAACCACGAACAATCATCATAAAGGGACATGACCTTGAAAAAACAAAAGATCGCAGTAGCATACTCCGGCGGACTCGACACGTCCGTCATTGTGAAATGGCTACAGGAAAAATATGACGCCGACGTCATCACTGTCACGGGCAATCTCGGACAGAAAAAGGAATTGGTCGGCGTAGCCGAAAAAGCGTACAAAACCGGCGCGAAGAAAGTGTACATTCAGGACCTCGCCAAAGAATTTGTCGAGGAGTACATTTTCCCCGCGCTGAAAGCCGGCGCGCTGTACGAACACACTTATCCGATGGCAACGGCGCTCGGACGCCCGCTGCTTGCAAAAGCGCTCGCAGAAGTTGCAAAGCGCGAGCATTGCACCGCGGTCGCGCACGGCTGCACGGGAAAAGGAAACGATCAGGTGCGGTTCGAAGTTTCGATCATGGCGCTTGCACCGGAACTGAAAGTGATCGCGCCGCTGCGCGAATGGGAATTCAAATCGCGCGAAGAAGAAATCGCGTACTGCGAAGAGCGCGGCATTCCCGTTGCGGCGACGAAGGCAAGCCCGTATTCCATCGACGAAAATATCTGGGGCACGGCGATCGAGTGCGGCGTTCTCGAAGACCCGATGACCGAGCCGCCGCTCGATGCGTTTCAGCGGACGGCGAGTCCCGAAGACGCACCGGACAAACCCATGTACGTTTTAATTGAATTCAAAGAAGGCATACCGGTCGGCTTGAACGGAAAGAAAATACAGGGCGTTGCCTTGGTTGAAAAGCTGAATGCGATTGCCGGAGCGAATGGCATCGGGCGGTTAGATTTAGTGGAAAATCGTCTTGTCGGAATCAAGTCGCGCGAAGTGTACGAAGCGCCGGCAGCAGTGACGCTCCATTTCGCTCATCGCGAATTGGAACGGCTGACGCTCGACAAGGAAGTCGCGCATTACAAAGCGAAAGTCGCTCACGATTACGCCGATTTGATCTACAACGGACTCTGGTTCTCTCCGCTGAAAAAAGCGCTCGATGGTTTCGTGAACGAGACGCAAAAAAATGTTTCCGGTGTCGTGAAGGTGAGAATGTATAAAGGCAATCTTACTGTCGGCGGACGCGCTTCGCAATTTTCACTGTACGACAAGAAGCTTGCAACGTACACCGTCGAAGATCAATACGATCACACGGCAGCGGAAGGCTTCATCAAAATCTACGGCTTGCCGCTGAAGACATTCAACCGCGTGAACAAACCGAGGCTGTTGAAAGTGAAAAAGATTTTGAAAAGGAAGAAGTGAACATTCTAGTGCCGTTTTTCAAAAAAACAAAACGTGTTTTTGAAAAGGTGTTTTTCAGCAGAAACCGACCCCACCCTAACCCTCCCCTCATAGGGGAGGAATAAATCCTCTGCCCCTTGAAGGGGGGAGAGATTAGAGAGGGGTCGGCGAAACCGCAAGAAGACTTTTGAAAAACAGCACTACCCAGCAAATAACAAAAGACCCGACGCAACGTCGGGTCTTTTGTTGTGGATTACCTTTTTTTCAGTCGGTAATGATGACCAGATGATTCACACGCCAGAATGCATCGGGCCGTACTATTTTCAGCACGGCTGTTCCGTCACCGGATTGTACTTCCACATAGCTCGAGGTATCCCGCTGGGGAATAATTTTTTCAATTTTCCCCGGTACCTGAATCGTGCTCTCCGCAGTCTTATCCATCGGCTGAAACTGTGTGTTGTCGAAATTTGCTGCGAGCACCGTTGTGGAACCGAGCAGCCCCCACAGGAATCCCCCCTCATCGGCAATGACCCCTTTCTTCCTCAGCTCGTCGCGCTTGCCGGCAACATAATAGACCGTGTTGAGCTTTTGAGTTTGCTCATTGATCGTTTGTTCCCGCTGGGCAATCGTATTTTCGCGATCGGCGATGACCTGCGTTTTTTGCTGCACATCGTTCTGCAGGCTCTCAACGCGGGTGTTCAAGTCGGCGATAGCTTTCTCGCGGTCATCAAGGTTCTGTTTAAGATCGGCGACCATCTTTTCCAGCCCCGCGTATGCCGCTCCGGCGTCTTTTAATTTTCTCTCAAGAGCGATCGCTCTCTTTCGGTTTTCGGAAAGCAAACTGCGCATTGCGGCAATGCGGTCAATAATTTGCCGCTTCACCTCGGCGACGTTCTCAGGCTGCACACCTTCCGTCTTCACGGTTTGCTGAACAACGCCCTTCTCCATCGCCCATGCGCTTTCGATCGTGTTGTGGATGTCATTGATCGTCGCAGTGACGTCCTCGATGAATTTATCTTTCTCCGCCAACTGCTGCGTCAATTCCTTGTTCCTCTGCTCAAGCTCGTCTTGTTTTCCGCATCCTGCAAGAATGAGCACAAGCACTGTGAACATCCAGATATTTCTACGCATACGAAAATCCTCCTCTCTATGCATTTGTTGAAAAATACTCCCCCCCAATGAATTACGTCTAAGTACATTAACACGTTATCAAAGCGGCAAGTTCGCAAAGTTCCGAAGGGCACCCCTGAGATAAGAAATGCTTTATTGAACCCTAATGTTACACCGGGGCAAAGTTCACAAAGCCCTGCAAAAATAAACTTTGTAAGTTGTTATTTTGAAATGAATTAAAATGAAAAAGGGGGGATGACAAATCGCACCTTTTTATTGTGAGAAATAATGCCTCACACTGTTTTTTTGCGACAAGCCATCACTCTCGGGGCTGTCTGACATTTTCGGGCGAAGAGATCCTCCATGTCAAACAACTGGAAAGCGTGCCGTCAGACATCATTTCGCTTGAGGGCATCTCTAAAAACAAAAATATAGTCATGGTGAGCCCCGCCTTGCGGGGCTCAGCGCGACATTTTTCTTGCAATCAATTTTTAGAGATGCCCTTGAGTTACTTCTGCAACTTGTGGAGGGGAAATCAAAATTCTCCGCGCACGGACGAAACGGTTCAAATCGTACGGATCGTACAGCGGCGAAGCGGAATCGAAGCTGCTGATGCGTACCATGCCCGAAGAATGAATAAACGTCTCATCCCCTAAGTAAATCCCGACGTGAACAATTTTTTCAGGCATGAACGCTGTCGCTTTTTTCCCGAAGAAGAGAAGATCGCCTTTGCGGAGGTTGGAGAAATGCTCGTCGACAGGAATATCGAGTCCCTCATCGGCTTGCTGATTTGCGTCGCGGTTAAGCTGAAGCCCGTTCATCATGAAAACCGTTTTCGTGAAGCCGGAACAATCAACGGCTTTGGTTGATGCGCCTCCCCACAAGTACGGAATGCCGATCATCAGCTTTGCAAAATGCTCGATGCCGTCCGGCGTCGGCTTTGTGATTTTTTTCCACGTTTCATAGTCCGTTACTCCGTTGGAAAGCAAGTAGCCGGTGCGCCGGTCAGGCAGCTCGATCTTCGTCCACGTACCGACTTTTCCATCGTCTTTCAGCAGCGAACCGGCAACGACATCGCTCACCGGATACGAATTCATGTCGGGCGTTTGCCACACTCTGCCGGTAAGATCGGTCACAATTATTTTCTTCGCATTCATCCACGCTTCAGCACCGGCTTCGGAAGCTTTGATGAACGAATCGTTATCCATCCATCCCAAATAGCGGTCGGGTGTTTGAACATAGCTCCAGCCGCGCTGCACTTTCCATAGACGAATGACCGTTCCCATAAGCGACTGCGATGCAAGCTCCGATTGTTCAGCGGGTTTGACGCGCATGTTCGCCACGCTGATGCGGACAATCCCCCACGCCGGCTCGCCTTTACCGGGGCCGGTAATCACGTTCACGCTGTCAATCACGCGAAAGACAAACGACGAAAGAGAATCGAGAAGCACCTTCTTTGCTTCGGGATTGTTCATTTCGCCGTTCACAACCAAGCCGCGATTTGTCCAGTGCGCGGCAACATCAAAGATTGCAACGCGCGTATCGGGCGCGAAAATATTTTTTACGCCGGAAACGGTTGCCGCAATTTTCGCATTCTCATCCGAGAGCGATTCGCAGCCCGACAAAATGATGGCGGACAAGCCGGAAAGAAGCGAAAGAGAAATTATGCCGTATTGAAAATCGCGCCGAAGGCGACATAGAGAAAAGAAGATTTTTTTCATAGGTTGAATGAGAATATGAGCTGAACGATTCTGATGCCAAAGGCATTGAGACTGTGTGAAAAGAAAAAATGAAACGGTAGCCGCGACCTTCAGGCCGCGTTGTTGAATCAATTTCGCAATCTAAAGATTGCGGCTACCGTCTCCTCATGCGTTCTCATACATTCTCCATCCCTTTAGAACATATTCTACTAAGAATTCTTCTCTTGTGCAAGTTGCGTTTCCCCATCACTGAGGTTGTGTCGCATTGTCATTGCGAGTAGCAAAGTGAAGCAATCTCATGCTTGAAATTAGAACAGAAACGGAGATTGCTTCGTCGTTCCACTCCTTTAATGACATCAAGAAGAAAGAGGTTTTTCGGCCCCTCGGCTTCGCTCAGGGCGGCTGTCGTGGAGCGAAGTCGAACCACGACTACGAATGACAAAGGATGTCATTGTAGAAGAAGATTCCACGCCAAATCAAAGATGGCACAACCAAGCGACAGGCGTGGATGAGAACCTCGCAATGACGCTTTACGGCATTGCAACACAGCCTCTGAGGGGGGATGAAGGGGAGAGGAACTATTGACAATTGAGAAAAAATCTATACAATTTGCAAAAGCATTTCGAATCGGGCTCGGGGTGTTTTGGGTTTTGCCCCGGGTCGTTAACGATTGAAGTAAAACGCGTCCTGACTCCTGAGGGCTTCTTTGGAACTGTTACAAACAAAACCGCGAGGGCTTTTCGCAACGCTTTCCACAGAGAGGCGGCTGAGGAATTATTCTCCGAAGACGATCAAAGCATACAAAAGTTGTATTCGTACGCTTACCACTTATGCCGCGCCAAAACATCCCCGCGATCTCACCAATAATGAACTGCGTCAATTTTTTATTCATCTGGTAGAAGAGAAAAAACTTTCCACCGGAACAATAAGCCAGACAATCAACGCTCTGCGGTTTTTATATGTAGAGCTGTACAAGAAACCATTTGCGCTGAATGGCCTGAGGCGCCCGCGCAAGGAACGGAAGCTGCCGGTGTTCTTTCAGAAGCAGAAGTGCGTACTTTATTCGAAGCATTGGGAAACATCAAGCACCGCATTATGATGATGCTTGTGTACTCCGGCGGTTTGCATGTAGGAGAATTAGTCCGATTGAAACCGGAGGATATTGACGGCGAGCGGACATTCGCGAAGCAAAAAGCGCTTCGCTCATAAACGTCCGCACATCGTTGCGCGTGCTTCCCGCGCAACGTTATACACCAGCACGTGGTCGAATCAGGAAGGAACTACGCGCCGTCTTGAATATACTTGAATCCGTATTTCAGCGAGAGTTCGGCTTTGGTGAGTTCTTTGCCGATGTAAGCGGAATGAGAGAGTTGCGTAACCCAATTGTTCTCAATGATGGTCCAGTACAGACTTCGGGCATCTTTGCCTTCAATCGTTTGTTGGAGTTTATCATCGTATCCATAATGTTCAACGAGAATTGTTCCCTTGTCGGCTTGCGGCAACACGACAAAGTATCCAGCTTTGTCCATCTGAATCTTAGACGGCTCTTTCGCCTGAATGATAGGAGCGTCGCTAATTTCGGCAACAGCGGTCTCCTCATTGCAGTCTGCACATCCACACGATGTCTTGAGATTCATAGGTAGCTCCTTAATCCTTTTTACGATAGTCTCATTGTCTTCACATCCAATCATATCTACAACTTGTACTTGCTTCCGAAACGACTCGACTTCGTTGGGTGTCACGTTCCTCAGAATCGGTCGCTTTCCCTTCGAGCCGATGACACGCATCTTCTCGTCCACACCGTTGGTTGAGAGGCTAAGAAGTGTTTGCCCGGGAAGATGTCCCATCGGGTCGGAACCTGCAAGCACAAGAAACCGAATTGCTCGGTTCGTAATCGTGTTCTTGATGATCTTGTCAATGCCGATGTTCTCGGTCTCCGTTTTGCCGACAATGCAAACCTCTTCCGGCCGCAGTGCTGCAAGGTTGTCGGCCAAATCTTGACTTCCAAGCGTTGAGATTGCAACCGGACAATTTCCATTCCCGCGAGCGGGATCTCCGACTTCACAGAGGACTTTGTACTCTCCCGCAACCGGTGGCCAGCGTTGTTGCTTGACTTCAAATGAACAACTCAACGCATCTTTGGACGCTGCTTCAGGGTATGCTTCGTTGAGCAGATTCATCGCCACTGCCGGGAAACAATACTGGCAGCCGAGGCAAGCGTATTTGATCGGCTCCATTTCGGTCCGCCAGTTTACAATATTTCCCTCTAAGGCGTTTGCTGAACGAGCTTCTACGTTTTTGAGAGCATTGTCAAGCGTTTCGAGTGTGTCTCTCATACACCCACACTTCCGACACTTGGCGAGCGCCATCCCTTCGCGAAGCTCGGCTTCAATTTTTTCAAAATGTTTTGTCTCTATGTCGGTTTGCATTCTTCCTCTCCTTCACAACAATCTGTTTCGGGAAGAGACTTCCGTTCCATCCAAATATATCCAACAACGATTGAAGACAGCGTAAGGGCAAACGTCAGGAGTTTTGTAAATCCTAAGAACGATGATCCAAACAATGTCAGATATACTGCAAGCATCGGCGAACCGCAGCATCCGAGCAGGAAACATCCTGCAACATAGAGAACTCCTGTCAATGTTATTCCGCCAACGAGTCCGGCAAATCCTTTCTTGCGGGTCTCAAGAAATCTCAGCAGCGCAAACACAGAGAATCCGATTGCGAGCGCATACGAAGCGCCGATTAAGTATTCTGAACGCTCAACATAAAACTGTATGTAGTTCGTTTCGTTGGTCATTGCCCAACGCTCAGCGAGTGTTTTCGCTTGTATCACGAAGTACGAAGCGTGCAACACCAAAGCTGCCACGAACGCACTCGATGACAGGAGAATCTTCTTCACTTTGCTTCGACCTCCTGAGCAATGAAGACGTACTTTGCCTGCTCAGTTTTCTTTACTTCACCGTAGGCAATGACGTTTGTACCCTCTTTCGGCAGTTGTCCATTGAACTTCACAGGCATTTCTATGCAAGCATCTTCGCAACCTAACGTGAACGCTAAGCTCCTTTCATCAACGTGGGCAATTGTGCCTTTCACACCAATGAAGTCTTTGAACATCTCCGGATTGTTCACAACCTCATTGACGTCGACAATTTTTACATTGTTTGCTGTTGCCCCGGTTTCGGCTTTCTCCGATGGTCTGGACGTCAACCAATGTACTCCCCAACCTGCACCGATGAGAACGAGGGCAATCGCTACGACGCCCAGTGATTTCTTCTCCATTCACTTTCTCCTTTTCTTCATTTGGTGCAATCCATCAAGTACTTGCGTCAATGTTAACTTTGGAAAATCTCTTTTCAGTGTATCAACAAGGTCGCAATATTGGCAGGAGCCCGGGCAGCTTTCGAGTTCCTCGACAATCCGTTCAGCAAGTTCAAGCCGATGTTCTGTTTCAAACGTTGAAACAATTGATTTGCGGAATGCGGACTCGACTGAGCGCAGCTGCACAAAGATGTCTGACGAGTCCTTTCCCTCTGCAATCATCTTGTTGATCGCTGCCAGTTGTCCCGTCACGTATTTAATTCGTTTGCTTAGTTCCTTTTTCTGCTTGGAATTCATCTCATTTAAGATAATACCAATGGGTAGGGGTTTGTCAAGTCCAATGTACGAAATTTCTCTGAAGACCACGTGCCGTCGCCGCACATGAGCGCAGCGTGGGGGGGTATCGCGCAATTGCAGATCATGTTTTTTGTTGACTGAAACTGATGAGTTTGTCAATTTCGTTGTTGACTCTTCACGCGCGATACACGCTGCGCGAATGGCGGCGGAACAAGCGTAAGCACCTCGCTCCATTGTTTTTGCCGCGTGTTGGTTTGCGGCTCCAGCTGCTGGAAATCAATCGTTTGTCGCGGCTTCCGCCGCATTATCTTTGAGCGGCAAAAGCAACGGCGTGCTTACGCTGAACGTTAGCCGCATGTCGTGCGATTGCCACAATCAATGAACATACGGAGATGAATAATGAACAACGTCGAGTCTGAAATCCACGATGCGATGGCAGCCATCAATCGAGCGTGGCGTGAGAGCCGTCCTTCGGAAATGGAACCGTATTTGCATCCTCAAGTAACAATGGCCTTTCCCGGCTTCAGCGGCACTATCGTTGGGAAAGATGCGTTGTTAGCAAACTTCGTCGAATTCTGTTCGAATGCTTGTGTGTTCGAATACAAAGAGAGCGATGAAGAGACGCAGAGCGTCTACGGTCAACGTTCCCGCGCAGGAGCGTGGGAACGATATAAACTCGTTTTCGGCTGTCGGGGCGATGCCCCCGACTTGGAGCATCTGACGCCTTCGGCGTCATGAGAAAAATTCCCCCAACTTGTCGGGGGAAAAAATATTTCAAGCGAGGGCAACGCCCTCGTTATCATCACAAACAAAGGCAAAAATCCCTGAAAGGGATTGATTCACGATACTCAGTGGAAAAATAAAATGGGTAAACTCGCGTCATCAAAACGAAAACCGCGTAACGAAGTCGCTCATCGTCAGCGTGAACATGATGATGAGCCAGAAAAATCCTGCCGACACAAACACCCATGTTACACGGCTGCCGTAGCGCACGTGCATGAAATAAAGAATTACGAGCGTCGCCTTGATGATGGCAATAACGAGGGCTATGATGACGTTGAAGGGGCCCAAATCGAAATACGCCATCGAGATGGTGAGAATAAGCAGCACCATGAGTGCTGCAAAAATGAAGTAGTAAACTTTTCGTGAAACAACGTGTCCGTTCATTTGTGCACGTGGATAAGATAAAGCAATGGATAAAGAAAAATCCAGACGATGTCAATAAAGTGCCAGTAGAGTCCGCTGACTTCCACCGGCGAGTAATATTCTTTCGTGAAGTTGCCCCGCGCCGTCATCATTGCAATAACGCTCAGAACGCCGATGCCGATGATCAAGTGGAGCGCGTGGAATCCCGTCATCACAAAATAGAGAATGAAATAAATTTCCGCTTTGCCCGCATTAGGTCCTTTATATTCAAAATTCCATCCCGGAACAAGATGCTCGACGTACTTGTGATGATATTCGAACCCTTTGATAACAAGAAACGTTACGCCGAACACCATCGTGATAATAAGGAAAAGTATGATCTGCTTCCGCTTTCCTTCCTGCGCGGCGTGAACGGCAAGCGCCATCGTCAAGCTGCTGACGAGCAGCACGCCGGTGTTAATGCCGCCGAGGAGAATATCCATGTAATGACTCGCCGCGGCAAACGCATCGGGATACGAAAAGCGGTACACGAAATACGCCATGAACATTCCGCCGAAGAAAAGAATTTCTGTGGCGAGAAATGTCCACATGCCGAGCGTGCCGGCTTCCTTCTGCTGTTCGAGATCGTCGAATTGATGAGCGACATAGTGTGAAGAATGTTCGTTAGCCACCGGCAACGTCCTCCTCGAAAACCCCGTCTGTGTATGCATACGCTTCTTCATTGACAATCGGCGTCTTCTCAAAATTGAATGTCGGCGGCGGAGACGACGTGAGCCATTCCAATCCTTTCGCATTCCACGGATTGTCGCCGGCAGTTTTTCCCTTCCGCAGCGACCACATTAAATAAAAGAACGGAATGATGTATCCGAGCCCGAGAATGCTTGCGCCTGCTGTCGAAAGAACATTCAGCACCTGGAACTCCGGCGGATAAATATGATAGCGCCGCGGCATCCCCAAATAACCGAGAATGAATTGCGGGAAGAATGTCAGGTTGAATCCTACAAATAAAATCAACGCCGCCAATTTCGACCAGCCTTCAGAATAGAGCTTGCCCGTCATCTTGGGCCACCAAAAATGAAGCGCTGCCATGTATCCCATCACCGCGCCGCCGACCATGATGTAATGGAAATGCGCGATAACGAAATACGTATCGTGCACATGCACGTCAACCGGCAATGTTGCGAGAACGATTCCCGTCAATCCGCCGATGGTGAACAAGCCGATGAAGCCGAACGCGTACAGCACCGGCGTTTGAAAACGAATCGTTCCTTTATACAACGTTGCAGTCCAGTTGAACACTTTTACTGCCGATGGAATTGCAACGAGAAAGCTGAGCGCGGAAAATGCCATCCCCGCATAGACCGACTGACCGCTGACGAACATGTGATGTCCCCACACAAGAAATCCGAACACGGCAATCGCCATGCTTGCGAACGCCATTTGCCGGTAGCCGAATAATTTTCGACGAGAAAAACAGGTTACCACTTCGCTTACAACGCCCATCGCAGGAAGCACCATGATGTACACAGCGGGATGAGAATAGAACCAGAACAAATGCTGGAACAAAATCGGGTCGCCGCCGATGTTCGGATCGAAAATTCCGACACCGGCAATCCGCTCGAACCCGACCAGCGCAAGCGTAATGGCGATGACCGGCGTTCCTAAAATCTGAATGACGCTCGTCGCATAATGCGCCCAGATAAATAGAGGAAGCCGGAACCATGTTAACCCCGGCGCACGCATTTTATGGATCGTTACGATAAAATTCAATCCGGTGAGAATCGAAGAGAATCCGAGAATGAACACGCCGATAACCGTGGGCACGACGTTCGTGTGGGAATAGCCGCTGCTGAACGGCGTGTAAAATGTCCAGCCGGTATCAACGCCGCCCATCACCATCGCCGTGAGCGTGAACATGCCGCCGACAATATAAACGTACCAGCTCAGCAAATTTATTTTCGGAAACGCAAGGTCGCGCGCGCCGATCATCATCGGCACGAGAAAGTTGCCGAACACGGCGGGGATGGACGGGATCAGGAAAAAGAAGATCATCGTGATGCCGTGCATCGTAAACATTTTGTTGTACGTGTCTGCCGAAACAAGCGTTCCTTCCGGAGAAAGAAGCGTCAGGCGAATCACGAGCGCAAAAAATCCGCCGATCATGAAGAAGATCGTAATGGAAATCAAATAAAGAATGGCAATGCGCTTGTGGTCGGTGGTCAGCAGCCACGACTTCACGCCGTAACCATTGTTCAAATAATTCACGTGATCCGTGCTCTCGCTTGCTTCCATTGCTTACTTTCCTTTCGAAGCCGTCTGTTGTTTTCCGAGCGACTTAACATATTCTATCAATTGCATCAACTGCGCCTGATCAATTTGATTCTTGAACGTCGGCATAACCGGCTGGTACGTGGCGACGACTTTCGCCGTCGGATCAAGAATTGATTCGCGGATGTAATCCATGTCGGCAACAACGGTCTGCCCGGTTTGCAGTTTCACTTTTTGTCCGAACAAGCCGATGAGCGACGGACCGCGTCCGGTGTTGTCGGATTTATGGCAGGTAACGCAGCCGAACTGCGTGAACAGCTGTTCGCCGGAGCTTGACATTGTGGCGCCGGTCGAGGATTTTCCCGAAAGCCATTGTTCGTATTCCCACGGCTGCATCACGATCACCTTGCCGACCATCTGCGCGTGCCCCGTTCCGCAATATTGCGCGCAGAAAAGATGATACTCTCCTACTTTCGTCGCCTCAAACCATTCCGTCGTGTAACGGCCCGGAATGACATCCTGTTTTACACGAAATGCAGGGATGAAAAAATCGTGAATCACATCCTGCGACGTTAAGATCAAGCGCACCGGTTTGCCGAGCGGAACGTGCAGCTCGTCAATCTCGCGGTTCCCTTCCGGGTGCTGAATGTACCACATCCACTGTTTGCCGACGACGTAGATATCCATGGCATCTCTCGGCGGAACATGCATGTCGAAATATAATTTCGATGCCCACGCGAAAATTCCCATCGTGATGCAGAGCGGAATGATCGTCCAGACAAGCTCGAGCTTCAGATTTTCCGATGTCGCACCTTTCCTGCTTGCCCGCGAGCCTTGCCGGTAGCGGATGGAAAAGAAAATCACGCCGACAAAAATGAGCGCGGTGAAGAAAACGATAATTCCCATCAAAGCAAAGAACAGCAGGTCAACGCGCGATGCTGTCGTAGAAGCTTCGGTCGGGAAAAGAGGGATATTAAACATAGCCGGAAAATTCAGTTCGATAATTGTAATTACGCTGTCACAACGTCACAAAGAATTGATTCACGTTTCATGATTCATGATTTTTCACCCGTTCCCAAAATCTGTTCGGGAGCGAAATGTTTTCCTCCCTTTACCCCACTCCTTGAGGGGGGACAAAGGGAGAGGTTTTCGCTTCAGGTTTTTTCTTGCGCATCCTGCGCGCCGTTTTTTTTCTTTTCATGCCGGAAAAAAATGAACAGCACGGTGCCGAGCACGACAATCGTTACCGCACCGGCTGCGCGGAAAATATTTTGAATGACCAAACCGTATTTCCCTGTAACAGGATTATAACAATAACACAACAGCAAAAGCTGATCCACTGGCGAGCCGATTTTTCTTGACGATGCCTCTATCAACGAGAAGCGAAGATCTCTCGGCTGATATTCGATACCGAACAGGTACCTCGACACTTTGCCTTGCGGGGTCAACACCATAATGCCGCTCGGATGTGCGTACGTATCTGTTGTCGAATCGTACAAGTACCGGAAGCCGACCGCATCGGCAAGCGAATCAATCTGCGGCTTCTCGCCTGTCAAGAAATGCCAGCCTTCTTCGGAGCCGGGACGATTGCCGTACATCTTCAAATATTCTTTCTTTTTACCCGCCGCGATGTCGGGCGTTTCTTTCGGATTGATGCTGACGGTAACGACATTAAAATCTTTTCCGACGGACATTCTCAAGGAATTAAACGCCTGATCCATGCCGTTCAGAACTTGTGTGCAGAGCATCGGGCATTCATAATAGACGAGCGATAACACGACGGGCTTGTCATGAAAATATTCTGCAAGCTTCACCTCTTTGCCTGTTTCATCACGAAATGTCGCATCCAACGGAATTTGTGAATTCAGCTTTTGCTCGAACTTTACTTGAGCGAACACTTGTTTTGAATTCAACTGAGCAGTTGCCGGCTGCACTACGACGAACATCGTCAGTATCACAACAACAAATACACCGATAAAGCCGTTATGCCCGAATTTCCCGCTTTCCAGGGATTCCGCTTTGAACGGGATTCCAAAAAGCGGAACTTTTGTCGGGCATCCATTCAAAAGATTCCCGCCCAAAGCCTGCGGAAATGACACAGCTTTTTTTTCGCCACAATACTTCGTTTTCATTGTCCTGCCTTTACATCAGAGACGGACTTCGTCTTGGAAGCGGAGTCCATCTGTTTTTGAGGAAAGCCTTTCTTCAGCGCCATCTTCATAGCAACGGAAATCGGAACGTGCGCAATGCCGGCATCTTTACGTACCCAGCCGTAACGATAGAGCACAGAATCTTCCGACGCGCGCAGCTTCAGCAAATCCGCATGAGGGTCTGCTTGTATGTGCGGACCCGGCGCAGTGTTGTCCGGTGCAATGAACGTCGAGGCTTTTGTATCCGGTGCTGTTGTATGGTGCGTGTAAAATGCAAAGACGCCCGCTAACACCGCCAAGACAACCAACACTCCTGCAAATAACCCGCCGCCGATCAGCCACAAATTTTTAACATTGGCGTCGCGCAGCTCGTGCAACGGAGAAGGCGGCGCGTTCATATTTTCATGTTGATGAGGATCCATTGTAATCAACCTTCAGCCCCAACAGCGTTTTCAACGCGCTCAAGTGCCGGTTCAAAACGCGGGTCGTGTAACGGAACCAACGAATATCCTTTGAGATTCCGAACAAACGCCGCTAACCAAAGTCCCCCGAGAGAAATCGGCACGGCAACATCAAGCCAGTGAATATGAAATTCTCCCGGATGAAACGCCGGCGTAATAAGCCAGAACATATCGGCTAACCGCATTGCTAAGATAAAAACTGCAACGAGCGCGAGCCGCGCCATCGCCCGCTTCGTTCTGCGCGACAAAAGAAGAAAGAACGGAATGAAGAAATGTCCGATGACAAGCGGAACAACAAGATAATCCCACGTGCCGGTGCGGTGTAAATACCAGAGATTTTCTTCCGGCAAATTTCCCGACCAGATGATGATCAATTGCGATACCTGCATGTACGCCCACAGCACGACGAACGTGAGGAGCAAATTTCCGAGATGATGAAAATGCGTCTCCTTCAAAAATCCGGAGAACGGTTTATACGCCGCCAACAAACGGAGCGCAATGATGCACAGCGCCAACGTCGAAAGCACTTGGCTGACGATGATCAGCGCGCCAAAGATAGACGAATACCATTGCGGCTCGAGCGACATCACCCAATCGAATCCGGCAAACGTCATTGTCAAGACGTAAACAATTATGCCGGGAGCGCTGAGGAGGCGCATCTTCCGCGTCAACGCTGCACCCGCGTTTTGATCTTGCATGTGCGACCATCGCGAAAGAGTGAACGCCATCACTGTCCAAATCACGAAGTAAAGAACAGCGCGGCTCACAAAAAACGGAACGCTCAAATACGTTTGCTTGAATCCCATGAGCGGACCCTGCGGCATCCCGTTTTGATTCATCCACGGATAAACATCACTCAATCCCGCAAGAATCGGAATGAAGAGAAGCGCCATCAACGGAATTGTCCGCGCCGCAGCTTCAATCAAGCGCTGAATTGCAAATCCCCATCTGCCCGATACCATGTGATGGAGAACGAGAATTCCGAGCGACCCAACGGCAAAGCTCAACACGAACATGTACGCAAACAAGTACGATTGAAAAAATTGCTGCGCTGAAAAAATCGCCCCGACAACAAGCGCGCACGCGCCGAGTCCCCCGACGACAAGGGCAGATTGCTGAATGCGATCAAGCAGCGGACGCGGTCCTTCAAAATGATTCATTGAGCTTTTCCAAGTAATTGACGTTGTTCTGCTTCGGGCAAATCTTGTACCGGAACGTTTTGACTAAGCTGAAGCGCGCGGATGTACGCCACAATTGCCCACCGATCTCGAACCGGCACGCTCGGCGCATAGCTGTACATTCGTCCGAAACCGTTCGTGATGACGTCGAAGAAAAATCCTGCCGGCATCGCACGAAGGCTGTCCGTTTGAAACGATGGCGGCTTGGGAAATCCTCGCTGCACAACCATCCCTCCTCCATTCGCAAGCCGCCCATGACACGGTGAACAAAATGTGTTGAAGCGATCCTCTCCCCGCACGAGCACCTGCTCGGTAACAGGAAACGGAAACATCGTAGCGAACTGCCCGTTCACTCTCCCGGCGATCAACAGCGAATCGGTTGTGAACGAGCCGCGCGGCACTGTTCCTTCCACCAGCGGGCGAGATGACATTCCGTCCGGGAAAAATCTGCTCGCTGCGAGCGGCTTGTATTTCGGCTGGTTATCCAAATTCACGCCGCCGCAGCCGACCGCGCCAAGCATCATCGCCGACAATACAAACGCGAAAACACTCTGCGGAAAAGCTTGTTTCAATTTTCTCATAATCGTCTTCATTTTTCCACAACAGAAACTTCTGCTGGATGCAATGACTTTAAAAAATTTTCAACCGTGGATTGATCGAATTTTGGATCTGCTGCTTCAATACACAGAAAAAATTTATCGCGCGATGCTCGTTCAAATGCCGCAACGTTAAATACCGGATGATACGGCATTGGAAGCCCGTTAAGAATGATCATCGCCACTGCAGCAGTAACGCCGGCACACAGCACCGTCAGCTCGAACGTAATCGGAATGAACGAAGGCCAGCTGTGAAACGGTCGCCCGCCGATATTCAAGGGATATCCGATGACGGCAGCCCAGTATTGCAAAAAATATCCGCCGACGGCACCGAACAATCCTGCGATCAGCACGATGAGCGGCAGGCGCGTTTTATGAAATCCGACCGCTTCCGACAAGCCTTCGACCGGAAAAGGACTGTACGCATCCATTTTTGTGTAGCCATTTTGCGATGCTCTCTGTGCCGCGTTCAACACTTCATCGGCTGTATTGAACTCCGCCATCAATCCGTGTATCGTCGAGTTCTCCATACTCATCATTCGTGATTAGATTTGGACGTCGGCAGCAATGTCCGCAATTCAAAAATTGAAATCATCGGCAAGACCCGTATGAACAGAATCATCGCTGTCAGGAAAAAACCAATGGTACCGAAAAACGTAAACCAATCCCATTTTGTCGGGATGTAAATTGCCCATGACGAGGGAACAAAATCCCGCGCCAGACTCGAAACAATAATCACAAACCGCTCAAGCCACATTCCGATATTGACAATGATAGACACTACGAAAAGCATCCACGGAGTTTGACGAAACTTCTTCAGCCACAACAATTGCGGCAATGCGATGTTGAATAAAATGAGCATCCAGTACAAAGGGCCGTAGGGGCCAAACATTCGGTTAATCATCATATCGTGTTCAAATCTGTTGCCGCTGTAGAACGCAGTGAACGTTTCGATTGCGTAGCCGTATGCAACAATCAACCCGGTGGCGAGCATTACTTTCGCCATATAATCGAGATGACGCGACGTAACAAAATCTTCGAGGTGATAAAGTTTACGCACAGGAATAACAAGAGAAAGCACCATTGCAAAGCCGGAGTAAATCGCACCAGCAACGAAATACGGCGGAAAGATTGTTGTGTGCCAGCCGGGAACAATACCGACGGCGAAATCGAAGCTCACGACGCTGTGAACAGAAACAACAAGCGGTGTAGCAAGTCCGGCAAGCAGCAAATACGCGCTCTCATACCGATGCCAATGCTTCGCTGAATTTCTCCAGCCCATTGCAAGCATGCCATAGATAATTTTTTTCCATTTTTGTGCAGCCTTGTCCCGCATTGTTGCCAGATCAGGAATCAAGCCGACAAACCAGAAAACGAGTGAAATTGTTGCGTACGTGGTAACTGCAAATACGTCCCACACGAGCGGGCTTCGGAAATTAGGCCACAGCCGCATCGTATCGGGCATCGGAATAATCCAATAAAAGACCCACGGGCGTCCGAGATGTAATATTGGAAACATGCCGGCGCAAGCTACAGCGAAAAGCGTCATCGCTTCCGCGAAACGATTGATGGAATTGCGCCACTGCTGATGAAGAAGAAGCAAGATTGCTGAAATCAGAGTTCCGGCATGACCAATTCCGATCCACCATACGAAATTGACAATCGCAAATCCCCAGGCAATCGGAATCCGGATTCCCCAAATGCCTACACCTTTCAAGAAGAGATAGGTAACCGCAAGCAAGAGAAGCATTACCAAACTAAAGGTGACCGCAAACGCCATAAACAGACCCTTCGGCGTTTTCTTTTCAAGAACATCCGAGCTG
Source organism: Bacteroidota bacterium (assembly GCA_028873075.1). Taxonomy (GTDB): domain Bacteria; phylum Bacteroidota; class Ignavibacteria; order UBA10030; family UBA8401; genus JAJYOI01. The sequence continues at coordinate 32,167 of JAGWND010000007.1, forward strand.
ATCTTGTCAGTAATCGTGCCGTAATCATGCTTCCCGCCGATAAGCGGCTGCGGTTGTTCGTAAACAGCGGTCTGTTCTATTGTCTCCAAAAATTTTTCCTGTCTGCTAATTTCGGATTTATCACCCTTGCGAAGGTTCAGAACCTTCGCAAGGTTTTATATTTCATTCCCTAACTCACTACTTCCGGATTTGGATTATTCACTTTCGCAAGATACGTTGTGCGCGGCTTCGTGTTCAATTCGGCAAGCAAGCTGTAATTGTGAGGCTGCGCCTTCAACCGAGCAACCTTGCTTTTCTTGTCATTGATATTCCCGAACACAATCGCCTGCGACGGGCACGCCTGCTGGCATGCCGTAACAACTTCGCCGTCCCGAATCGGACGATCTTCTTCTTCCGCCGTGATGCGCACTTCGTTGATGCGCTGAATGCAGTACGTGCATTTTTCCATCACGCCACGCTCGCGAACTGTGACATCCGGGTTGCGCATCATTTTGTACGTTTCCGTCTTGTCGTCTGTGAACAAAAGGAAATTGAAACGACGTACTTTATACGGACAGTTGTTCGAGCAGTACCGCGTGCCGATGCAGCGGTTGTACACCATAACGTTTAATCCTTCGGAATCATGTACCGTCGCACCGACGGGACAGACAAGCTCGCACGGCGCGTTCTCGCACTGCATACACGGAAGCGGCTCGAAGTACACGTCGGGATTATCGAGGTCGCCTTTGAAGTACCGGTCAATACGAATCCACTGCATCTCTCTCGACAACGCCACTTGCTCTTTGCCGACAACCGGAATGTTATTTTCCGCCTGACAGGCAATGACGCACGCGCTGCATCCGGTACACGCCGAAAGATCAATGGACATTCCCCACGCGTAGCCGTCATAATGATACGTCGGATACAGTGTTTGGTCCGGTGCCGGTGCTTCTTCCAATTCTTTTGGGAAGTCCGGCTTCTTAATAAATTCCTGAAGCGTTCCTGCGATGACGAGATTGCGGTGTTCCACATTGAAATGTTCCTGCGTTACCGAAAGCGGGTACGTCTCGCCTGTTTTGCGCACCTCGACATTTTCCGCATGCCACATCGCCGTTGACGTGCGAATCAAATTTGCGTTGAACCCCGTGCCGCTTCCGACTTTTCCTGTTTTCGTTCTGCCGTAACCGAGCGTCAACGTCATCGCTTCAGCAGGATGACCGGGCTGGATCCATATCGGTGCTTTCACCATCCTGCCCTGAACATGAAGCTCGACAACATCTCCATTCTGCACACCGAGCCGTTGTGCAGTTGCCGGCGCGATGAGTGCGGCATTGTCCCACGTTAATTTTGTCAGCGGCTTCGGAAGCTCCTGGAGCCATCCGTTATTTGCAAAACGCCCATCCCACATTGTCGGGTCAGGACGGAAAATTATTTCAATTCCGGACGGCGCAACGCTCGACGAAGTATTTTGCCAACCTGAACTAACAAGCTTTACATTTTTCGGCGACGATGCCGTGTTTGCAATGACGCCATCATTCAATGACTTTTCCCAAAGAACATCAAAATTGCCGGACTTTGTTTGCGACTTCCAGAAATTTCTGACGATGTCATATCCTTTATTCTCGTTGCCGCTAATGAATTGATCAAGAAATTCACACACTGACCGAGATTCGTACAGCGGAGCGATGAGCGGTTGGATGATCGAAGCCGTGCCGTCGAACGCGCGCGCATCTCCCCACGATTCAAGAAAATGAGATTCGGGTAAATGCCATGTGCACAGCGCCGACGTTTCATCTTCATACATCCCCACGTGAACACTCAGCTTCACATTGGAAAGAAGTTCGGCAAACTTCAAATCTGCCGGCGCATCGTACACCGGGTTGCCGCCGAGAATGAACAACATATCAACAGTGCCGCTTGCCATTTCCTGCGTGAGAGATTTCAACGATTCAAGCTGGTTCACGGGCGCGACCTCCGGCGATCCGACAAACGTCACTGTCCTGCCGACATTTCCCAGTTGAACATTCATCGCATGAACAAGCGCGTGCAACCGAGCCGAATGATGCGGGCCGGCGATGACAACGCTCGCACCGCCATGCTTCTGAAGATCGGCAACAATAGCAGAAATCATTGCCTGCTGTTGTGCATTTTGAATCGGGCGAAGCGGCACAATGCCGGAAATCCCGAGCTGCTGAGCAACAGCACGTGCAACATTTTCAATTTCCCCTGCACGCATCGTCAGCCGGTGATCCGCCATCACACCGGCAAGCGTCGGCGAGCTTTCA
>JAGWND010000195.1 GCA_028873075.1 Bacteroidota bacterium
CAACGAAACGAGCAATGCCGAGAGAATGACAACTGACGGGATTGAAACGATCATCGTTGTCGCTTGAAAAAAACTATTGAGAATCGTTCCCATGCCCGTCAGAAACATGTGATGCGCCCAAACGAGAAAGGACATAAATCCGAGAAAAATCGTTGAGTACACCATCCAGCGGTAACCCCAGAGCGGCTTACGTGTGTTGTTCGCGAGTATCTCAGCGACTATTCCCATTGCAGGAAGAATCAGAACATACACTTCGGGATGCGCCAGAAACCAAAAGAGATGCTGCCACAACAACGGACTTCCCCCGCCGCTGACGCTCAATGGCTGTCCGCTTACAACAAGTCCGCTTGGAAGAAAGAAACTCGTTCCTGCCAAACGATCCATCAACTGAAGAACCGACGCCGCTTCGAGCGCGGGAAACGCGAGCAGCAACAAAAATCCCGTGATCAATTGCGCCCAAACAAAAAACGGAAGGCGCATGAATATCATTCCCTTTGCGCGCAATTGAACGATTGTCGTGATGATGTTGATCGAGTTGAGCATTGACGACAACGCAAGTAGAATTATTGCAATCAGCCAAAACGTTTGGCCGGTTGTCGCAATATCAGCGAGAGGAGGATACGAGGTCCAGCCGGATTGTGCGGCACCTCCCGGCATGAAAAAGCTTGACAGCGCAGAAAGTCCGCCAAGGACATACAGCCAGTAGCTCATCAGGTTCAATTTCGGGAACGCCATGTCGGGCGCGCCGATCTGAAGCGGCACAAGATAATTTCCGAACGCGCCGACAACAATCGGAACGACGCCGAGAAAGACCATGATCGTTCCGTGCATCGCGCCGAGCTGATTGTAAAATTCCGGCAGCATAATTCCCCCCGGCGCCCTGTCTTCTCCGAACCACGAGCCAATGAACGGAATCGGCTTGCCTGGGAATGCCAGTTGCCAGCGCATCAGCATCATAATTGAAAAACCGAGGAGGAGAAAAAGAAGCCCGGTAAAGCCGTATTGGATGCCGATCGTTTTGTGGTCGGTCGAGAAAAAAAACGCGCGGCGAACTTTCGGGTTTGAGATTTGCGGTTCGGGATTCAAGGTCCAGGGCTGAAGGATATCGGTAATTGGTTATTGGTTACTGACAACTGATTACTGATGACTGGGATAAACAAAATCCACCGCTGCGCCTTTTGCCGTCACTGTCACCTTCATATCCTGCACGCCGTATTTTTCATGCCACGCTTCAACAGTATAGGTTCCGGGCGGAACATTTTTAATATCGAAATTTCCGTTTTCGTCCGACACGGCAAAGAACGGGTGATCGAGCACGCCGCAATACGCGCTCATCCAATTATGGACATCGCATTTGAATTTCACCATCACTTCAGACTTGTCAAACGTTTTTGTCGTCTTCATACCTTTCAACGGCTGACCGACATTGAATGGCGTATTATTCTTCGGCAAGGCATGAATGTTATGCAGTGTTTGATCGTCGTTGACAATTTCCAACGGCTGTCCGACCTGCATTCCGAAAACGTGCGGATGATACATACAGCCTTCCTGAGTCAACACTACCGGAGACGACGGCACCGGATATTTTCCTTTTACTCCTTCTTTCAGATAGACAAAAACATTCTTCAGAGTTCCGTTTTTATTCACTATAACATCTTCCGAGTAAACTGGCCCGTGATGCATCTGTGCACAATTCCGATCGCCGCTCATTTTGATTTCACGCGGTACCGGCGGTTTGCCTGAAAAGTTGATTTTCCCTCTGAGGTCACCTGCCTGAAGTGCAAGCGTTGAAAGAATGAAGAGAAACATCATTATGTAAAGCTGATTGATTGTTTTCATGGTAAGACCTTTTTTAATGCAACTGCCCAGCCAAAGGAAACGGATCAGCGGATAAATGGATTAAAGGAACGGAAAAATCCACTAATCCAAAAATCCATCAATCCAACTTCAAGCTGAACAAATAGCTTTTATAAAAAAATAATCTCGGCGAGGAAATGTACTCATTTCTCAGCGGGCAATCAATGCTGGCAGAAAGAAAAAAGTCATAGGACACCTCAGAGGCGTCCTATGACTTATACACAGCAGGCTCCGGAAGCCTGCTTGTTCTACGGATGATCTGTAAACCGAAGGTCTGACGAAACGACGATGCGGTTTTCTTCCAATCTCAAGTTCTGATTCACCGGCGTAATGAAAATAGTTTTTGTTTCTCCATTCGGCAAATTAACTGTCACGCTCGGCTGCGTCGGCTGGGGACCGGCAAATTCAAACTCGGGGCGATAGTACCGTGAAATATCCACATCTGCAATGTGCATTTTCTTCCCGAAGATTTTCGTATAGATTTCAAACGATGCCTACTGCTGGTCGTAATTTACGGCAACATCTCCGGTCGCTGTTGTTCCGTACGCAATTGGTCCGACTTTAACGTCAGCATCTCCAATCAATCGGGCGGCGCCCGGCTTGATTTCGATGCGCGGGTTCTTCACCGTCCACCGGTACGTTCCCTTCACGCCGAGCACATGGAACTCATCCGTTCCCGAAACAGGACCGACCGCGGCAAGAAATCCGTTCAGCGTGCTTTGGTACACGACCACCGCCGCATCCGAAGGCTGCGCGATGCTGTTCACGTGAAAGAGTAAGAGGACAATAACGATTGCGGTACATATTTTGGCAACCATGACATTCTCCTTTTGAAACAACATTTAGGAAAGAAAAAAATCGGCGAGAAAAAGTTACAAAATTATGCGGGGGTACGCAAACAGAATAAAACTCATCGAAGCAATTTAATGGCGCTTTCCAACTGAAAATCGTGTCCCCCTTTCACATCTGCTTCTGTCTGCATCACAAGTATTTGAGGAATAATTCCATTCCACTCAATTGGTCTGTTATCGTATCTCCGGATATCTTTTGTTGAGATATGAATTGCTTTCCCGCTTGGAAGCGAAAAATCTTCCGGCGCACCTGAGCCTCCGGCGCTCGTGTCGCCAAGAAGCGTTGCAGAAGGAACCTGACTCATCATGTTTAGAAAATCTTCGGTTGCACTGAAACAAACGCCGTTCATCAGCACTGCTACCGGATTGTTATATCTGGCGGCAGGCGACACAGGCTGCAACGACCCGCCGGAAACTAATTGACCATGGATGTACACTGGAGACGCGGGAAGGGGAGAAGTCAAAAACCTGCTTACGACAAACGTGGTGACAAGATCAGAACCGCCGCCGTTATCTCGCACGTCGAGAATAAGTCCTTTCGTAGTGCGAAGATCATCGAGCACGTTATCAAAGTCGTATTTCCATTCGCCATCTACAAATGTTGCTATCCGAACGTAGCCGATATTTCCCGGAAGAATTCCGTACTCCATTCTTTCCCCTCCTGCAAGCTGCAGTTCTTCAGTGAAATATTTTCGGACCAGAAGCGGATCGAATGTGAACCGATCTCTTTTCGTCCGCGGCGGAGTGTACGTTCTTACCGACCATCCACCTTTTGTTTTTAAAGTAACGTGCCCGTCTTTTAATTCTGCAAGCATATCGAAGAGGATTGTGAATATCTCGTCCCCTTTCGCATTTTCAGCTAATGGCTTATAGACGGTGTGAATGCTGTCCCAGTTTATCTGTTTGAATTGAAAATACGGGTACACGGAATCGGTTATTGTCCACGCTTGTTCGAAATCTGCAATATTACCGTTCGTGTCGGAAGGAGGCACTGCAAGATCGCTGCAACCGGCAACAATCATTACAAAGAAAACAACACCGGCTGAGAAATATTTCCGTGCGCTATCAAAAGCCATAGGAAAGCGAAGCAACAAAATTGTCATCAGCGGAAATAAAAAAGTCCCATGCGCTGATCCGGGTCAAATCGAAGCGATAGTCGGCCGCGGCAACGAGTGCGTCTGTTAACCGGTAGGAAATTTTGATCTCTGCGTCCGCGTTGAATCCTGCCAACAGCGTCAACAGCTTTGTAAACGATGTGCTACTGTTGAGGGGATCCACTATCCTTCCTCCCAAAGAAACGATGCTCGTTTGAACAGCAGCTTGTGCCTGCAAATCTTCACTGATGGGGAGAACTGCTTCTGATCTTATTCCGCCAGAAAAAAGCGAAGCGAACGAATACACATCTAAAATGTCCCCGCCGTTTGCAATGTTCTGTTTTCGATAATGAAGAAACAATTCCGCAGTCGGTCCCAGATAAACGGCTACTTTTTTCGCCATGAGTTGCAAGCCTCCAACCGGATAGAGATAGCTGAGACCAAGCCTGTATTGTGTTATCATGGCGGAAACGTTATAGTTTTTGAGAGCCGAGGCGGATTGATATTCCAACTGCAACCGGAAGCCATACGTTTCGTGAAATTTTGACCAGCCCATGCCAACGAACCGGACCGTTCCTGCATACCTTTCATCTGAAATAAACTCGTCACGAACCGCCATGGAGCCAATTCCGCCTTGGATGGAGACCCCTTCATCCAACAGAGAAAAATATTTCGTTGAATCTTGCGCTATTGCATGTATATGTACGAACAGAATGGCTATGATGAAAAATCTATAGAAATTCTTATCCATTGTTATCTTCTATTTCAGCCAACGCCGCAGGCGCTTCATTCAAAGAAGAAATTTCGTTCAATCATGAGCACAACATTCACGCAAAGCCGCAAAGATGCAAAGAGTTATTTTCTCGGCGCCTTCACGTCTTTGCGTGAGAGAGATCAGGTGTGAGAAATATCTTACGGGTACAGCCCGCGCAGCCTTGTTGCTTCGGCAACCCTGCTGATGCCGAGCATGTTCGCTGCGAGCCGCATGTTCACTTTGCGGTCGCGCTGGATTTTCATCACATCGGCAAAGCTGGTCTTCATGATTTTTTCGAGGCGGGAATAGACCTCGTTCTCGTCCCAGAACACATGAGACTCGTCCTGCGCCCATTCGAAATATGAAACGGTAACACCGCCGGCGTTGCAGAGAATATCCGGAATAATGAAGACGCCTTTCTCAAACAAGATCGCGTCCGCTTCGGGTGTGATCGGTCCGTTCGCCGCTTCCGCAATAATTTTTGCATCCACCTTCTGCGCGTTCTCCGGCGTGATGGAATTCTCGAGTGCGGCAGGAACGAAAATATCGCAGCGGGTTGCAATCAGTTCTTCCGGCGTGATCTGTTCGGCATTCGGGAAACCGACAACAGTTCCTGTGCGCGACTTGTGCATGATCAGTTTCGGAATGTCGAGTCCGTTCTTGTTGTAAATGCAGCCGGTGGAATCGCTCACCGCGATGACATAATTCTTTGCGCTGTCGAGCAAATGCGCGGCAACCGAGCCTGCATTCCCGAATCCTTGAACGACAACTTTCGCTCCCTTCATCGGAATGTTGAGAACATCGGCGGCGCTTTGAATCGTGTAGAACACACCGCGCCCCGTCGCTTCGTTTCTCCCGAGCGAGCCGCCCAGGCTCACCGGCTTCCCTGTGACAACTCCGGTAACGGAATATCCTTTCATCATGCTGTACGTGTCCATGATCCACGCCATCGTTTGCGGATTGGTGTACACATCGGGTGCGGGAATATCCATCGCGGGACCGATGAGCGGAAGAATGCCGCTGGTGAACCGGCGCGTGAGATGTTCAAGCTCCTGCGTTGACATTTTTTTCGGATCGCACGCGACCCCTCCTTTTGCTCCGCCGAACGGAATGTTGACGATTGCACATTTCCACGTCATCCAGCACGCAAGCGCTTTCACTTCGTCCAACGTTACGTTCGGATGAAAACGGATTCCTCCTTTTGCCGGCCCGCGCGCGGTGTTGTACTGAACGCGATGCCCGACAAACGATTCGATCCTTCCGTTCGACATGCGGACCGGAATGTTGACGGTCAACGCACGCTCCGGATTCCGGATCATCATGCGAATATCGTAATCAAGCTCAAGTTGATCCGATGCCATGTCGAAATTTTTCAGCGCGGCTTCGTACGGATTTGCCTGCATGACATCTTTCATTGTGGCTTCCATTGAAGAGTCTCCTTTCATAAAATATTTGAGATGTGAGATGTGAAAGGAAAAAAGCTGATGTGAAATTTACCGCTACTGCCGCAAGAAATGTGCCGTTGAGATGAATCCTAAAATCCCCCGTCAATCATAGATTTTTGCGGACGCGGAAAACCAGAAATTTCAGATTTCGGAATGCAAGACGCATTTATCGCAGGGATGAGAAAGAGCTACTTCTTCTGCTCAAAGTACCCCATTTGTTTCAAGAACGAGACCTGATCGAAATATGTCGCTTCGCTCACGATTTTTCCGTTCTCGAAGTCCATCCGCGTGCAATTTTTCAAAACATATTTTTTGCCGCGCATGTACGCGGGAACCCCCTTCTCATTGTTCTCCAGTGTTCCGGATGAACTATATTCGACAACCGCTGAATTTTTCCCTATCACTTCGTGCGTCATTTCGTATTTCAAATCC
>JAGWND010000008.1 GCA_028873075.1 Bacteroidota bacterium
ACGGAGCAGAAAGAACGGCGGAAAACATTTTCGATGCGTCGTCAAGAGTTCCCTTTGCAATATCAATATCTCCTTTTGAAGCCTGAATGTCCGCCGCCATCGCATTTCTGGGAATGAACGCGAGCACAGAATCGAACACCCGCACCGCGCCATCAAGATCAAAAAACGAATGATACCGGATGTAGCCGACACGATAGAGAGCTTGTGCGGCAATTTCGGTTTTCGGATATTCCGCCGCTAACGCGATATAGAGTGCAACCGCTCCCTCATACTTCGGTTGCGACTCGAGAGGAAATACTGAAGAATCTTCCCGCTGATTATTTGCTGCACGAGCGGCACTGTCGCCTTGCGCGCTCAGCTCTTCGATGCAACGCGCGTAACCGAACTTTGCCTGCGGAACATACGAAAGAGTAGAGCGTTGAGCAATCGCGGCACGGTACGCTTTCGCTGCCACAGTGTACGCTTTTTCGTGAAAGACGCGCTCCGCAAAAGCGAACAGTTCGGCTCCTCCGGAACTGATCATTCCTTCGAGCCGTTCTGCAATTTCAAACGCATCATCGTAGCGTTTTCCCTCCATATACAACCACATGAGCAGCCGCAGCACACCGATATTATTTTTATTTCGCTCAATGGCTGCTTCCGTCACGCGCACTGCTTCCGAGAGCCCGGTACCTTTCGATGTGTAAAGCGACATGCGCGACTCGATGTAACCGAGCTGGCTGTCGTTTTGCTCAAGCAATTTAAGATATTCTCTCGTTGCGTCCGCATAGTTCATCATCAGCGCGTAGAGCGAGGCAAGATCGTTCACAAACAGCGAAGGGTCATTCAGCTCTCTGCGCGCGCGAAGATATGTTGCAATCGTTTTATCGAACAAACGGTCCTGCGACTGTACCGAAGCGATAAGCCGGTACATGCCGAGATTATTCGGCGCGAGAGCAATCACGGCATTCCAGATTGAATCGGCTTTCGTTTCCTCTCCGTTACTGTCATACAAGCTTCCCAACTCTGCCATCACGTTCGGGTCGTTGTGAAAATGCTGCAAACGTTGAAGGCTAAGCTCGATGGCAGCAGAATAATTTTTCTGCATCGTGTACGAACGGCGAAGTCCATCGAAATAGACATAATTCGAAGAATCTGTTCCAAGAAGCTCCTGATACATTTGCACTGCGCGGTCGAATTCTCCCGCCTGCTCGAACGCCTGTGCAAGCCGCAGCTTGTTCGCTACGTCGGGCATTTGAGCGTGCGCGGCTGAAACGGCAAAACATATCGTTATAAGAGCGATGGCAGATTTCATGTAAAGGAATATATCAAATTTTGCCCTGTTTTCAACGTACTCACACCGTTACCGCTTGCGGCAAAAATTTGATTCGAGTACATTCTACAAGCCCATTGTTCGATGCAAACAAAACTTACGGAGTACCGATGAAAACATACGCTGTCTTTATCGCATTGTTATTTGCTGTGGCGCCTTTGCCTTCTCAAACTTTATCAACACGCTACGAACGCTACGGCGCGCTGATTGACACGCAGCTTTCAACAGCGCCATTCCCGCATCCACAACGCGCGAACGGCCACATGTACGACAGCACGCTATACTCCGCTGCCGAACATTACAGCGACAGCAGCGTTGCAATTTTCATTCCAAAAGGATTTCGAAAAACAGGAAGCACAGATTTTGTTGTTCACTTCCATGGCTGGAATAACAATATCGATTCAGTATTCGCTCAGTACCGCCTTATAGAACAATTTGCCGCAAGCCGGAAAAATGCGATCCTCGTTGTGCCGCAGGGACCGCGCAACGCGCCGGACTCTTTCGGAGGAAAGCTGGAGGACAAAAACGGCTTCAAAAAATTCATGACGGACATAGTAAAGCTCCTTATTAAAGAGAAAAAAATCCGAACGGCGAAAATCGGAAACATTGTTTTGTCGGGACACAGCGGCGGCTATCATGTCATTTCGTTTATTCTGATGCGCGGCGGATTGACAAAACATATCAAGGAAGTGTACCTGTTCGACGCTCTGTACGGCGAAACGGAAAAATTTGTGTACTGGTTCACACACCAAAACGGCAAGCTCATTGACATTTATACACAAAACGGCGGCACGAAAGGAGAAACAGAAAGCCTGATTGAAGACCTGAACGGCTGGAATATTCCCCATCTTGCGTGCAACGAGGCAGATGCATCGCCGCGTGACTTGCAAACTCACCGCCTCGTGTTTCTTTTTTCTCCGCTCGTGCACAATGAAGTCGTCAGCGCTCATAACAATTTTGAGCACTACCTTGAGGCAAGCCTTCTGCGGAGCAAGTGAGCCGGGGAAAAGCTTCGCAAGCATTTCTTCTAAGGCGACTACACCATCTCAACTAACCGCTGTCTCAGCATCGTGTTCCTCTCACGCACATCGTCATTGCGGATTGCGATAGCGAGGGCTTTCATTTCTCCGACAAGGATGAGCTGCTCGCGCGCACGGGTGACGGCAGTGTACACAAGATTCCTTTGCAGCATGATGTAATGCGCCGTTGAAAGCGGCACGATCACCGCTTTGAATTCATTCCCCTGACTTTTGTGAATCGTCATCGCATACGCGAGCGTGAGTTCGTCTAAATGCTCGAAATCGTAATCAACTGTTCTGCCGTAAAAATTGACAAGAAGCAATCCGTCTTCTTTATCGACACCGGAAACACGTCCGATGTCGCCGTTGAACACATCCTTGTCGTAATTATTTTTCGTCTGCATCACTTTGTCGCCGAGAAGAAATTTCCGCTCGCTCCCCTGCCAGCACACTTTTGCGTGTCCGTTCAACGCGTGCTGGAGCGCCTTGTTCAACTCACGCACGCCGGAAAGCGATTGGTGCATCGGCGAAAGCACCTGAATATCGTCGAATGCATCGTAGCGGAAATTTTGCGGAAGAATTGTCGAGCAAAGCGCTACGACTTTTTTCTGAATCTCTTCCTGTTCACGCTCTTCAATCAAACGAAAATCATGCCCGAATTCCGGCATCGCTCCTTCGTTGAGCCGATGCGAGTTAAGAATGATCGAGCTTTGTTCCGACTGACGAAAAATCGTGTTGAGCCGTACCGTCGGAATTTTCTTTGATTCGATCAAATCGCGCAGCACTTGCCCGGGACCGACGGACGGAAGCTGATCAACATCGCCCACCATCACAAGCTGCGATTCCGGTTTCACCGCTTCGAGCAACGCGGCAAACAATTGAATATCAACCATTGACATCTCGTCAACGATCAGGAAATTACAATCGAGCGGCGACTCGGCATCACGGCGGAAAAGCCCGGATTGCGGCTCATATTCGAGCAAACGAGGAATTGTTTTCGCCTCGCGGTGAGACAACTCGGCGAGACGTTTTGCCGCGCGTCCGGTCGGCGCACAAAGCAAATAGCGAATGCCCAACTCATCCGCAAGCTCGATAATGCCGTTGACACAAAGTGTTTTTCCGGTACCCGGACCGCCGGTGAGAATTGTTACCGGTTGCTGCACGGCATGAAGAATCGCGTCGCGCTGTTTTACATCGAACGCAATGTTGTGGCAGCGCTCAATGTGAGCGAGCGATAATGATAATTTCTCGCTTGAGAACGGTTTTACTCCTTTGCGAAGAAGCTGTTCCAGCTTTCGCACCGATTTTTTTTCTGCTTCGTGAAGAGGGAAAGGAAACAGGCGATCGTTCTCCTCAACAAGAACATTGTTATGAATGCTCGAATCGGCGGCACGCTCGATCTTCGCTTCGTCAACCGCAAGCAGATCCGCTGCACGACGCACAAGTTCTTCTTGCAAAAGATAACAGTGTCCGGCGGCGCGGCACGCTTCATCGAGTACAAAACGTATTCCCGCTTCCAGGCGAAACAGGCTTTCCCGCTCGACTCCGACTTTCTGCGCAATCGCATCGGCAATTTGAAACCCGATCCCCGAAATATCCTGCATCAGGTGGTACGGGTTGTTCTGCACAACGCCGATTGCCCCTTTGCCGTATGCTTTGAAAATTTTGATCGCATGGCTCGTGCCGATATCGTACGATTTCAGAAAGGCGAGCACATCCTGCATTGCCCGCAACGATGATGCGGCTTCGGTAATCGTCCCCAACTTTTTTCTGCCGACTCCTTCCACTTCCAACAAACGCTCCGGAGTTTTTTCTAAAATTTGCAACGTCTTCGCGCCGAATTTTCTCACGATACGCGATGCAAATGCGGGACCGATGCCGCGTATCAATCCGGAAGCAAGGTATTCTTCGATGCCGTGCAATGTCGTCGGCGCATGAATTTCGTATTGTTCGAACTGAAATTGCTTTCCGTACTTCGCGTGCGTTGTCCACCTCCCGGTGACCGAATACGAATCTCCCTCACGCGGCTGCAGCATATATCCAACAATCGAGATCGTCGCGCCGCCGGTGTTCAATCCCGCCTGCGGCTGGACTTTCAGCAACCCGATGAGATAGCCGTTCTCATCGTTCTGGTAAATGATTTTGTGAAGAACGCCGCGGAACGTTTCTGGGTTTTGAGTTTCGAGTTTCAAGCTTTGTGTTTTGAGTTTAAGAATTCAAGATTTACTATTTTCCGCTCCTCATACTCCGTACTGCCTGTAGTTTACTGACCGCTGATCTCCGGCAACCGCTTCCTCACCGCCTGAAAAACTTCTTCCACCAAAAGAAGCTTCATACACTCCATATAATTTTCTCCTGGGCGGTTGCAGACATTGAGATGACATGGGTGACACGGAATATCTTTTCGCAAGGCAATGTGCTTCGGCGAACCGCCGGCAAATTCCGGCGTGTATGGAAACCAAATAGTGTCTTCGCCGGGTCCGAAAATCCCGACGGTCGAGGCACCAACAGCCGCAGCGATGTGCATCGGACCGCAGTCATTCGTCACAAACACTGAGCATTGAGCGAGAACCGCCGCTAACTTTCTCAACGGAAGTACAGGAAGCGCTTTAATTTTTTGTGAAGCCGCTTTTTGAACACTCTGCACCTCTGCGAAATCGCCCGTGCCGGCGGTGAGAATCGTTTCTGCATTCAATTCAGTAGAAATTTTATCGCTTAACCGGGCGAATCGCTCCGGCAGCCATTTTTTGCTGCGCCATGTTGCGCCGGGATGAATCGCAACAATTCGTTTTGTCACATCAATACCCAGATGCTTCAGGAATTTGTGCGCTTCAGCTTTTTCTTCGTCCGCAAGAAAAATTTCTGTCTTATGGTGAAGCGGCTGAATACCTGCTGCTTTTAATGACTGGTAATGAAAATCAATTGCGGACTTCGGCGTACCGTCATCCCGGATGCGGATAGTGTACAACTTTCTTCGTCCGCGAAGGTCGCCGCCGACACGTACCGGCGCGCCGGTCGCAAAGGTAAGCAGCGCACTTCGCGGATTGCAGAAAAGATCGATTGCAAGATCGAATTTTTTCTTTCTTAAAAGAGACGCGACACGAAGTTGCTCGATGAATGAATTCTTTCTGAAATCGAACGGGATAATTTCATCGAGATACGGGTTGTGCTCGAGCAGCGAAACGGCTTGTGCATCGCCGAGATATGCAATGTACGCCTCGGGAAACGTATCGCGCAGTGTATGGATGAGCGGCGTCGTCAACACCACGTCGCCGATAAATTTCATCCGTGTGAGTAAGATGCGGTGGAATGTAGTCGTCATTTTCAGAGATCCTGGGATTCTCGGTTGTTAGTCAATTATCGGGCCAGCACAAAATCTAGCCTCTGGGATATTGGAATGCCGGAATAATGGAATACATCGAAAAATTCCATTATTCGATAGCTCCAACGTCCCTTTTTGTTTACCTCCAGCGGTCAACAAAATACTGCCACAGATAATCGTTGATGGAATACGGCGCGAGGTCGTAAAACACCGGTTCCCCTTCCGCTGACGGAACGCGCTGAAACGGAATTGCCAGTGTCGAGTTGCCGGCAGAATAGTACCACATTTCATTCAGCGATGCCTGACAATCAACGGCTTCAGGCGGACCACAGACAAGGTACACGATCCCCATCGGCGTTTTCCAGCCTTCCATGCACGCCGTGAACAACTCGTTTGCCTCGCGCAGCCGCTGCTGGAACATCTGCATCCGCTCGCCGCCGCCGTGCCGTTTCCAGAAACCCCCAATCACTCTTAACCGCACGCTGTCTGCCATCGGATGTCTTGCCATCATGTCGCTTGCGCGCACAAGGCTGTCTATTTCAGAGCCGCGTGCAAGAAACAACATTGCTTCCGCAAGTTCGGCAGGAGCGGTAACATCGGGAAATGACGGATCGCTCACAAACACTCTCAATGAGTTCACCGTGCTGTCCGATTTCCCTTCGTGCGTACGCACGATTGTTCGAACAATATCAACGTACCGCTGCGGCGGCTTCGGGTAGAACTGGATAAGCTGAACAGTCCCGCCTGCCTGCCCGGCAGGCAGGTTTGTCGAAGCGACGAACAACGAATCGTTATGATAAACTGTGGAATCGAATTTCAGCGAGCAAGGGCTGAATTGCTGAAAGTATCCGAGTGCCGTCAGCTCGGCATAACTGTACAAATGGGGCAAGGCAGTTCTTGCAACTCTGTAGGAAAACGAAGCGCGCAGCGAGTCCCCGCGGTGCACATTGTACACTTCCTGAAAAATCCCGAGGGAATCTTTACTTCCGGCGAACTGTGAGAGGAGTGACGGGAACGCCGGACGAAGCGAGATGCCGTTTGTATCACGCACAGCATTTTCAAGAAGAAGAAAATCGCTTGCAGAAATTTTCACACGGTGAAAATTCCTCGCCGTAATTTCTTGACGCTCGCTGTACCGCAATCCTGAACCGTCATCAACAACATTTGTCTCAAGCGTGTATCGTTCCGCCCGGCGAGTCGAATCTGCCGCCGGGAGCGGGACTGTCAGTAAAAACGCGTCGGCTCTCGGAGAGACCGATTCGTTATATGTAGGAACAATGATCGAACGCTGTACATCCTTCGTTTGAAGTACATCGTCATTTTCGCTGCGAAGAACAGCGGAAAACGTATACGACGCGGTAAACCCTCTCTCGTTTTTTTCAAAATGAAGACGACGGTACGGTAAATTGCAATAAATGTCCATCCTGCCGCTGTCTCCCGAAGCGACATTCATAACGTACGACGCGCATACCGGCAGCGCAAGCTTTTTATATTGCCGTGTTATGAAGCAATCCGATACGGCTTCAGAATTCGACGCGCAGCCGTTCGTCATCATCGCAACGAAAACGACACTTGCCGCTAAAAACGCCCGTCGCTGTTTCATCGCTGTCTCTCACCATCCCGCGTGGATTTTTCAACAAAACTGCATTCGTCAATCCGCTCGTCGATTTCCTGCTGAGTGAATGTCGAAGCCGAAAAATTTTTAGCTTGCCAAAACATTGCCTTTGCTTCCTCGAACGCCCCGCTTTGATAGCACGCTTTGCCGGCATGCATTGCCGCTGCAAAACGAAGTACGGGGTCATCCACTGCGTTGATTTCACTGCCCCATAATCCCGCCGCGTCCGAAAAACGCTGCATTCGTTCTAATTCCTCCGCCATCAAATATGTTGCAACGGTGCGCGTCGAGCTTTTCCGTTGAAGCGGGAGAAGCATTGCCTGCCGTGCAGAGTCGCTCATCTGGGCAAAATAAAAAACCTGAAATGACTGATTCAACAGCGGCCGGCTCACGATCGTTCGCCGCAGCGCTGCCCGCTCCGAGTACTGATCGCTGACATTCATTTCTTCAACTTTTCGATAGCGCTGAAGCGCGTCATCCGCATTGCCTTCCATCCACAACGCATCGCCGAGAAGCAGGATGACTGCAGGATTGAATCTCAGCACCGAGCTGCGGGGCACTTGATTGAACAGGTCGACAACGCGCTGAGGTTTTCTTTGCGCCAGCAGCGATTGGAACAATCCTTGCAGTGCAAAGGCAGTCGGCGCTTCTTGGTACGAGAGGGAAAATTCATTTTCTGCTAACAAATAATCTTTCACATTTGCCGCCTGGACAGCACGCGCGTTCCGCTCCGCCGTTACACGCGCGCAGACTTTGCGAAAGATTGAAGGCTGCATGAAGAGCGTTTCTACGGTTTCGCGCGAAAGAGAGGCATCGTCAATACCGCGGAGGAAATCTTTCCACTCGCCGATCAGCACATCAAGCGGCTCACCGTAAACAATGACAAACGAACCGTCAGGAAAAACGCGCTTGAACCGCTCAACGCCGAAGCGGTCGATGAGGAAGCGGCAGAAAGAACCGGCAACGACGTACGCGAACGCGCTTTGCTGCGTCATGAATCCCATTGCGGAAAAAAGATTTCTCACTTGCGCTAATTCGTGTTCTCGCTGTAAAGCGGCGGCGTACTCATGGAGCGAATGATTTCCCCAGTGCCAGTCAATCGCCATCGCAAGCCCTTCATTCAATCCGACTGCATCGCTTGCACGAATCACCGGCAGTCCAAAATTTCCGGCAAGCGCGTGCACCAATTCATGGCGGAACGTACTACGAAACGACGAAAGCGAGAGATGAATTTCCCGCAGCCACGGTTTCGTGATCTCGGTGTTCGCTGTTCCGATGAGGCGGCGCTTCGTTTCATCATCAGGGTAAAGATAGACGGAAATTTTTTCCCCGTACGGCAGTCGTTCCCGTAAACGTGCCGAGACGACGCTGTACGCAAACTCCGCCTCGGCTTTCAACATTCTTACTTGAGGCGGCGAGATTTGTTCCGGCGGAAGATAAAAAAAGAAATGTTCGCTCACTGCCATACCGCCGAGCGCACGATGAATATCGTCTGCGGAAAATTCAAAGTTCAGCGTATTGCGCATGAAGTGTCCTGCGGCAAGAATTGCGGCACAAACGAACGCCGCCGCAAGCAGAATGCTGTCTCCTTTCACCAAATGTAATTGACGAAGATTTTCGAGCAATGTTTGCCGCCGCGAGAAGTGTGCGAGACTAAAGAAGAAAACGATCAGGAGCAGCACTGCCGCGATAAGAGTAAACTCGCGAAACAACACGAGCGTGGAAATTCCTCCAAGCGTTTCATCGTACGTGAAACCGGGGAAATAACCGAGAATGAAATTGTATGCAAACAACTGCGGCTTGAAATAGGTGACGTACACGATCTGCAAAAGAATGGCAATCACGACGAGTGAATACATGATACGCGCATGGCGGAAGAACAACCGGATCACCATTGCAAGCGCGACAGAAAAAATCATCGTACAGGCAGGAAGGAGAAGATAATAAAGCATTCCTTCCCTGAACGAACAATTCTTCACCGCCAGCGCGTTTACGCTCATCACGAAAAAAGGAACAAGCAGGAGAAGCGTATTCACTCTGAGATAGTCGAACGTAACGAAAAGCCACGTGCGGCGCGTGAGCGGCTTGGTAAGATGATCGTTCAAAAAACTGATCACGAGCATGCCGCTGATGAACGCTGCGGGAATCGTCATCAGAGCGGAAAATTCAAAGCCGAGATAATTGAACAGCGGAACTTGCGTGAGCATGCCTGCGATGAGAAAATAAATCATCGCCGCATTTTGCACGGCATGAAGACGAATATAAGAACGAAGAACGCGCATATCGGGCTAAAGTCTCAAGTTTCAAGTTCAAAGTTTGTGACTTGTGACCTCGGAAGCTTCTTTACTCCCTCCTGCTTACTCCTTAATCGGCATTAACGATTGACGCTGCTGATTGCTGACTTCGATCTCACGATTTATCTGCGTTACTCAGAGTTATCGCCGTAGCCACAATCGCAGCAGTCTCCGTCCGCAGTCGCTGTCTGCCGAGAGAGACCTGCACAAATCCGAGACGCTCAGCGATTCCAATCTCCTCATCAGTGAATCCACCTTCGGGACCGATGACAATCAACACGGACTTCAGCCTTTCCCGATGCTTCATCGCTTCAGCTATGGAAAGCACATGGTCGGTTTGCTCGTACGGGATCATTTTCAGGTCATACTCGGAAGAATGCTCCAACAAAATTTCAAGCTGCATTATCGGATACATCTGGGGAAGAAACGATCTGCCGGATTGTTTCATCGCGGCAATAGCAATGCTTTTCCAGCGCTCCTCTTTTGCCGCGTTTCCGATGACGCGCATTGTGCGAAGCGGAACAAACCGCCGGATGCCAAGCTCGGTTCCTTTTTCAACAATCCAATCCATCCGAGCCGGATGCTTGAGAAGTGCAACGGCAAGCGTAACATCAACATCCGCTTCGTTCAGCCGCTCCTCAACATGAAGCACTTCGCACCGCACTTCATGTTGAAAACCCCGTTGAGGCTGATTGACCGCAGTGATCACTGTGTCGTACGCCCTTCCTGCACCGTCCACAACCCAGATCATATCGCCGGGGATTTTTCTCAGCACGCGGGCGATATGCTTTGCCTCATCCCCGTCAATGACCAATTCTTTTCCATGTACCGCATCCGGGCGGACATAAAAGTACTCGCTGCTCATGATAAAATGATAAAGTAATTTGTCTCAACAAACAAGTAGCGAACTCACATGATGTCCGACGCCTTAAAGGTGTCGGACATCTTTACACGAAAAAAGCCGCCACGCGCTTTTCACACATGGCGGCTTTGAAACAAAAAGTCGCAGGACATTTCTTCGGCGCCCTACGACCAGTGTCAGCTAAGACATCGGATATCTTCTCGAAAGTCCGCCCTTTCCGGTGGAGAGATTTCGTATGTCCGTTTTTTACTAAAACCTTGCGAAGGTTTGGAACCTTCGCAAGGTTCAGCCTTCCCTACTTCATCAACAATAATTTCTTCACAGCCACAAAATGCTTGTTCGGGTCGTTGAGTGAAGTTGCTTCGATGCGGTAGAAATAGACGCCCGAAGAAACATTCGGCGACCATTCAACCTGATAATATCCCGCACTCTTTTCCCCTTCCACCAACGTTGCCACGCGCTGACCGAGCGTATTGACGATGTAGAGTGTCACTCTGCTACGCGACGGCACGGCGTAAGAAATTGTCGTCGAGGGGTTGAACGGGTTGGGATAGTTTTGGGAAAGAGTATATTCTTTCGGAACTTCTGCTTCATTGTTCTGCACCGCTGTGACAATATTTGTGGAGCTGACATTTGTTGCCTTTGCTCCTTCATTCCAGCGCAGTTCTTCCAGCGTTACTTTCGATGTTCCGTTCTTCTTCGCCAAAAAGAAGAGGGAAGCAAACGTCCCTTCGTTTCCGTCCGGAAGAGAGCCGGCACCGGCAAACCGGATAATACCTTTTGCTGAATCAACAGAGAGTATAATTGTAAAACTATCAAGCTGCGGCGACCATGCCACTTTCTGCCATGACAAACCGCTGGGATCGAATGAAATTTTCCCTTCAAACGACAAAATATTATTCCCCTGAGAAAGGTTCAGCGGCACTTCAACAATACCGTTCAGTGAGCTTGAAACGCTGCTATTCATAGACAGTACGCCTTGAGCTGTTAACGGACCCATCGTTGCACTGTCCGCCGGAAATGAATTGATCAAATGAACAACATATTTCAGAATTGCTGTTGCATCCAACGCAGAAACAAAACCGTTGTTTGTTACATCGGCATTCAGTAACGATTGCGCGTCAAGCGAATCTATACCGACAAGATATTTTAGAATAGCTGCCGCATCGGCGGCTTGAATCTTGCCGTTCTTGTCAACATCGCCATAGGCCGGTGCAAGTATTGCCTTGACGCCGCCGTTCGCCGTGACAACACTATCGAAGCCTGTATCGAACAATGCGTGCTTTATATTAACGGGAATGAATTCTGCAGTAGAGTCCAGGACCCTAAAGCGTGCTTTGAACAACACACCGCTTCCGCTGATGTCCTTTGCACCGGCTGATGCTGTGAAAACAATCGTGTCGCTCCCGTTCACCTGATACAACCATCCCTGCGAGCCGATAAGCGATGCCGAGGTATCGAGGCCTAAAAACTGTAAACCGCCTCGGTACCCTGTCAACGTAACCTCTGCCGAGCTGTAGCTACCTCCTTGCGGGAAGATAACACGAAGGGGAACAGTTACTGTGTCTCTCGGATGCGCCGAGACTGAATCAACGGATAAGAAAATGTCATGTTCTATTGTGACAGAAACCGCGGAAGAACGCGCGCTTTCATTCGTCGAGAGATCTATTGCCGACAACGCAAATCTGTACGTCTTCCCGTTGGTCAATCCCGTTACAAAAAACGTGTCAATGGTTGAAACAGAAATAGGTGAGGGTCCTTCATTGGCTCCCGTTCCACTAAAACCCGTATCGGAAGATGAATAATATATTTTATACCCGGCTAGATCTCTTTCAGTATTCTTATTCCATGTAAGGCGCACTTGTCCAAACTTTGGTGAGGTCGCACTCAAACCAATCGGCACAGCAGGGGGAATCAGATCCGGAACAAGCACAGCACGTTTAACGTCTTTCACACTCACGTTGCTTCCGCCAATTTCAATCGTGTACAAATTCAAGCCGGATGAATCTTTCTTTGCTCGTACTTTCCAATCAATTGAAAGCGATCCCTGTCCGGTAATGGAGCTAATCGTCGTGTCAACCGAGCCTGAGTCAACGGCAAGGCCGTTATGCACAAAGAACTGGATTCTCACATTTTGTGCATCAACGGTCCCGGTATTGAAAATGTCTGCATGGACAAGAAACGGATTTGGAACAAGGTTGGTATCCTTAATCCCGAGTGCGGCTGGCGCAGTAACGTACACCGACAAAGGCGGCAAAAGATCCTGGTTCGCTATGAGCGGTCGAGAAGCAATGTTATTCGACTCATTCGATTCGGTAATTGCATTGTTCGGGTCAACCTTAACATAAATTGAATGATACTGAACGTTAGCGGGAACGACATATTCTACAGACCCGGTATAGCTGCCGCCGGTAGAAACCAACGGGGCAGTGAAACTTCCGATTGCCGGCGCAACTCCTACGTCAGGGTTTCCGTCGTATAGCACCACAGAAATGTTCGAAGCATCAACCGTGCCGTAGTTGTGAACTGTCACCCCGATTTGAATATGCTCACCGGTTTGGTAGGTACTGTCCTGCGGCGTAAATGAGATATCGCTTTGAGAAACTGCGAGATCAGGAAGATCGAGCGCGTAGCCTAACGGCATGAAATCTGCACCATATCCGCTATTACTTTGAAGCACCGAAACTCTTCCCGTACCTTCAATTCTAAATACATTATTTCCATAGCCTGCAGAGAAAATATAACCTTCGCCTGCTTGTAGTAGGGTATCTGCAATATGCGTCGGCGACATGTAAGGATATGTCGTGTCTCCAAGGCGCGTTACCACAACGCGGTTATTGTTGTCGTAGGAGAAAATCGAAACTGTACTTTGAATAGAAGGGACGACGAATGCTTTGCCTGTGTTCGTGCCCGTTGAATCAGCACATCGAGCCATGTACGCATAACTTCCTGTCCAACCTGCAAAAGGAATGTCCGCTGCAGTTACCGTTCCGGTAGAAACGATTTTCCAGAATGTATCTTTGAAGATTCCGATAGTCTTAACCTGCCACAACCCCAACGTGCCGACAGCTATTGTGTCACCAGTTGCCAAATTGGTAACGAGCACAGCGTTGTTTTCAGCATAAGAGGTTATCGTGATTGAATTCTCCCAGTTGCCGGAGTAGCCGGAGAACCCGTAGAAAAGAGTTCCTGCAAACAAACCGTTCGCTGACGGCACGTAATAATCTTGATCGGTGTAGGAAAGAGCGGAAACCGGTTTATTGCTCACAACTTGAAGCGCTTTGTCCGAAATGGAGGAAACATTGGGAAAATCAAAATGCTTTCCATGGTCAAGAGTGCCTGCATAAATGATCGCGCCGGTTGCTAAATCTTTTATACTGAATTGCGTACCGTCTTCATAAGCGAAAACAATGAAATGCGGATCGTACGAGCTCGAACCAGAATACATCATCCATGTATTGAGCTTCGTACTTGTTCCTCTGCCGCTTTGGTCGAGCGCAAAATATCCGTTCACATAATTTGTGATTGCATCGCCGATAAGTACAGCATAAGGCTGATTCCCGTTGATTGTATAGATTCCTTGCCCGGGACTGATGGAATAAAGTGTATCTGCTCGCAGCGTATCAGTGCCGACTTTGTTTCCATTGTTGTCAAGGATTGTAACGATCGTATTCCCAAAATAAGAAAAGACGGTTATGTCGCGAAACGTGAACGTCGTCGTTGAATACTGAGTCGTGTTGATCTTCTTTGGGTGAACAAATCCCATGACGGTTGAACGGAGCGGAGATGCTGTGGAACCTAACGGCGCACCGGCAATACCGCCGGTTTGTGAGGACGAGTTCGTTTGCTGTGCCGTCGCAACCTGCGACAGCAGCAGAGCAAACAAAACCAGCCATCGGCATTTGTAGAGAGAATTTTTCATACTACTTCCTCCTTAAAATGTTTATTTTTTTGTTGCAAAGGTTTTCCATCTAACAGTCTCATTCCATCATCCCACACTTTTTGCAGGCATTGCTTATAGCATGGTGGGATTCTCTTGTAGTTTTGCCGTGATAAACAAATAATGAACGAGTTGCGAACGTTGAGATAGTAGAACATTTTTTCGGAGGAAATGCCTTTTTTATCGGTCAAGGCTGTTCACAAGAATCATTAAGAATGAGGTTGTGTAAATGTTACACTTTTCGACACCATTGTCAAGAGTATGGAAAGCGGTGTTGTCCTGTATCACTTTTCTATAAGTGAAAGTCAACAGCTGTTTTTGCTCGATTTGCTGAACATTCTTGTTCATTGTGCGCCAGCACTGATGCCTATCACAACGTATCTTCTTTTCATCGAAGTATCAATCACACGAACGTTGTATTTTGGAAGAGGACGAGCGGAGGACGGGTAGACTGGCGGTGAAAGAGATACAGGATATCTCCGATACCCTTCACCTCTTCATTGGTGCTGCAGAGTTTTGATAATCGCTTCGGAACGGGAACGGACGTGAAGTTTTTCGTACATGCGGTGAATGTGTGTGCGGACGGTCTCCACACTAATGAACAGCGCATCAGCAATTTCTTGATAACGGTACCCTTTAGAAAGAAGGGAGAGGATCTCTTCTTCCCTTTTTGTGAGCGAATTGGCCGCAGTAGGAAACGAGAAAGGCTGACGAAATGCAGTAACAATCTGTCTGGCAATCTGGGGAGACATCGGAGAACCGCCGCCGTGTAATTCTTTGATCGCTTCAATCAATTTTCCAGACGCGGCACGCTTCACAATGTAGCCGGAAGCTCCTGCCGCAAGCGATTGAAAAACGCGCTCTTCGTTTTCAAACATCGTTAACATCATACATTCAAGAGCCGGTTGTTTCACTTTGAGAGCGCGCACACAATCAATGCCAGACATTCCGGGCAGCTCAATATCCATCAGCACGACATCAACGTGAACATCGGAAAGCCCCCGCAAAGCTTCTTCTGCGGTTCCGTACGACACTATACACCGGACGCCGCGGGCGCGGTTGATAAGCGACACGAAGCTCTCCCGGATCTCCTGCACATCTTCCACAATTGCGACTTTGATGGTCATACTTTTTTACAAGCCAATGTCTGACATCTTTTTCACTTAAAACATACCGCACATTTCTTGAAGACACAATCACACAAACGTTGTATTTTCCTTTTCTCTCTTCATCGGAATGTGAAGCTTCACTTCCGTTCCGCGCCGCGGAGATGATGTAATGACACATTCGCCGCCAATGCTGTTCAACCGTTCTTTCATGTTTCTTAATCCGTTGCTGCTTGTTGAGCGGGCTTTTACCGGAATACCCTTTCCCTTATCTTTGATCACAATCGTGATCCCTGACGCAGTACTACGAATGGAAAATACCGCTTCATCGGCATAAGAATGTTTAACAACATTATTGACCGCCTCTTTCACGACAAGAAAAATTGCGCGGCGTATTTCGGCAGAAACCGCGAGCCGGCGAACCTCATCGGGAACATCGGGGCGGCAGCGGATACGGGCGGCAGAGCAGAATTCGACCACGTACTCCCGAAGGTAGGAGACAAGGTCCTGCAGCGAATCGTACCTCGGATTCATTGCCCACACCAGCTCATCGAGACTTTGACTGACATCGCGCGCTGTCGTGGAAATTTTCTTCAACGATTGTCTCGTTGTTAAGGGCTTGGCATGCTGTTCCGCAAGCTCGCTCATAACGGAAATTTTCGTCAGTGCCGCACCGACTTCATCGTGCATGTCCTTCGAGATACGGGCGCGCTCGCGCTCCAACAATGTCTGGCGGTCCAATTCACTGCGGTACAGTTCCGCTGTGCGAAGCAGTGCGGAAGTCCGCCGCGCGAGCAGTGAAAGAAGCCGTATATCTTCTGCAGAGTAAATTTTCTCGGACCGTTTTGCGCCGCACACAAAAAATCCGACAGGCTTTGTTTCGTAGAGAATAGGGACAACAATCTCGAAACCGGCTTTCTCTAATTCATCACCCTTCGCTTGCAGTTCTCTCAGCGCAAACGGCTTTTCTTTAAGCAACAGCGACGTAAATTCTTCAGCCGGTGCGTATCCCGACTCCTTCAACAGCTCCCTTGCGCCATGAATGCCGACAGCCGTATACGGGCTCTTACCCGATCGCAGAAAAAATCCGAACGCCTGAAAATGAAAAATACCGTCGAGCTGCTTCGTAATCTCTGCGCAAAGACGATCGCGTCGATAAATTCCGCCGAGCTGCAGTTCAAATTCAACCGCTGCACTCGTTGCGTTGTAATTTTCCCTGTGAAAAAATTTATCCACGCGCCGCTGCACCATTTCGCGGATGGGAAGAAAAAGCAGCACCGAAACAACAACGCCGGCGGTTTGTGCGGAAATAAAAAACGCCGAGACAAAATGCTGCACAAAGTACACGGAGATGAAGTAGACACCTGTTACCGACAACGTTATGCCGCCATACAGGAAACTTTGCTTGATGAGGATTTCAATATCCCAGATGCGGTACCGAAGCAATGCAAAAGAAAATGTTGTAAGCAAGATAACGGACCCGATGGCCCAAGCGAATTCACCGACATACGGAAAATACGGTTCTACCGACCACAAAATATCGGGATCTAAACCGAAGATCGTTTCCGGAAGCAGCCCCGCCGCCAAACCGGCAACGACCCATCGCATCTGATTGTGCGTTACGACTTCCCGAACGGAAAAAAACTTTTTCAGCGCGACTCCCATCGCTGTAAGAAGTGTAAAACCCATCCATGGAAGTGCGGCACGCATTCCGATCATGACTTCTCCCGATCTACTTTCCGACGGACGGAGGAGCAGACGGGCATGGAGAACGACCAACATAAACCCGATGAGCAATGAAACAGCATAGGACAGGGAGAGGATAAAGCACCGACGCCGGCGCTGAAAACTTTCCTGCGGAAACAAAAGAAAGAAATGAAGCAGCGTTGTTCCGAGAAAAGGGAAGGTGAACACGAAGATGCTTACACGAAGCAGCCCGAACTCACCGCTTCCATCAATCTGGCTGTTCAGACAAATGCCAAAGACCTGAGAGAACACAAAAAAGATTCTTGCTGATGCGTCCTCCGGCTTCTTTACGAACACAAAAATGCCGATGAAGAGAACAACGGCTATGAGAAAATAGTACAGCCAATAAAAAGAAGCGTTGCTTGCGAACATAGAGGCGAACGTAACAGAAAATGTATGATGCGTCCCGCCGCGCAAGATTTCGTACTGAACAGTGGAGCCGGGAGAGAGAGTGTCGAGTGAGGTAATAGAAAAATAACAAAAAACCGGCTTGTGGTTTATTGAAAGAATCGTATCGCCGACCTGAAGTCCTGCCCGCTCGCCTGGTCCATTCTTGTCAATGGACTCGATAGAAAGGGAATCCGTCCCTGACGCCCAGACCGCACCGTCATTGGGAAGGTGATACCAGCCGTAGAGATAGAGCACGCATTCAAACACGGCAATGAGCGTGAAAGTGAGGTACCTGAATGGTATCCGGTGCATGCTTTGATTGCGATCGAACGGATGTTTTTCAGCCATGACGTAAAAATATACTTCCACACAGCGAACTTATCAACTGGATATAAAGAACGAGACAGGCTCTTCCTTCGAGGCGGGACTTTTCATTCAACAAAAAAGCCGCCTTGTGTTTTTCACACATGGCGGCTTTTTTTCTGAAACTTCCGAGATCTTTTCGCCGATAAAAAGCGGATTTTAAAAAGATCTCGGATGCCTGCCTTTATCTAAAATCAAAAGCTCGTGAACGTTCTCAACCTTGCAAAATTTAGCTTCCTCTACTTCATCAGGAGCAATCTCTTCGTTGCCGTGTAATTTCCGGATCTCAATGTGTAGAAATACACGCCGCTCGATAATCTGCTTCCGTCAAATTGCACTTGGTATGTACCCGGAGATTTTTCTTCGTTCACGAGCGTCGCCACTTTGTCTCCGAGCAGATTGTACACCGCTAGTGTTACATGACTGATCTCTGACGTACGAAATCTGATTGCTGTCGTCGGATTGAACGGGTTCGGATAATTTTGCTCGAGCGCAAATCCTGAGGGTGCTTCACGATGCGTTCTCACTGCAGAAACAGGCGTTGTTTCGGAATATGTGACCGACAGCGACGTAAGGTTTACTGTTCCCGATTTCGCGGTATCGGTTTCTACTTCCAGTTTATGCCCTTCCCGCGTGAACCAGGTAAAAGAATAACTCGTGTAGCTATTAACCAGTGAGGAATTGTAATAAAAATTATGGACGGCTTTCGTTGATTGACGCAAGGCTTGAAAAGAACCTATCGGCAAGATCAGTGTTCCGAACGCATCAATAGTATTTGTTGATGTCGTTACTTCCAGCGAACCGCCTCCAAAATTTGCTGTATCTGCTGAGCCGCCGCTATTATTTCCTAACTGTACCGGAAAATGTGCATAAAATTCCGTCGTGTCGTAGATATACACCGTGTCATGCACATAGCCATGATAGGAATAGTGAAAATGCTCAGCCGAACCGATTCCGAAAAGCGAATCGCTCGAGAGCTTGAAATACTGGTAGATCACGAACGATGAGGAACTGTCGGCATAGTTGAACGTTTGTGCATACGCCGCTCCTGGGAAATCAGCGGCGTACGGGGTTGCGGACGGCACAACATTATCCATCCTCGATGAATCAGTAAAACTTACAGCAGGAAGAGTCCATGTTTGAGCCGAAGTGCTGTTCGCTGTTCCCACATCCATAGCGATACCTGTATCCGAATAGACATACATGAACGACGACTTCCCTGCACCAAAATAATTCGGAAGATCGGATGTGGTAATCGTGATCTGGGAAAGCCCAACGGAATGAAAAAAGACCGTTAGTACAAGACAAGAAGAAAAATATATAACGCTTTTCATCGTAAACACCCTCCTCACATTAACTGGAAATAGTACACTCTCTATAACGCAAAATGTAATATTTGCGCTTAAAGAAGTCAAGAAGTATATGCGATGTAAAAACAGCGATATGGCAGCAATGAATCAATGCGCTCCCTGTGGCACAATCTATTTGCATATCGAGCGAAATCGGAGTACTTTTGTTTTATAGCTAAGAAAGTCGAAGTTCCCGTGAAAATTTTAGTCGTTGAAGATGAAAAAAAAGTTGCGGCGTTCATTAAAAAGGGATTAGAGCAGGAACTTTATGCCGTTGATGTTGCTCATGACGGCGAAGAAGGCACGCGCCGTGCCCTTTCCCAGCAGTACGATCTGCTGATTCTCGACATTCTGATGCCCAAGAAAGACGGCCTTGCATTACTGCAGGAGCTTCGCGCCAACAACATTTCTTCCCCCGTTCTTATGATCACGGCAAAAGGAGCGGTGGAAGACAAAGTGAAGGGACTCGACACCGGTGCCGACGACTATCTCGTAAAGCCCTTTGCCTTTGCCGAACTGCTGGCTCGTGTCCGATCGTTACTGCGCCGCAGCGACAGTTCCACGCATCTCAGCTGCGGCGATTTAACGCTCGACCTTGTCTCGCATAAAGCGAAGCGCGGAGACTGTATTATTGACCTGACGGCAAAAGAATTTATGCTCCTGGAATATTTCATGCGCAATAAAGATAAAGAACTGAGCAGAACAACGATCGCAGAACACATCTGGCATTACAATTTCGACACCGGCACGAACATTATAGATGTTTTTGTCAATCACCTGCGCGCAAAAATTGACGGGGTTTCAGGCAAGAGGCTGATTCACACGGTGCGAGGTGTCGGTTATGTGTTGAAGGAAAACTAAAACCGCTGTTTGGAAATGAACTGATCGAGAACAATTATTTTGGAACTAAAGGGACTTAATCCCCCTTTCCCAAAATTTTGGGAAGTGGAACTGTAGGGATGAGTTCTCCGGCAGGAATTTTCAACACTATGAAAAAGCCTTTCCACTCAATATCCGGACTGAGCAAATTCTTCCATTCCATCCGCACGAAGCTCACCTTCTGGTATTCGCTCATCGTGTTTGCAACGCTCGTCGGCTTCGGCGTTACAGCGTACTACTACACGCAGGAAAAGCTCTTCGCCAGTCTCGACTACTCTCTCCGCAACGAAGTTGTCTGGCTGAAAAGCTTCATCGAGCCGAAAGCGAGAAAGATCAAGCTGAAACGCCCGAACCGCAAACAGATCGTAAACAAAAGGCAGCAAAAGAAAATCCGTAAGTCGCACGAAGTGGAAGTGACGAACGAAGATTCGCTCGAAGTGGATCAAATCTGGAATCAAATTTACGAGCACACGCTCCTCAGTCCGAAGAAGCAGATCATTCAGATCCGCGACCGCAACGGAGATATTCTCTACAAATCGTACAGCTTGGGAAAAGAAGATTTGTTGTTCGACGACATCCCGTACAACACGATCAAGCTTGTCACGCTCTATGATCAATCCGGTCAGGCGCTCCGCCTTGCCGTGACGCAGAATGCGATCATGAAAATCTTCGTCGCGTATCCGGAAGCGGAAGTTTCGGAGGTGCTCGGCAATCTTTTTTCCATTTTCGTTCTCATGGTGCCTGCCGCACTTGTGCTTTCGCTGTTGGGTGGATGGTTCCTTGCCACGCGCTCGCTGAAACCTGTTGACCGCGTCACGGGCACGGCACGCGCCATCACGGTACAGAATCTCGATCAGCGCATTCCTCACACCGGCGTTGAGGACGAGATCGGCAGACTGATTTCTACCTTTAACGATATGATCGAGCGGCTTCAGAGCTCGTTCGAGAAAGTGAAACAGTTCTCCGTTGACGCTTCACACGAGCTTCGTACGCCGCTCACCGTCATGCGCGGAGAAATCGAGATCGCCCTCCGCGCGAAACAATCCGGCGAAGAATACCGCCGCGTTCTTTCCAGCACGCTCGATGAAATTCTGCGCATGTCCGCTATCGTCGAAAATCTTCTTATGCTCGCCAAAGGCGATATCGGCAAAGCCGATCTCCATTTCGAGAACGTGTCACTCGCCGGTATTGTGCAGGATTTGTCCGAGGATGGTGAGATGCTCGCAAAAACGAAAAATATTTCCGTGCACGTCAACACATCTAAAGAAGTTTTCACAATCGGCGACCCAATGCGCCTGCGCCAGCTCGTCCTCAATCTTCTTGAAAACGCAATCAAATATACGAACGAAAACGGCAGCGTGTGGATGTCGCTCATCCGTGAAAACGGCTCGGTGAAAATCGTGGTGAAAGACACGGGCATCGGCATTCCGAAAGAAGAGCAAACCAAGATTTTCGACCGGTTTTACAGGATTGATAAAGGGCGTTCGCGCGAGATGGGAGGAACAGGGCTGGGGCTTTCCATCGCCAAATGGATCGCCGAATCGCACGGCGGAACTATTTCGGTGGAAAGTGAAGTTAATAAGGGAAGCACGTTTACTGTGGTTCTTCCGTTAAAGCCAGCTCATCCACACTGACTTGACTCTGAGATGGCAAAAACCTAAGTTTGTGCAGGAGGTTGCTGTAAGAAACAATCCAATTTTTCAAAAACAATCTTTTAAGGAGGCTTTATGATCAGCAAAGTATTGCGGCTTATTGTCGCAGGGTGTGTTGCACTTGCCTTCACTCTCCCTGCATTCGCTCAGGCTCAAGAAGCGAAAAAAGAGCCTGTGAAACAGGAAAAGAAAGAGATGAAGCACGAAAAGATGGGGATGAAGAAGGAAAAGACGAAGATGACGAGTGAGAAGAAGAGCATGAAAAAGGGAAAAATGGCTCCCGCGAAAAAAACAATGAAGAAAGAAAAGACAAAAAAAACGGAGAAAAAAAAGGAAATGAAAGAAAATCAGATGAAGATGGAAAAGAAGTAATCTCTTCTCCGTTTCCTTTGTCAAAAGCCCTGCCCTTGCCATAAGCACGGCAGGGCTTTTTCGTTAATGTGAGATGTCAGACAGATGGAAAAACGCCGTCAGACATCGTTGCCTCCTGCAATTGCACCACACTTCCCTTCTCCGTATCTTGTCAAGAAAAAAATCTTATGCTGCTGCACCGCTCAGGGTCAAAGACTTCTTCGGGAAAATTCGGCACAGCTTTTTTTTCTCTCTTTCGCTCGCAACCGCGTCCGCTCGCCGGCGTGTATAACATTCAGGTCGTCTCGTTACAAGAAGAACTTGACGCCCCGGTATCTCTTCCAAAAGAGCTGCGCTATGCTCTTTTCAACGCCCCATCGTTAAAAGAGCGCCTCGAATCCGTTTTGCAAAACGGGAAAGCAATCGGCGTGCGGACTGTACAGAAAACCCCGGAGCGCGTGCTCAGCGCTATCAACACTGTTTCGCAATTCAGCCAGCACAAAACAATCGTCACATGGCTTCCTGCACTGCTGATACAGCAGAAACTGCCGAACATTCTTCGCTCAGATTATGAGCGCGCACGAGAACAGCACGTTGACCTCAACCGCGAAATTGCAACGATTCTCGATCATCGGCTCGAGTTCAAAAAATTCATGATCATTGATGACAACCATGTGGGATTGACATCCGAAGACACATCGCTCATCGCTGATCTCAATGCTCTCATCACACCCATCGTGCTGAAGCATGTCGTCAGCCGCATGACATTCGATAATGCCGATACCCGTACCGAAATTGCGCAGAGCATTCTCAAAGCGCTGCTCATCATCGGACCGATTACGCAAGTGTTGGAATTGTACACGCGCGGCTTCGGAAAAATCTTTGCTGCGTCAATGGACGATATCCTTTCTGAAGTTGCGGAATTGTTTGCACTGCGCGGCTCAGGGTTCGCATGGAAACAGCTGGTGCAACGAATGAAGATCCTTGTTCCCGTCTTTGCACTGGCATCGTACGGCGCATATCATGTGGATACGCTGATTGCTGAGAACCATTTGGCTCTTGCAGGAATCCTCTTCGGCGCATCCGCCGTTGCACTCTCGCTCACTACAGCGCTGCAAAGCATTCGGATGTACAAACAATGTATTGATGCGCTGATTGCCGAAGAAAAATTGCCGCCCGCCTCATCTGTGCGCCGCTGGTTGTTGGCGCTTCGCCAGGATTTTACCAATCCCGCACGGTTAGGATTATTCACCGGCGCCTTTGTTTCGCCGATTGCCGCAATGATTGTGTTCATCGGACTTCCGTTTCTTGTTCACAACGGGTGGGCACTTGCCATTCTCGGCACAGCAGAAACGCTCACTGCCGGCTCGTTCGTTGTCATCGCACGACAATTGAATGCACTGCGGTTTCAAATAGCGCTCTCCCGCTTGCTATCGAGGCAGTTCGAATTCCATGGTAGCCGCAACCTTTAAGCTGCGATTGCAAACAAACTGTGCGGACGGAGCCTGCGCCTGGCGGTATTGATCTCTTTGGGGACAGCTTTATGGTGTGAGTTGACAGGAAGGTTGCATCTTCACTTCTCAATCGGTATTTTCCGCTGTCCACTTTAGCCCCATTATTCAGAAAAAGACGGAATGCAATGACACCACAAAACGAAAACTATGCCGGGGCTTCTTCTGCCGCAGGTACTAACACCCCTACGCTTGCACGGCGGCTGACGCTCGTTTCTGCCATAACCGTTGTTATCGGCTCGATCATCGGCTCGGGAATTTTTCTGACGCCGCAAAGCATCGCCGCTACGATACAAATTCCCGGCATCATGATCTTCGTGTGGATTCTCACGGGAATACTTACGCTCGCCGGCGCACTGACAAATGCTGAAATTGCCGGCTTGGTCCCGGAAGCCGGGGGGCAGTACGTGTTCTTTCGCGTCACGTTCGGCGAGCTGACGGCATTTCTCTACGGCTGGACGACGTTCATCGTGTACCAAACCGGGTCTATTTCAGCGGTAGCGGTTGCGTTTGCCCACTATACCGGTTATTTCATCCACCTTCCCCATCTTGATCCGGCGCTTGAAGCGTGGAAGCTTCCGCTTATCGGCAACATCCATCCGTTCAACAACATCGGCGTGACGATGGTGGCAATCGCGGCAATTCTTTTTCTCGCAGCAGTGAACTATTTCGGCGTGCAGTTTGGCGGATTCGTACAGAATCTTTTTACATTTTTGAAAGTCGCCGCCATCGCCGGCATCATTCTTCTTGCATTCAGCTCAGGCAAAGGAAGCACAGCGCATTTCTTCCCGCTGTGGGGAACGCCGTCATCCGGCGCACTTCTCGGCGCTATCGGCATTGCGATGATCGCGACGCTGTGGTCGTACGACGGGTGGAACAGCCTTACTTATCTTGCGGGAGAAGTGATAGAGCCGCAGCGCAACATCCCGCGCGCACTGATTTTAGGCACCGTTGCCGTCATCATCATTTATGTTCTTACAAATCTCGCGTACCTCTATATTCTTCCTATCAATGAAATGGCAGCGTCGAAGCTCGTTGCGGCCGATACGATGGAGAGAATTTTTGCAGGCTACGGCGGAGCAATTATTTCCGCCATGGTGATGATCTCGACATTCGGCACCGTGAACGCAACTTCGATGACGACAGCACGGGTTTATTTTGCAATGGCAAAAGATAAGCTGTTCTTCAATGCGCTCGGCGAAGTGCATCCGAAATACCGAACACCGACAAAGTCACTCGTAGTTCAAGCGGCGTGGGCTTCTATTCTCACACTCACCGGAACGTACAATCAGATTTTCACGTACGTTATTTTTGCCGGATGGATTTTTTATGCGTTAGGCGCAGCGGCAGTGTTTATTCTACGAAAGAAGATGCCGGACGCGCCACGCCCGTACAAAGTGCCGGGATATCCGTACGTGCCGGTCGTCTTCATCATCGTCGCCACGTGGTTTGTGTTCAACACAATCGTGCAGCAAACTGCCGATTCGATGGTGGGATTGCTTCTCGTCGCGGCGGGAATTCCGTTTTATCTGTACTGGAAGAAGGTCAATACGATGCCACAAAGGCACTAAGGCACAAATAGCTTAATGCATGATTTCCTTAGTGCTTGTGTAGTTCTGGGCAAACAATTAAAAATCTTCACCCAGCGAAATGTAATATTTCGGAATTGAGAATCCTGCAATGTTGTACGACCATGCAACATCGAATCTCAGCGGCAAACCGAACAGGATAATCCGTACGCCGAATCCTGTCCCCACCAACAAATCTTTCGTTACCGTGCTGCCGGAAGGACTTTTCGCAAGCCCCTGCCACTTATCGGTGTTTGTCCACGCTGAGCCAACATCGAAAAATGTCACGCCGGTAATATTCTGAAACGCAAGCGGCACACCTCCTGTCACCAAATACTGGATCAGCGGGAAACGCAATTCGTAATTCATCAGAGCGAACTTCGTTCCGTTCTGTGCATTGTAATTGAAGCCTCGCAGCGGCAGTGCCGGGGTAAGGAATGCATAATCCGCCACGCTTTGAATCGGAATGGTATTGTTTTCGAACTCGCGGTTGATCCACCCGTCAGTTCCTCCGATGAAGAACCTCTGCGGATTCGCCCCCAAGCTTGCGCCTCCCGACCAGCGCACGACAAAATCATAGTTATGCCAGAATGGAAAATACGTTCGGTAATCGAGCGTGAAGGTCTGGAAGTTCAACGAATTCTGTCCGAGCGACGGGCTGAACATTCCCGAAATATTATACCGTGTGCCGTTGTTCGGCGCCGTGTAGCCCCACAGCGTGTTATCGTGAATGTAGCTGATTTGCGGAATGATCAACGAACGCCGTTCTGCCGGCTCGAAATTGAAATCGAGATTCTCCATTGAAAGATTCAGCCACATCAACTCAACATCCATCCGGTTAAATCTGTCGAACGGATACGACGCCGAGCCGCCAATGCCCCACGTTTGAAAGCGGTACAACGCAGTGCTCAACAAGTTCGGATCATCCATGTAGAGAAAACGCGCACTGTGAAATCCTTGGATGCCGAAATCGGTGCGCTTCGGCAGATAATAATAGGCGAACATGTAATCGCTGTTTTTCAGATCGAGCAGCAGGTTTGTCAGAAAATAAATTTGATGATCACCCAACATGTCGCTGAACGCCATCGCGGTCGTTCCTTCTACTCCATAAAACGTGCTGTAGCCGGCATTCCCGTAAATGATGTCGGGCGTAAAATTGAGCTTGTATTTGTTCACTTTGTAATTGCCGTTCTCATCCATGTTGTCGGTGAGAGAAAATTTTTTGTCGTCGGAAGAGCCGAAGAGGTCGAGCTTCTTCTCTTTTTCTTTTCTCGATTCATCGGCAAAAACGTACGTGCCGAAATCAATGCGAACATTCTTCCCGTACACCCCGCTCGAATCGGCTGCAGAATTGTTCGCGGCAGCCATCGCAGTCGAATCTTTTTTCGCAGCGGTGGAATCCAATGCAGCTGCAACAGACGGGATCGGCTCGCCGATAAGGCTTTTCATAAATTCAGTCGGTTCAAGCGACGCAATGGAGAGCTTTTTTTCGAACGGAAGCTTCATCACAAAAATATCGAATCCCGCATGATCCAGTGCCGAAAAAGCGAGCTTGCTGCCGTCGGTAGAAACCGAAAGCTGGTATACTCCGGCAATGGAATTCGTGATCGGACGATCATCTCCAGTAACGAGGTTACGCTCATAAATATTGTTGATGCCGTTGCGATCAGAAATGTAGAGCATGGTTTTACCGTCGGATGAAAGTGCGGGAGACGTTTCATCGCTGTGCGGATAATCGGTGATGCGACGAATTTCTTTCGTCTGCACATTAATAGCGTAGAGATCTAGCTGCGAAAAATCGTAATGTGCCATCTGGAAATCCTGCGGTCGGCTTTGCAGAGAAAGATGATTACCGCGGTCCGATGAGAAATAAATCGTCGTTCCGTCAGGCGACCAAACGGGATCGGCATCTGAAAATGCGTCGTCGGTTAAATTCGTCAATTCTTTCGCCTTCAAATCATACACATAGATATCAGAGCGCTCATCTTTATCGCCGATGAACGTTAACTTATCTCCTTGGTGCGACCAATTGACGGAGAAAATTCCATCCAAACTGAATTCCAACTGCTCCTTGTCGCCGCTTGCAACATCAACTATGAAAATTGCATCCTGGTCGCCGCTCTTCACGGCAAGGGCAATTTTCTTTCCGTCCGGCGACCATGTAATTCCAGGTGTCAGCAGATGAAGCTCTTCAAAATTTTTCGTCTGCTGCCCGTTGATGATTTTCATTACTCTATGATCAATCGTGGACATGATGTACACGTCGAAATATTCGTCTCGGTCGGAAATGAAAGCAATCTTATCGCCTTGAGGAGAAATGGCGGGGCTTGTATTGTAAAAATTGCCGTCCTTGTAGTGATCGGTCATACGCGTTGCAAAATCCGCAGGATCGTCACGCTTTGCAATGTCGGGCCAGTACATCACCTTCAACTCTTTCTGCCAGCGCTCGTTCAATTCCGAAACGCTCAGGCCGAGCGCGCTTTTGAATCCCTGCTCCACGCTCCGCGTCGCTTTGATACGGTTGAGAATCTCTCCGATTTTCTGCTCGCCGTATTTGTTCGCGATATAATACCAGACAGATTGCCCGCCGCGGTACGCAAAGTAGCCGTTCAGGTAATCAATGGGAACAAGATAGGTGTGAATGGTTGCATCGCGCATGAACATGTCGGAGTTCGTGTCCCATCTCAGCGATTCGTATTCCGCCAGTCCTTCGTTGAACCACATCGGTAATTGCAAGCGAATGTTGTTCGAGATGATGGATTGAATGGAGCCGCCATAGAGCATATCGTTCAGTACCGCATGAACAAGCTCATGGTGAATGACGTGGCGAAACATCCGGTAGTTTCCTTCAAACGGGAGAACGACTCGGTTTTTGAACAGTTCGGTCACGCCGCCGATGCCTTCCTCAAGATACTCGGAAACGACATTCGTTTGCTGAAAGTCGTTGTGAGAATTGTACACCATAATTGAAATCCGGTTGTTGATTTGGTACCGGAAATCTTTGCTGATCATCGCGTATGCCGATTCCGCTGCCGCCGCGGTGAAATCTGCGAGATACTCGCCGCCGTCGCTGAAGTAAATATCGAAATGATTCGATTGAATATAGTACCAATTGAATTTTTTGTATTGGACTTTATTCTTACCGAATTCCGCGTCTTGTGCCAGTGCGTTCACCGCACACAGCGCAAGCAGAATTCCAAGAGACCATTGACGAATGTTCATACACACTCTATGTTGAGGTTGTTCAAATTAAAAATGGACCGCTGAATATTGAGCATTGAATATTTCCCTTCACGTCAAGCAATGAAATGTTCAATGTTCAACTCTCAATTCCCAACGCCTATCAGCTAAACTTTTATACATTTCAACGCATCTATGTTCTGAAAAGTGCCTATGTGTGTTTTTGTTTCTTTTTCTTCTTCGCTTTTGAAGCCGCTTCAGGCACATATGCGAAATCAATTTCGCGGTTTTCCACATCAACGCGCATCACACGAACTCTAATCGGATCGCCTAACCGGAACGCACGCCCGTGCCGCTGTCCGACGAGCGAGTATTGTTTTTCATTGTGAATATAATAATCATCGTCAATATTGCGCACGTGGAGCATTCCTTCGACAAGCAGCTCGTTGATTTCGATAAAGATTCCGAAATGTGTGACACCGGAGATAATTCCATCGAACTCATCGCCCATGTGCTGCTTCATGTATTCCGCCTGCATCACTTTCACTGATGCGCGCTCGGCTTCCATTGCAACGCGCTCTCGTTCCGACGACCAGCGGCCCATCTCCGGCAGGCGCGAGATATAATGTTTCCGCCGCGCCGGCGCCATTCCCCGCGCGTATTCTTCCAACATTCTGTGAACGATCAAATCGGGGTAACGGCGGATCGGCGACGTGAAGTGCGTGTAGTAATCGAATCCTAAACCGTAGTGCCCTATGTTCTTTTCAGAATATACCGCTTTTGCCATTGACCGTAAAGCGACTTCGGTGATCACATTTTCTTCCGGCGTCCCTTTCACATCATTCAACAGCTTCTGCAATGCTTTAGACGAAACAGACGACGACACGTTTAACGCATAGCCGAACTTCTGCACGAAGAGAGCAAGCTCGCGGAGCTTCTCCATATCCGGCGCATTGTGAACGCGGTACATAAACGGTAAAATATTCTTTACCTGTTTAGACATCCCGATATGCTTCGCAACGGTTTGATTTGCCATCAGCATACATTCTTCCACAAGCTGATGGCTTTTCAGCCGTTCTTTAACGATGATGGCAATTGGCTTTCCCGATGTATCATACCGGAATTTTGCTTCGCGCGTATCGAAATCAACGCTGCCGCTTTTCATGCGTTTCTTGCGAAGCGTTGAGGCGAGCGACCACACCTGCGATAGCTCGCGGACAAAATCTCCTTCGCCGCTGTCGAGAATTTTCTCCACTTCTTCGTACGTAAACCGGCGCTTCGAGTTGATGACACTTTTCTCAATCGAATAGGCGATAACTTTTCCTTGCGCAGAAATATCCATGAAGCACGTGTATGCCAGCCGGTCAACGCGCGGGTTAAGGCTGCACACATTGTTCGACAATTTTTCCGGCAGCATCGGCACAACTTGATTGGCAAGATAGACGCTTGTGCCGCGCTTGTACGCTTCGGCATCGAGCGGTGTGTTTTCTTTCACGTACGCGCTGACGTCAGCGATGTGCACTCCCAGGCGGAAGGTTTCGCCGTCAAACTGCTCGATTGAAATTGCGTCATCGAAATCTTTTGCATCAAAAGGGTCAATCGTAAAGCAAACAAGCGAACGGAGATCGGTGCGGAGCGCAATTTCTTCTTCCGGAATTCTCTCCGGGATTTTTCTCACGTATTCTTCCACTTCGTGCGGAAAGCTATTCGGAAGATGAAACGCTTTGATCACCGACGTGATCTCCGCGCTCACTTCACCTGCGCGTCCGATAATCTCGACAATTGCTCCTTCAGGATTCAGGAGATCGGACTCCCATGATTCAAACTTCACGACAACTTTGTCGCCCGGGCGCGCGCCATTGACCTTGTCCTGCGGAATATAAATGTCACGCGGCACGGTATTGTCATCGGGAATAACAAAAAAGAAATTCTTGCTTTGCTCCAGCGTACCGACAATTTCGGAATTTGCCCGCAGCAGCACGGAAACGATTTCTCCTTCGCGCCGCTCGTCTTTATTCTTCGGATGTTTCTTATGGGCGGCAAAGAGCGCCACTTCAACCGTATCGCCGCTCATTCCCGTGCCGAGGAACTTCGGGCCGATATAAATCTCGTTGTGCCTATCGCCGTCAACGGAAACAATACCGTGACCCTGTTTGAATATCGTCAGCGTTCCTTGTTGAAAACCCCGTTCGGGAATGACAGCCGACGACGAACCCTTTTTGTTTGCAGGCGGGCGGCGGAAATATCCTTTGCCACGCGTGTGCGACAATACTTTTTCATCCACCATCGAGTGGAGCACGGTGCGCAGTGTTTGAAATGTTTCTTCATCGCGGATGCCAAGCCGCCGCGCCACTTGACGGGATTTCAGTGCTTGATGCGGATGCGCATCGAAAAATTCTACAACACGTCGTTTGATTGTATCACTCACAAATTTTTCACCTGTGTAAATATGATAGCCGCAGGCTTTATCTCTGTGAAACCGTGCGGAAGCTAAAGAGTGCGGCTACAATTCCTTAAAAAATAATCCTGTAATATAAGCGGATGCCGCTCGTCGGCCGTCGGGGATCGCTCGGCTCCACCGACTCGACTTTGCGGTTCACTTCAAGCATCAGATTGCGAAGCTTCTGATCGCCCGTGACCGAACTCAGCGGCAATTGCACGCTGATGTTCGCATTATTAATGTCGTTGAACACTTTTCCGCCGAACGACCAGTACGCGTCGGCGACCTCGCCGCTCAGCCGCAAATCTGTTTCCGCGCCGACGGAACGGACTTCCGCACTCGACACGAACGAAATGTTGTTCGAGCGCATAAAATCCATCAACATACCGGAGAGCATTGTATTCGCGAAACCGGAAATAACGGAATAGCCGATCGCGCCGCCGACACCTAAATTGTTAGCGATGCCTTGCTTATCGTTCGATGTCAAATCGTCGCGGAATTTCCCCGGCGTTCCTGCCGATGAAGTCAGCAAAAATGCAATTGCGTCGGCTTCTACGTCGCCGGTTCGCTCCGTTTGAATATTGTTATTGTCAATCGTGGAAAGACCGATCTTCACTTTCGGCTCGTAGCGCGTTCCGGAGATCACCAGCGAAACAACAACTTTTTCCGTTGTCGAATCGTTTACCAAATGCGTTCCGTTGTACTGCGCGTTGATGTCTAACTTCGGGTTGTCGGACGGTCCGGTGAATGACAGGCTCCCGCTTGCATCAAATTGTTTGTAGAACTGATAATGTGAACGGTCGGAGACATTAATCGTCCCCGTTAGACGAACGTCTTTCCCTTCCTTGCTCAAGTTCAACTTTCCGTTCAAATCGGCAAACAGTTCTTCGTTTGTCGCTGCATTGAAGATCATCGTGATTTGCACAACACCTTGGGTCTGAATCGTGAGGTCGTACGCAAGTCCGTCAAGAAATGAAGGCTCCGCAATGTACCGCATCGCGCTCTTTCGCCGGGCAAGCGCTTGAAGGCTCTGCTGAAGCAGCGTCCCAACGTGCTGCTTTGTGGTATCGTCAATAATTGTCACGCTTGCAAATCGTGAGGAGGCTGACGTTCCGCTCGCAGAGCGGGTCGGCGGAAACACAAGCTGTGCCTGCTTCACGTAGATCGTGCCGGTGACATTCGAATGAACATAGTCGCCTTCAAACCGAATGCCATCGTCGCCGGTGGAGGCAACGAGATCGCCATAAACCGATGGTGTCGCCGCACGAGACGCTTTCTGCAGCACCATCAATTCCCCTTTCGCAAGAAGATGAAATGCCGACGGCACAAAACCGCCCATCATCACGGAGCCGTCGAGTGTGACTTTCCCCTTGCGCCAATCATTCTGTGTATTCGAGATCGTAAACTGTGAAAAGAGAATCGAGCTGTCGCGAAACTGCACGGCACCGTTTACTTGATA
This sequence comes from Bacteroidota bacterium, assembly GCA_028873075.1. Lineage (GTDB taxonomy): Bacteria > Bacteroidota > Ignavibacteria > UBA10030 > UBA8401 > JAJYOI01. Next base: position 32,359 of record JAGWND010000008.1, read on the forward strand.
CACGATGTTGTTCAACATCATTCTGAACTCCCCGTCACTCAGCAACGTCGAGCCGTTGAAGACCGGGGCTGAAAGGGAGCCGCCGAAGAGAACGGAGCCTGTCATTGTTCCGCTCAATTCCTCAACATCGGGAATGAAAGGGCTAAGAATGCTGATTTGAAATCCGTTTACCGTGAAGCGAAGATCAAGCCCCGGCAAATCAAAACGATGTTCGACCGCTGCGAGCGAAAGATCTACCGGCATTATTCCTGTTAATAGAAGCTGTCGCTCGCTCCCGCTTCCTCCTCCGGCTTGCTCCCGATACAACGCAACTTGAACGTCCGCTCTTTTATCGTGATAGAACACAGCGGCATCAATCGTCCCAAAATACGAATCGCGGTAGATAACATCGCCAGCAACGACATGCGCCCGGATGATCGGTTTTTCCATTGTTCCTGAAATCGTACACGTACCCTGTACCGTTCCTCCGAATGCCAAGGCTTCCTGTTTGAAGCTCTGTGATCCTCCCGCATAATATAAATCGCCGACAGAATAATTCTGAAGATTCATAAACCCGCTGACGGCACCATGAAAGTTAAGCTCGCCGCCAACGCTCAACCGCTCATCTTGATGAGTGAACACCACGGAATCGAGCCTGACACCGGCAGGCGTAACTGCCGCCGTGAGCGGAGATGCGTTGTTCAATTCATACCCTTGATAGCGGAGAGAACAGCGATCAAGCTGAAGACGATATCCCGACAGTTCGGGATGTACTTCAAGATGTCCGCCGAGGCTGACATCGAGCGTCGTATCGAGCGAGCCGGAAATCGCATACTTACCGACACGATTATGATAGACATAATCCACCGACGCTTTTCTGAACTGCGTTTCTCCTAAAAAGATATTATCAGCAGCAAGTTTGAGCCTCACAATGGGACCGTCGAAAGAGGAGAGCAAGCTATCAGGACGAAGATTATTGAAATGAAACAACGCGGTGCCGTTTTCTACAACAAGAAATCCCGATTGGGACGAAAGCGGATAGCGGCCGGAACGAACCGCGATGTTTCCTTCTGCAGAAAGAGAATCTCTCGTGCCGATCAGTGTGCCGGCGATTGAACCCGTGACAGTGCAGCCGTTTTCGCCGAACAAAAAAACGACCGGCTCAATGTCCTTCACATCTAATGAGTAATGGAGCCGCTGAACAGTTTGCACGGATTCATCCCGAGCAGAATAATTCTTCTCCCCTGTATCTGTTGAAAGATTCGCCGCCGTAGAATCGAACATTGCGCGCTGCGCACGATACGTTTTCGAGAAACCCCGCACCTGTGCCCTGATAATCTCGATAAGACTTTGATATGAAAACACGCCGTTCACAGAAAGATCCGCTACGGGAGAATGCAGCTCGATCAACTTCTGGCGAAGAGAATCCTGTGCGACTTTCATCGCCGCTCTGCCCCCTTCAAAAATGTGCGACCCGAAACGAGAGCGGTCGAATTGCAGCCACGCATCGGCGTTTGTTTCTTCGAGCGAAAGGTTTTTTCCCTGTATGCCGAATGTCAGCGAACAATCGGAACTGAATTGCTCTTCTTTCAAGAACGGAGAGAAATCGAAATGGGTGATGCCGCCGCTCACTGTATAGCTTGCTGCTTCTCTCGCATGCTGCATCCCCCCACGGGAAAAATCTACGGTACCGTTAACCGATGCCGAGCCATGCGCTGAAGCGAGCGATATTTCCGTCCGAATAATTTTCTTCTGCACCGAAACCGTTACAGCCGCGCGATGCACTTCGATGGAATGAATGAGCGAGGAGTCCACCACGACGGCTGCCGTCGAACTCAAATCGTCCAACGACGTCCCTTCCCCGCGGATTGACGCTGAAAAATTCACTCGGGAATTGAGAGAAGCTGCCGGAAAGAACCGCGCAAGGTTAACAGCCTCCCCTTTTGCAGTCGCTTCGTATCTCATTGCAGCGCCGGTAAGATTCATTGACGCATCGGCAGAGAGAGCGCCGGCGGCCGTTTGAGCACTCACGGTTGCCTGGAAATCGAGCGGCTTTCCGATGTAAT
>JAGWND010000196.1 GCA_028873075.1 Bacteroidota bacterium
ATAAAAAGCTACTGTTTTTTTATCATTCAGGAACTTTTTAAAATTCACTATGTTTTATTCCTCATTAGAAACCAATAAGTGCAACAGAAATTCACAACAAATGTAAGGAATTTTCTATGAAAAAAACTAATTTTTATGTTGCTCTCGCTCTTCTTACCATCGCAAGCCTTTCTCTTTTCGCTCAGGGAAAAGTAGAAAAAACAGCCAAAAACACTACAATTCAAGGCTATTTAATGGATGAAATGTGCGCTTCGATGGCAGTAACAAAGGGACCGAAAATCGCAATGGAAAAAGCGGCAAAGCATTCAAAGTCGTGCGCACTTGAAGATGACTGCATTGCAAGCGGGTACGGCGTAATGTCAGAGGGAAAATACATCAAGTTCGATAAAAATGGTGACAAAGAGGCGCTCGCCCTTGTGAGGAAAACTGAAAGGCAAAATCATATCATGATCGAAGTAACCGGCACGAACGGGGAGGACAATTTCAAAGTCTCTTCAATAAAAGAAATCGCCGACAATTCCGATTCTAAAAATGATGCAAAAAAATCCGAAACTCACGAACATCACAAGATGAAAATGAACTGAGAGTGATGTTCGCAGTAACAAAAAAGCCTCCCTGCTCCAGACAGAGAGGCTTTTTTATTGTACTGAAACGCAGACGATGATGTTGATCCAAAAAGAGCTTCTACCCCGTTATTCCTTGTGCGATGTTCACGATGCAAGGGAATAACGAATATCGAATTCAGAATATTGCAGGGGAAGTACTTTCAGTGAACCCCAGTTTTACTGTACGATGAGATCATACCTCTGTTCCCTCAGACGCTTTCCAAAACTTGTGGATTCTTTTTCTTCCGTCAGAACGAAACCGGCTTGCGTATACAAATGTGCGGCGGCGGCCAGCTCGTGTGTCGTCCACAAATATGAACTCTTGTAACCGCAATGACGGAAAAATTCCATAAAAAGCGTGATGAGCTTCGAACCCAAGCCGATTCCCCTGTATTCGGGACACAACAGAAAATACCGCAGTTGCGCCGCTTCTCCCCTGTTCACCAAAAACAAACTGCCGACAATGCGATTGTTGTGTTCGCAAATCCAGACGCATTCTTTTTTCGGATTGTAATTTTTGTAAAACTCGCTCAAGCCCGAAGCAACGTACGTTTCAAATTCGATGCCGTAATTATATTCCTCTTTGTATAATTTTCCGTGAAGATAAACAATGTAGCCGATGTCGCCCGGCTTCAACTCGGTGCGAATCGTAATATCGTTGAGAGAAAGCGGTTTCTTTGCGCCGTAGTCTGTCCCGCTGTAGGCGGGACGCCTGTGCGGTATTTCGCTGCCGTTGCGTTCCATAAAACGAACATACTGCAATTATTTGATTCTGTCAAATAAAATTTCGCCTGCCACTTGACGTTTGCCGATCAAATTTCTACATTAACCGCAGTTTGCAGACAGGAGATAACTATGGAAAAAGAAAACATACTAAGACAAAATTACGCGGAAGCAAAAGTTAAGGACGAATACTCGGGTGTGGCATGGTTCTACAATTTCTGGAGCTGGCTGACAGAATCAAAGTCCGCCAAAAAGGTGATAGAGCTTGCCCACATACAAAGCGGCGAACGGATTTTAGAAGTCGCAGTCGGAACGGGAGCGGTGTTCGCTGAGATCGTCCGGCGGAACACCGGCGGCGTCACCGAGGGCATTGATGTTTCACCGAGCATGATGGCAAAAGCGGATGAACGAATGAAAAAATATCCGAAAGAACGATACCGCTTGCAGATTGCCAGTGCATATAAGCTTCCGTTCGATTCCAATACGTTCGACCTCCTGGTCAACAACTTCATGATTGACCTCCTGCCCGAAAAAGATTTTCCTCCCCTCCTTTCAGAATACTACAGGGTCCTCAAGCCCGGCGGACGCATTGTCATTTCAACGATGTCCTTCGGCACAAAGTGGTACAATAAATTCTGGCAGTGGCTCGCAAAACATTTCCCCGCACTGCTCACCGGCTGCCGCCCTATTTCGATCAAAAACTACCTCACGCAGGCACAATTCGATTCAATAGAATCGGTATTGATAAGTCAAAATACATTCCCGTCCGAAGTTCTCAAAGCAGGAAAAGCGGCGTTCACCTAACTCACTCAACCACTCACACTCTAAAAGGAGGATGTATGATGAAACTGAATTCGCTGTTAAGCATTTCTGCCGTCTATATGGCGCTTCTCGGCATCGGATTCCTTGTTGCGCCGGATGCGATCATGTTCGGCAGTGCGGGAGCAGGGGCGTCAGCCGCGCTTCTCGCAAATCTGCGGGCTATTGCGAGTATGGCAATCGGAATTGCAGTGCTGAACTGGTTCGCCCGAAACGCAGAGCCTTCCAAAGCGCTCAATGCAATCGTCCTCGCCAACACCGTCGGATTCGGCCTGGCAGCAATTTTGGAAGTGATCGCTCTTTTCAGCGCTGCGCCTGCCGCTCAAATAATTTTCGCCGTCATTGATGCATTGATTGCCGTCGGCTTCGCTTCACAAGGACGAGCCACGATGGCTGCAGCAAGCAAAGCGTAACAAAATATTTTGAGGCTGTGCGAAGGAATTGTTCGTCATTCTGAACGCTTCATTCGAAATTCATTGCTCGTCGAACTCCGGAATACCGGATACGGAATAACGAGCATGGATGTCTTCTTCGCACAGCCTCACACAATCGGTTTCCATGCCTCTTTTGAACGAATACGACAAGCCGACATCGCAGCACTACAAAATTCTTTTGATGAGCTGGGCCGGCTGGGTCTTCGATTTCTACGATCTCATCCTCTTCTCGTTCCTTCTCATCCCCATCGGTAAAGAGCTTCATCTTTCCAACGTCGGATTGTCGTACGTGTTAGGCGTGTCGCTCGCCGCCACAGCCCTCGGCGGCGTTGTCTTCGGAATTCTGTCCGATCGGTTCGGAAGAAGAAGCGTTCTTCAATGGACGATCCTGACGTACAGCGTCGGCACATTCCTCTGCGGGCTTGCCTCGTCGCTCGAGCTCCTCCTCTTCTTCCGCATCATCACCGGGTTCGGCGTCGGCGGGGAATGGGCAACGGGACAAACCTACATCGGCGAATCGTTCCCGCCGAAAGTGCGCGGCAGGTTCAGCGCGTTCATGCAGACCGGCGCACCGGTCGGAGTTCTTCTCGCTTCGGTCGTCGGCGGATTTCTTACCCCCGTCATCGGATGGAGAATGTCTTTCTTCGTCTCCGTTCTTCCGGCAGTTCTCGTCGTCTTCGTCCGCAAACATCTCCCCGAATCTGATATGTGGCTTGAGCGCGGCAAAGACGTATCGCAAGGCACGATTTCAGCATTGGCAAAATTCAAATCGCTTTTCTCACAAGATCATGCGAAGCTTTTTCTTCAATCGCTTCTGCTCGCCATCTTTCTCATGTCGGCGTACTGGTTCACCTACTCGTGGCTTCCCGGCTATCTTCACGAGCAGCGGCATCTCACATTGACCCGCTCTGCGCTCTGGATGATCGTTGCGCAAGGCGGCGGTGTGCTCGGCTACGTTTCTTTCGGCTTCATGGCGGATTCGGTGGGACGCCGCCCCGCGTTCACCGTCTACTCGTTCTTCTGGGCGATCGGATTACTGATGACAACGATCTTTTGGGATGCGATCGTCTCGTATCCTGCCGTCATTCTCGGATTCCTGTTTCTCGTCGGATTCGGGACGGGTGTCTTCAGCGGATTCGGTCCGTTGTGTGCAGAGCTTTTTCCCACCTCCATCAGAAATACCGCAATGGGCTCGGCATTCAATCTTGCGCGCGGAATCCAGTTCTTCACACCGGTGGTTATTGCACTCATTGCAGAAAAATACGGGCTCGGCGGCGGAATTTCTCTCGCGGCGTTGTTCGCACTCCTCACCGGAATCTGGATCTGGACGTTCCCCGAAACCAAGGGGAAAATACTGGACACATAATAATGACATCGAGAAGAAAGAGGCTGTTCCGCCCTTCGACTACGCTCAGGGCGGCTGTCGTGGTGAGTCCCGCCTCGCGCGATAAACTCCGTCGAACCATGATGTTGTTCCAATTTTCGCACTTCGACTACGCTCAGTGCGACAGAGCGTTATTTAAAAAAAAGTTTTTCAGATGTCTCGAAGAATAAATTCTCAGCGTCATTCCGGCGTTTTCTTAGCCGGGATTTATTCCCTTTCGTTATTGTCCGATACGCTTGCCTGTAGGCACGGACGCACGTCCGTGTGTGTTCTCTCGAAATGTTCAGACGATTTTCTGTCCGATCCGCCTTTCGGCGGACTTGCAAAGTTCATGCTTGCATTGCGTTACCTCAGTCTGTAATTTGTGAAGTGCAACGGGAACGGTCTTGCGGCCGTTCCTACACTACAAAATATACCACTACCGGACTTTAATCGAACACGAGAAAAGCATGCAAACTTCTGTTGTAACAACAAACGGACGGATCACTGTGCCGGCAAAACTACGGCGCAAATTGAAACTGAAGCCGGGAACAAAACTTGCCTTCATCGAACAAGAAGATGGTATTGTAGTGAAGCCGCTCAACAAAAAGTATTTTGAAAGCTTTGCCGGAATCTTAGGAACAGATGGAAAAATGTTGAAGGCGCTAATGCGGGAAAGAAAAAAGGAACGCGAGCGGGAATTATGAAACATTTACGTGAATAAATTTCTCGATCCTTCGCGTTAACACTTCCCGCTTAGATTTTTTCAGTTGGCATTGCCACACAACCAATGATTTCCAACCAAGCTTTGACAATTCACGCCTTACCCGCTTGTCTCTTTTGATATTCCCCTCAATTTTATTTTTCCAGAATGCTCGATTGGTTCGAGGCAGTGTTGCTCTACCGCAAGTGTGCCCGTGCCAAAAGCAACCGTTAACAAAAATAACTTTTTTGCGGCGAGGAAAAACAATATCGGGTTTACCGGGAAGCTTCTTTGAGTGAAGATTATATTTATAACCGAGTGATGTAAGTAAGCTTTGAAGTTTTTTTTCTTGGGAGGAATTCTGCGGCCCTATCTTCTGCATAATTGCAGACCGCTTCTTCTTGGTAAAAATATCAGCCAAGATATTTGTCCAGATGCTTCTTTATGTTCAATGACTGAATGTAGCTGAATTTCGGAGGCAATGCGTTACCAATAAGCAATGCCAAAGAAGTTTTTGAGATGTTTGTCGGAAACTTATACGATATAGGAAATGATTGTAACAGTGCCGCTTCCCTTGCCGTGATACACCGGTCTTCTTCAGGATGCAGAAATCTTCCTTTCGAAGGATTCAAGCAACCACCGGTGATTGTTGTTGAGTAATCATCCCAGCGCAACCGACCGTAAATGTCATTGAACCCGACATTTTCTTTATCATGACATTTCAAAATATATTCTTTGGGTAAATCTTTCCAACTTCCGCCGTCTTTGGGAGTAAGCCGAATGCGCTTCATAACTTTCGGTGTATGTGAAGGAAGTATCTGATGAACCGGGTCGTTTGTTTCTTCAATTCGGGGTAAACCGCCGATAGCGTCACGCACTGTAACTTTCTCTCCATTTCCGTCCGCAACCTCAATCTCTCCAAGAATTGAACCGACCAACACCAATCTTCTTCTTCTTTGCGGTACCCCGTAATCACGGACATTTACAACCTTGTATTTCGGATGATACCCTAACTCATCCAACTCTTCCACTGCTTCCTTAAACAAATAATAATCCTTTAACGCGGGGACATTTTCCATCATGATTGTTAAGGGGTGCAATTCCCGAACCAACCGTACATACTGCATCACAAGGCTGTTTCTTTCGTCTCTTACATTTCTTTTCCGGTTAAGACGGCGCACAGATGAGAACCCTTGGCATGGCGGACAGCCGGCAAGCAAATGTAGCGGTTGACCGTTAAGTTTTTGTTTTATCTCTGCTGCTGTGATTTTTTTTATGTCTCGTTCAATCACATCTGTTGTGGTATGATTCATTTTGAAGGCAAGCACAGCATCTGCCTCAATTTCAATCGCGACTTTCGTTTCAAATCCGGCTTGACTCATACCTTCACTGAGTCCACCCACTCCAGAGAAGACATCCGCCGAATAGTAGCTCGACGCTTGGACGTCCTTAGTTTTTATTGACGCATTTGACATTTTCTTCAATCATTTTTTTAACAACAACTGGGTAATCAGGCGTCCCATAGCCAGCTATCGCGCTAAGAATATGTTCAATCACTGGTGTTAAGAATGGTTCAGAAAGCGAACAAATTAATCCGTAATCATTCCAATCATCGTATTTTAGTGGGGATATTCGAACTTTTTTCTTATCGGGTTCCGCACTCTTGACATATACATTTGTTATCTCTTTTGGAAAAAGTATAAAGTTGCTGTAGTTACTATTTAATTTTAGAAACGGAAATATTATTGGATCTTCCGAATTCTTGAAGCTCT
>JAGWND010000197.1 GCA_028873075.1 Bacteroidota bacterium
ATTGCTCGTGAATATACTGCGACGAAACAATATTGGAAAGCACAACGTTGTCGCGCAGAACCGCGACAGAGGTTTCATCACACGACGTTTCGATACCTACAATGATCACGCTCTTATTCATGCTAAAAATATAAGAAATGAAACAAGAATATCAAAAAACTGCAATTCATCTTGTGGCGGTCTGATTTTTTTTCTACATTGAGCAAACAGTTCAATCGTTCATCATACATCGAAAGGACGCCATGTTCCGGTTGAAAACCACTTTAGGGATGCGGTATGTTTTCTTTTTTTCTTTCCTGTTTTTTTCTGGATGCGCAACGCTTAATCCTATTGTTGCCCCGCCTAACCGTCTGCAAAAATTTAGAGAGCGGATCGATCGTTTCCTGTCGGATTCACTTTTCGTGCCATGTCAAACCGGAATCAAAATCGTTTCTCTCGCAACCGGTGAAGTGTTGTACGAGCGGAACGCAAACATGTTGTTTCATCCCGCATCGAACATGAAACTGCTCACCACGGCAGCCGGATTGAATACGCTCGGCGCAGACTATGAATTCACGACGCTCCTTCTCGCCGATACTTCCATTCACGACAGCGTTGAGCAGGGCAATCTTTATTTCAAAGGATACGGCGATCCCGATTTCAACACGCATGAGCTTGCGGAACTGATTTCGAGCGTGAAAAAGACAGGCATTAAAGAAATCGAAGGCAACCTTATCGGCGACGTTTCCTACTTCGATAACCAGCGATGGGGCGTGGGGTGGATGTGGGATGATGAACCGTACGGTTATGCGGCGTATAACTCTCCTCTCACGATCAATCACAATTGCGTTCAGGTGACGGTTCACGCCGGCTATAATGCCGGGGACCCGCCGACGGTGATTATTGACCCGCCAACGGCGTACGTTTCGCTCGAAAACTCGGCTACGATGAACGATTCGGGTATCAACACGCTTGAAGTTTCCCGGAAATACGAGGAGCGGCTCAACGCAATCACGGTAAAAGGAACAATGCCGCTCGGTGCGCCTGATGATGTGGAAGAAATTACGGTGCTGAATCCCGAATTATATTTCCTGACTCTCGCAAAAGAAGAGTTACGCAGGCAAGGAGTAGAATTGGATGGAACACTATCGGTTGACTCGATTCCGCGAACGGCGGCTTTGCTTTCTGCACACGCACAGCCGATGGATTCGGTGATCGTCTATCTGAATAAAGTCAGCGACAACCTCTCTGCAGAAAATCTATTGAAAATTATCGGCGCTTCGCACTATGGAATCCCCGGAACATCGCAACACGGGATTTCTGTTGTGAAACGTATTCTTGCAGGTTTTGGAATCGACTCGACAAAATTTTTGATGGTAGACGGCTCGGGCGTTTCACATTATAATGTGCTGACACCGGCGATGTACATCAAGTTGCTCAGCGGAATGTATCACGAGAAAAAACTTTTCGATTTGTATTACGCATCACTCCCGATCGCCGGTGTGGACGGAACGCTCGAGGACAGAATGCGCGGAACACCTGCGCAAAACAATGTTCACGCAAAAACCGGATCGATCAGCGGCGTGAGCACACTCTCCGGTTATGTTCACACGGCAGACAACGAGCCGCTCGCATTTTCTATGATGATGCAAAACTTCATCGGCTCGGATGCACCGTATCATGCGGCGCAAGATTCAATTGCTGTCGCAATGGCAAGTTTCCGCCGCTAACTGATTATGCAAATAGCAACGCCGGCATTCTCGCCGGCGTTGCAAGTTGCTATGATATTTTCTCACTAACACCGAGCAAAGCTCGGTGTTACGTTTTGCGTCACATCGGAATTCAATTATTCTTCCCTGACATAATTTTTATATCACCGCCGGATGACCTCGCACGAATCGTTGCGCCGCCGCCGTTAATCGTTCCGTGCAACTCATCATCTTCAACATCACCTTGGACCGTGACCGGCAATTCGCAACGGACCCTGCCCCCGCTCGTCGAAGCATCAACCGTGGCTTTCACGGAATCGTCAAGATACAATTCAACTGTTCCGCCCGAAGTCTCAACATTAATGCCTTTATTCTCCCCTTTGAAATTCACCGTAATGTCGCCGCCGGAAGATTCTGCATGAACGCTTCCGTCTGTTGAGCTTACAGTCACCGAACCGCCCGAAGTTTCAGCATCTACTTTTCCTTTTACACCGTCGGTTACAACATCGCCGCCTGAAGTATTGATTTTCAGATCGCCCTTCACATTGTTCGCCTTCACATCACCGCCGGAGGTCGAGAGATCGGTTTTCCCGTCAATCGAACGCACGGTAATGTCTCCCCCGCTGGTGTGATACGTAACGTCGCCGGAAATTCCGTCGGCAGTCATATCGCCCCCTGCGGTTGTCGCATCGAGATTAAATTTACTCGGAACGGTAACGTGATACTTTACCTGAAAGTTGCCGCCGCCCCACTTGAAAAAGTTATTTTCATTCGAGCGACCGACAATATCCACATCGTTACCGGACGAGGAAAAACGCACATCGAATTTGTCAACGCGCTCTTCGTTTCCTGAAATATCGACTGTTATTTTCACTTCGTTTTTATCCCACGATTCGATATCAACATCGCCATCATCGGAATCAAGATGCAACGTGCCTCCATGTGAGACAGCAAAGTTTTTTTCAAAATGACGACTCGATTCAGCTCCTCTGTCGAAGAAGCTGTCAAAGGAAGAATGACGGGTGTGTAATTTTTCGCCGCCTGTAAATTGTGAATGTGAATACTTCACCATAACGCCGGTAAAGAGAACGCCGACAAGAACAAAGATCGCAATCTTTATCCACGATGTAAGAGAAGTTTTCATAGAAGCTCCTTTAAGAAATTGTCGTTATTGTTCAGTAACGAACAGAAGCCAAAAAAGTTGCAGTAGAAGATGTCTGACGGCGTTTCCCGGCCGCCTGATATCTTATTGATTATCCCACGCCATTTTCGTATACTTTCCCAGAATTTAAGAAGACTGTTACTTCATGAACAAAATTACACCTTTTCTTCTCATCGCCTTCTTGCTTTCAGCCTGTTCAACTAAACGGGAGAACAAAAAGAGTGCTCAATCAGCTCCACAGCCGGCGTCAGCTTCAAAAGGGACTTCTAACGTGAATATCCCCCGCTTCGACGGAACGGCGGCATTTTCGTTGTTGAAGGACCAAACCGACTTCGGTCCGCGCAATCCGAATTCTACGGGACATGCGAAGTGTCTCGCATTCCTTGACGGCGAACTCACAAGAAATGCTGATGTCGTCAGCCGCCAGGAATTCACATATCGCGGCTACAACAACGAAATGTTGGTTCTGACAAACATCTTCGCATCGTTTCACCCATCAATGACGGAGCGAATTCTGCTTGTTGCGCATTGGGACACGCGCCCGCGCGCCGACATGGAAGCCGACCCGTCGAAACGAAATCAACCGATCCTTGGAGCAAACGACGGCGCAAGCGGAGTTGCGGTCTTGTTGGAAATGGCACGGCTCTTCAAACAATCTCCGCCGCCAATCGGCGTTGACATTTTGTTAGTGGATGGAGAAGATTACGGGAAGGAACAGGACCTTCAGAAATTTTCGCTCGGCACGCGCCACTTCGTTGATACGCGCAATCCGAATTACCGTCCGCGTTTCGGCATCCTCCTCGACATGATCGGTGATAACGACCTCCAGATTCCCATCGAGCAAAACTCTCTTTCGTATGCTCCGGATGTTGTCGAAACAATCTGGTCTGCTGCAGAAAAATTAGACGTCTCGCAATTTGTCAACACGCCGGGCGAACAAATCTTCGACGATCATATTCCGTTAAATGAAGGTGGAATTCCGACCGTTGACATTATAGATTTCCAATATCCGTACTGGCATACGTTGGAAGATACTCCGGACAAATGCAGCGCTGAAAGTCTTGAAGCTGTCGGGAAAGTGACGACGTACGTTGTTTATACTCAGAATGCTGGCCATCTATAATTTCGAACTTTGGAAAATGGAATAACGGAATTTTTCGATAGCTTCCATTATTCCATCATTCCGCCATTCCAACAAAGGAGGACGCCATGAAGGAGCATGCGCTCGCTCATTTCGGCTTGTATGAATTCGTCCGCATTCTTGCGCCGGGGTTTTATTTTATTCTGGTGTTGTTTGTATACATCGCCGCCTTTACTCTCCCTTTTTTTCCATTTGATGAATGGGAAATCGGGCTTCCGGCATTTTTCATCGGCGCTATGATTGCGGGGCTCACAATGTATGCAAAAGAAAGCCCGAAAAAGAGAAAAGCATTTCTCTCAAATCAGCCGAGCCAATATATTCTTGAGCGATCACGGAGAATAAAAGACGCGCCGGCAATGAGCGAAGATGAAGCACGCCGTTTATATTTTTATATCCTGAATCACTACATTCCGGCCACTGTGCGCGACAAAATTTTTTTCTTCGGAACGATTTACCACGTTATGATCAGTATTCGGAGAACTTCGTTCTGGTTCGGTGTGCTCGGCATAGTGTTCGTTGCTGTGAAAATCGCAGCGTCAGGACACATCTTCATAGAACAGATTCTCCCTGTTGCCGTCGTATGGCTTATCTATGTTCTCAACGTTCGTTACAACAAAGCGGACAGACGCATGCAGGAAAATTATCAGGATCAGATTTTCTGGCTCAGCATGAATTCCACCATTGTTGACGAACTTATAGCAAAGCGGATGCACATTCAGACCGAGCCGTAAGATTTGCCGTGGCAAAAATGAACGAGATCTACATTGACATTCTTCTCTCCATTCCTCCTGATGAATCTCTCCGTGAAATCATAATAGCTTCTTTACAGCATTTACCTTTTACCGGATTTTTCGAAAATTCCGATGGAATCCATGCGTACGTTGTCAAGGAATTATGGAGCGATACGATGCAAAAGGAAATTGAGTCCGCAATTACCCAGTACACGCACGAAGAATATGTTATTGCGAGTGTCCGGGAAATCCAGAACCACAATTGGAATGCCGAATGGGAAAAAACAATTCAGCCAATCCGGGCGTCAGAACAAATCATTATTGAACCGTCGTGGAACAAAGCGTCGGCCAATGACGGTATAATTCACCTTGTTATCGAACCGAAGATGTCATTCGGAACCGGACACCACGAGACAACACGCTTGATGCTTCGACTGTTGGAACGGCACTGTATTCCACACGCCCATGTTCTTGATATCGGAACAGGCACGGGCATTCTCAGCATCGCTGCAATCAAATTAGGAGCGGCTTCGGCAATTGGAATTGATACAGACGAGTGGTCATTCAAGAATGCACAGGATAATGTTCATCTCAACAACGTTGAAAACTTTATAGAAATAAAACTCGGCTCAATTGAAATAATCGAAGAAGCCGCATTTGATCTTATTCTGGCAAACATCACGCGAACAATCATTATCTCATTGCTTGATAAAATCACTAAGCAACTCAAGCAAAAAGGGATTGTTCTTCTTTCCGGATTTGTTGGCGAAGATAAAGAAATTGTTACTAACGCTCTGATTGAAGCGCGTTATGAAACGCTTGAAACTGTCCGCGAAAACGAGTGGCTCGCAATAGCGGCGAAGAAATTATGAGACTGAGCGTTATTGATATCGACTGCGCTTGAACCACGAAATATTTTCTTTAGACAGTACCTCTCACTTCGCATGAAATAACCAAAGACCAAACAAGAAAAAAGCGAAGCGTAATAACCAACAGGTAAACAATGCGGAACATAAAATGGAAAGTCGCACAGTTTCTTGAAATCAGATGGTGGAAAAGGTATCTTAAAAAGCAAAAGAAAGCAGAATACTACCAAAAGAAAAAAGAGTATTGGCTGTCTTATCTGAGCAAACTCGAACTCAATTATGAAGAAATAAAGAACGAAAGAATTCTTGATGCAGGATGCGGTCCTGCTGGAATCTTTATTGCTTTCGATGGCGCTGATATTACTGCAGTCGACCCGTTATTAGAACACTATGAGGAACATCTTACACATTTTAGTAAAGCGGATTTCCCGAAAACTACTTTTGTTAAATCCGGCGTTGAAGATTATTTCTCACAACAAAAATTCACTTATACATTTTGCTTAAACGTGATTAACCACGTAAGTGATATAAAAGCTGCAGTTGACGCGCTTGTAGAAAACACAACGACAGGCGGAAAAGTAACCATAAGCGTTGACTGCCACAGGAACGGGTTACTTAAAAAGATATTCCAGTTCCTCGGTTTTGACGCCCTTCACCCTTACCAGTATTCTCCGCAGGATTATATTAAGCTATTTACTTCCAACAACACCCTTAATCTCTAGAAAAAGCAAATACTTAAAAACTGTAAAATTTTTGACTATGTAGCGTTCGTATTTATTAAAAAGTAAAATGTTATTTAAGAAACCATAATTAATTT
>JAGWND010000198.1 GCA_028873075.1 Bacteroidota bacterium
TAACATACCAGCTTCCGAAGAAAAGTTTCGTGCGGCTCGAATTGTATAATTTAATCGGCGCAAAAATTGCAACACTTGTCAATGACACTCAGGAAACCGGCGTTCATAATGCCGTGTTTGCTGCCAGTACCTACAATCTTGCCAGCGGGATTTATTTCTATAAATTATCTGCGGGAAACTTCATCGCAGTAAAAAAAATGACCTACCTCAAATAGACCGTCATGGAAAAAAAACTTGTCTTTTTGTTCGTCGCCCTGTTATTTGTTTCTGCAAATGCACAGGAGAAAGTGCAGGGGAACGCATTTCTCGATTCGCTTGAACATCGCACGTTCAATTTTTTTTGGGAAACGACAAATCTTGCCAATGGACTGGCGCCTGATCGCTTTCCGACAAAAACTTTTTCGAGCATTGCCGCCGTCGGCTTTGCCTTGACGGCATATCCGATCGGCGTAGAACGCGGATACATTACCCGCGAACAGGCAATCGAGCGCGTGCTGACGACGCTCCGCTTTTTCTGGACGGCAAAAATGAGCCCGGATAAAACAGGCACAACCGGCTACAAAGGATTTTATTATCATTTTCTCGATATGAATTCCGGGGCACGCTTTGATGAGGTTGAAGTTTCGACAATTGACACGGCGCTTCTGATGTACGGCGCGCTTTTCTGCCAAACATATTTTGACCGCAACACTCCGGAAGAAAAAGAAATTCGCGCGCTTGCCGACTCATTGTATCGCCGGATGGACTGGTACTCGATGCAGCGTGACAAGCCGCTTGTCAACATGGGATGGACGCCGGAACACGGTTTCGCGAAATTAAACTGGAAAGGAATGAACGAAGCGGCATTTCTCTACATTCTCGCACTCGGCTCGCCGACGTACCCGATTGCACCTGAAGCGTGGACTGCATGGACGAAAACGTACATCTGGGCGAAATACTACGGAATGGAATTCATCAGCTTCGGTCCGCTCTTCGGTCATCAGTATTCTCAGTGTTGGATTGACTTCCGCGGCATTTTTGATAACTACATGAAGAAAAAGGGAATTGATTACTTTGAAAATTCGCGGCGTGCAACATTATCGCAGCAGCAATACGCCATTGAAAACCCGCGGCGCTATAAAGACTACAGCGATTCGGTTTGGGGATTCACAGCCTCCGACGGACCCGGCGACACGACAATTGCTATAGACGGCATGAAGAGAAGATTCCAAGGTTACACTGCTCACGGCGTTTCGTTCGATTGGGTGAACGACGACGGTACAATTACACCCGCGGCGCCCGGCGGTTCAATTCCGTTTGCGCCTGATGTATGCATCGCTTCATTAAAAGCGATGAAAGAAAAATACGGCGATCGTGTATGGAAAAAGTACGGATTTGTTGATGCGTTTAATCCGACATACCCTTCAAACGATGGTGCTGGATGGTTTGACCATGATTATTTAGGAATTGATCAAGGACCGATCTTGCTCATGCTTGAAAATTACCGTACCGGTTTTGTTTGGAACGTGATGAAGAAAAATCTGTACATCGTGAAAGGGCTTCTTCGCGCCGGATTTTCGGGCGGCTGGCTCGAGGGAAAACAATGAACAGTTATCAAGGAACAATGATCAGCGGCAAATTACCAAGAACCAAATCCCATTTCGAAAGCTGGATACTGATTATTGTTTACCGGTTACTGTTTTTTTCCACTTCTACATCACTGCCTGCACAAACCAAACTGCTGGATAATTTTGAATCATTGAATGGCTGGACGCCGATTGTTTCCGACGGCGTGACAATGTCCATTGAGAGTGCACCGGGGAAAATCGGCAAAGCAATGGCTATCCATTTTAAATTTCACGGCGGCTCCGGTTATGCCATCGCCGAGAAAAAAATTCCGCTTGATCTTCCGGAGAATTACCGATTCACTTTTTATCTTCGGGGCGAAACCCCTGTCAATAATTTCGAGCTCAAGCTGATTGATTCTGCGGGGAATGTGTACTGGATAAAACAATTAAATATTACCTATCCGAAAAACTGGACAAAGAAAGCGATCAGTAAACACAATATTACGTTTGCATGGGGACCGACCGGTGGAGGAATGATTCACAAGGTTGATAAGATCCAGTTTGTCGTTTCAGCAGGAACAGGCGGGAAAGGAACAATCTATATCGATGAGTTCAAAATTCAGCACATGGAATCGGATTCTGTTCCTCCGCCGATGCCGATTGCTTCTGCTTCATCCTTCAAAAAAAATCATGCGCCGAATTTTGTCCTTGATAATAACGGAGAAACGAGCTGGGAAAATGAAAACCGGGAGAAGCAGAGCTGGCTTCTTCTCGATTGCCAGAACGTCCGCGAGATTGGCGGCTTGATAATTGATTGGAGCGGAAAAGCTTTTGCACGGCATTATCAAGTAGAACTTTCTGACGACAAACAAGAATGGACGAATGGCTACGAAGTGTTCAACAGCAACGGTGGGCGTGATTACATTTATTTGCCGAATGCCGCTGCCCGATATGTTAAACTCAATTTTTTGAGCAGTAGTCAAGAAAATATGTACAGAGTTTCGAGTATAGCAATTCAAGGTTTCGATTTTGGCAGCTCGCTCAATGCCTTTTACGATTCAGTCGCCCACGATGCACCTGTCGGATTTTACCCGAAATATTTTTCGCATCGCCAATCGTACTGGACGCTTATTGGCGCAAGCGGTGACACGAGGGAAGCGTTGATGAATGAAGAAGGACAAATTGAAGTTGACAAATCGAGTTTCTCGCTTGAGCCGTTTCTTTTTGTCAATGATTCGCTGATAACGTGGAACGATGTTGAACTGAAGCAATCACTAGAAAAAAGATACTTGCCCATTCCTTCAGTCGAATGGCGACGAAGCTGGATACAATTGCGCGTCACTGGATTCGCGAGCGGGGAAGAAGGTAGTTCTGTTCTTATTGCTCGGTACAAAATAAAAAATGTCGGCGCGAAACAATTGAAAGGAAAATTGTTCATTGCGATTCGTCCGTTTCAAGTGAATCCGCCATGGCAATTTTTGAACATTGTGGGCGGGGTTTCGGAAATTTCAAGCGTGGACTATAAAGATAGAATCGTTCGTGTGAATAATGAAAAAGAAGTTGTTCCTCTCACATCGCCTGATAATTTCGGCGCGGCGGAGTTCGATGAAGGAGACATTACTGATTATCTTTCAAAGGGTGTTGTGCCTAAACAGCAAAATGTGTCGGATCATTTCAAACATGCTTCTGCCGCCCTTGAATATCAATTTGATCTTTCCGCTGGAGAAGAGAAAGAGTTTAATATTGCTGTTCCGTTTCATTCAATACCGGCAGAATATGTTCCTTCGTTGAATAGCGCAAACTCATTTGTGCAACGGAAACTTGACGAAACAAGAAATTTCTGGAACGCAAAGGTCAATTCAATTGACATTGAGCTTCCCGGCTCTGCTCAGGAAATCATTAACGCAGTAAAATCGAATCTTGCGTACATCCTCATCAATCGTGACGGTCCCGCAATTCAGCCCGGTTCGCGTTCGTATGAGCGCTCGTGGATTCGCGACGGCGCACTGACCTCGACAGCTTTATTGGAATGCGGCGACACGGCAGAAGTGTGTCAATTCATTGATTGGTATGCGAAATATATTTACCCGAGCGGAAAAGTTCCGTGCGTTGTTGATACCCGCGGTGCCGATCCTGTTCCTGAAAATGACAGTCACGGTGAATTTATTTATGCTGTGATGCAATATTTTCGTTTTACCCGCGACACAACATGGCTGCGGGGAAAATTTCCCGATGTGGTTGAAGTTGTCCGCTACATCCAGTCTCTCCGTGCCCAACGGATGACAGATAAGTATCGGAACGGAACGCCGGAAGAGCGTGCGTGCTACGGGCTAGTTCCTGAATCAATCAGTCACGAAGGGTATTCAAACCATCCTGAGCATTCGTACTGGGACGATTTTTTCACTCTTCGCGGATTGAAGGACGCGGCAACGATCGCAGCGGTGGTCGGAAATGCAAAGCTGGAAAAAGAATTTGCTTCTGAACGCGACGACTTCAGGAAGTGCTTGTACGCTTCGATGAAGCTGGCAATGCAGAACAAAAATATTAATTACATTCCCGGGTGTGTTGAGCTCGGCGATTTCGATGCGACATCAACGACGATCGGTATTGATCCCGGCGGCGAGCTCGGCAACATCCCTGAACCTCAGTTGCATAATACGTTTCAGAACTATTATTCTTTTTTTGTACAACGGGAGAAAAACAAAATTGATTGGACAGCCTACACTCCGTACGAGACACGAATTATCGGCTCGTTTATTCGCTTGGGCGAGCGTGAGAAAGTGCAGGAATTGATAAACTTCTTTATGCACGATCGCCGTCCTGCAACGTGGAATGAATGGGCGGAAGTTGTGTGGAAGGATCGCGACACGCCGAAATATATCGGGGATATGCCGCATACGTGGGTCGGCTCGGATTTCATTCGCTCCGTTCGTTCGATGTTCGTGTACGAACGGGAGAGAGACACGTCGCTTGTGATCGGTGCCGGAATTTCTGAGGAGTGGATTAGCGACACGCTTGCGTGCCGGAACGATTCCGATGCAACTTCAGATGCCTCATTATCACTTCGGTGTGCAGGCACGAATCGCGTTGTTCTCAAAAATTTGCCGACATATTATGGAAAGTTAAGTTATACTGTTTCCTCAAAAGCAAATTCCATCGTATATTCTTTTTCAGGAACAGTTGATATGTTGCAAACGCATCTTGTTGTTACTTCGCCGAGAAATGCTATCGTGCAAAGGGCGTTTGTGAACGGCAAAGTTTCGAAAGTACAGAATGATAACACGGTAGAAGTCAGAAAGTTTCCTGCAACGGTTGAATTGGAGTATTAAAAAATTTGGAAAACGCGGTGGAAGAGGTTAGGAAAGTGTCTGTGGCGAAGAACGATGCGAGAGCTCTCATTTCATTGAACGGTGCGTGGGAACTTGAATGCGGAGAAGCTGAACGTTTTCCACAGGCGTGGAACCATCGAGTGCCGGTGCCCGGCTTGATTGACCTCGCAGAACCGGCATGTGATTGGGAACGGACGGATTATTTTTGGTACCGAACTCACTTTCGATTACATGGTGAACGAAAGTATGAAGCGGCATTTCTGCGCATCGGACAAGCGCAGTACGGAACAGCTGTATGGTTGAATAGAGTTCGCCTCGGTGGAAGCATAAGCTGTTACACTTCTCAGGAATATTTTCTTGACGGCTCGCTTCACGAAACAGAAAAAAATGAACTGGTCGTTCGCGTCGGTTCGAAAGCAGCGCTTTCTCCTGAAAGCGCCGTTGGGAAAGATCTTGAAAAGAAAAAATTCATTCCCGGGATTTGGGGCGATGTTTCCCTTGTGTTGTCGGATTCACCCCGGATTTCACTGGTTCAGATTATCCCGCATATCACAACGAATGAAGTTGAAGCGCATATCTCAATTGAACATACCCTTGCTGTACATAAGAACATTATCATTGAAGCGTATGTAAAAGAAAAATCATCCGGAACCGTTGCGTGCGAAACAGTTCGAAGCGCGCAGACACTTGCGCCGAATGAAAGCATTGAAGTGACAATTCGCTGCGCGATTGATAATTGTCGCTGGTGGTCTCCGGATTCTCCTTTTCTGTATGAACTTCATGTTTCTCTTTCTGACCGCGAAGGACAAACCGATACCGTTACGACAGCGTTCGGCATGCGGGAATTCAAAGTTGTCGGTCCTTATTTTTATCTCAACGGGCAAAAAATATTTTTGCGGGGCGGCAACATTGCATTTCATCGCTTTCTTTCTGACCCGGAACACGGGGCATTGCCATGGAATAAAGAATGGATCAAGCGCCTGCTTGTTGATATTCCGAAAGAGCACAATTTCAATTTTTTTCGGAATCATCTCGGACAAATGTATCCGCTGTGGTACGACATTGCAGATGAATACGGGATGCTGATTCAAAACGAATGGCAATTTTGGGGAACGACCGGAACGAAAGAGCAAATCACAAAAGAATTTACAGACTGGCTCCGCGATAACTGGAATCATCCGAGCATTGTCATTTGGGATGCGCTCAATGAATCGAAAGACGAAATCGTTGAGAAGGAAATTATCCCTGAGATGAAAAAGATTGATCCGACGCGGCCGTGGGAACCGGTTGATTTTCTTGAAGATCATCCGTACATCTATTCGCTCGGCCCGGTGATGAACGAGGAAAGTCTGGGATTCACGCGCAGCATACAGGAGATCGCGCGCTCGGCATTTCCTTCGGTCGTCAACGAATTCATCTGGTGGTGGCTCGACGGAGACGGAAATCCAACGGAGCTGACGCAACAGGTTCTCCAGCGCTGGCTCGGCAGGTATTACACGAAAGAGGATTTGCTTC
>JAGWND010000199.1 GCA_028873075.1 Bacteroidota bacterium
GCTCTAAAAACCCGCCTGTTGCGTCGGTCGTTTCCTTCTGCGGATATTTTTCCGCATACACCGTACCGAACGGCTTCCGCGTCGCAGCATCAATAAGCACGCCGAGCTGCTCGCCGTGCGCTTCGACAATTTTTCCAAGCGTGTTGCCCGCAATCTCATTCCGCGTCATAGCATATTCGGTGCACAACTCAACGACTTCCACTAACGAAAATCCCGGATGTTCGATTGCCCGCACAAGAGTGCCGCTGAGATCTTTATCCGTAGCCAATTTGCGCGCAACGAACTCTGCCCGCGCGTCCATCATCACGCGGCACATATCAATCGGCGGAATGATGTTGCCTCTCGGCGTTGTCGGCGTGATAAAATCGAACGGCGAGAACGCGGAATTTTGTCCCCCCGTCATGCCGAAGAGAAAATTGTTGGCAAGGATCACCGTGACATCCACATTGAGCAGCGCCGCGTTCACAAGATGCTGAAGCCCGATCATCGCCCCGCCGTCGCCGATGAGAACGATCGTCTTCAGCGCAGATGTTCCGAGCACGCCTGCGTGCCGAAGCGCCTCAGCAAAACTTGCCGCAGCATCACTTTCACTCCGGCGCGCAAGCACAGCATCGGCAAGCTGAATGCCGGTAGCGAATGCCGTTGAGCGCCCGTGCGTAGTGTGCACGGTATGAATGTTTTCGAACAGCGCGTCGGCAAGTCCGATACAGCCGATGTCCGTTACCAGCGCAACATCGGAAGGTTTCAGTTTCAGCGCAACGAGCGCGTCGTTCAGCTTCCGGAGAATGTGGCTGTGCCCGCATCCTTTGCAGAACGGCATTGTGTAATGCGGGACAAAATATGTCTGCTCTTCAACTGATGGCATATTCGATCTCCGACGGTGTGATCATTGCACCGATTTTATTCACGCCGATGACTTTCTTGTTCGTGAAAAGATAATTGATAACGCTGCGGTACTGTCCGTGAAGGTTTTCTTCTGCAATCACAATACGCGAGACGCCTTCTGCGGCGGCGAGAATTTTTTCTTCCGGCACGGGAAAGAGGCTCATCACTTTCAGAGACGAAACTTTTTTCCCGTTCCTGCGTGCATTGCGGACTGCTTCCTGCATTGTCCGCGCAGTAATGCCGAAGCTGATAACAAGCGTCTCCGCGCTGTCTTCGCAGTCAAGCTCAACGAGCGAAAGCGCGGCGCGGCGCGACGTGATTTTTTCTTCGAGATGATTCAGCACCTCGAGCGTCTCGGCGTCGTTCTTTTTCAACTCGCCCGACTTGTTATGTGCCGAGCCGGTCACAGTGACTTTCGTCTCTCCGCCGACAGAGATAAATCCCGGAACATCGCAGCGATATTCAAAACCGTACATGCGCCGCTCTCCGTTGAACGAATTCCCGTTTCCGTCCGGATGAATGCGGTTCACAACAGGCGGCTCGTGCAATGCACCGTAATCAACGCGCTCGCTTGTCATTCCGACCTCTTTATCGCTCAGAACGACAACCGGCGACCGGAGAATGTCTGCCCATGAAAATGCAAGCATTGTCAGCTCATAGGAATCTTTCGGCGTTGCAGGGCAAAGAACCGGAATCGTGTAGCCCCCGCTCGTGCAAAATTCCGTCAATAAAATATCTCCCTGCGCTCCCTGTGTTGCGCCGCCGGTGCTCGGCCCGAGGCGCTGCACCATTGCAATGACAACAGGGGTTTCCGTCATCAACGCATACTGCAGCGTCTCGATCATCAGCGCCCAGCCCGGTCCCGACGTTGCGGTCATCGCTTTGAATCCGCGCATCGAAGCGCCGACGCAATATGCGAGCGCGGAAATTTCATCGGGTGCGCTGACGGCAACATCGCCGCGCTGCTGCAGCAGCTCGATCATCCCTTTGTAAATGCCCGATGCCGGCGTGATCGGATAACCCGCAAAAAATCTGCAGCCCGCGCGCATGGCGCCTTCTGCAATCATCTGATTGCCGGTTCGGATTTTATAAAGATGACGGGCGATAGAAGACATGAGCAAAGGGTCGAAGGACAAAAAAATTTATCCACGAAGAACATAAAGCTTCACGAACATACGTATTATCGCCTCAATCGGCAATGGCGTCGGTCAACTCGCGCAGCTCTTCGAGATCCTCAAGAAGCGATTCCAACTGTTGAATGCGCTCGTTCTGCTGGCTGCATAAGCGATGAATCACCGTCTGCGCATCGGGAGAAACTTCATGAGAAACGCGCTGATAGAATTTCAGCATTGTTTCTTCCCAGCGAATCGCTTCTCTGACAATCTCGCCGCTTGTCATTTGACTCAGCAATTTCATGCTGAAACGAATGTCAACATTCGTGCCAAGGAAAATGAAGCAAAGGATAGAGCGGGAGAACAGAAGAATGTTTTACCCCTTTTCAAACTTAACAATTTCCGGTTTGGTATTGCCGAAAGTGGGAAATCAACAATCGGGAGCCGCAACCATCGCCGCGATCTGAAGATTGCCTCTGCCAGAGCCGCCGTTTATTTCCTATCCAACACGCTTCGTATTTTTCCAAACACTTCGTCGGGAGCGTACGGTTTTTGGATAATGTCGGTCATTCCGGCTTTTGCCATCGCCGCTCTCTGGTTGTTATCAACGAAGCCGCTGGCAAGAATGGCACGCGCAGAAGGATTGATCTCCCGCATTTTCAAAAACGCATCCCAGCCGCTCACTCTCGGCAAACCGATGTCGGTGAGAATTAAATCAATGTGCTGAAAATTGTCCGCATAGATCGCAATCGCGTCCTCGCCGTTTTCTGCCGTGATCACGCGGTAACCCTTTTCTTCCAGCAGCGTCCGCAGCAGCGTGCGCAGCATTTCTTCGTCTTCAACAAAGAGAATTGTTTCACTGCCGCCGGCGGATTCTTTCCATGCCGGAACGGGACCGGCACCGGAGCTTTCTTTTTCGCTCGCTGTTGGAAGATACAAATGAAAGGTTGTTCCTTTTCCCGGCGCGCTCGTCACATCGATAAAACCGCCGCACGATTTCACGACGCCGTACACCACCGAGAGCCCGAGTCCGGTTCCCTGCCCGATTCCTTTTGTCGTGAAGAACGGCTCGAACAAATGTGCAAGCGTTCCTTCATCCATGCCGGCACCGGTATCAGATAGCGTAACGGCAACATACGGCACATCGCCCGCTTGCGGAAAACGCTGTTGAACAATTTTTCCATCCGCGTTCGCGGTCGTAACAGAAATCCTGCCTCCCGAGCCTGCCGGGATGGCATCGCGGGCATTGACGCACAAATTCAGCAGCACCTGATGCATCTGGTTTACATCCACATTGACCGCCTTTACGGTGTCATCAAGCTGCAGTGTAAACAAAATGATTTTGGGAAACGTCTCCTGCAGGAACGGAATCAACTCTTTGATCACATCATTGACATGGACGCGTGCAAGTTTTGCTTCCGTCTTGCGCGCGAACGTCAGAAGCTGTTTCACCAGACCGGCACCGCGGCGGGCGGCAGTATCAATTGACGCAAGAGCTTGCTCAACGTGCTCTTCATCTTGGCGGTTTTTCAGAACAGAAATGTATCCTACAATGATGCCGAGAATGTTATTGAAATCGTGCGCAATGCCGCCGGCCAACGTGCCGATGCTTTCTAATTTCGACGCCTGGCGAAGCTCCTGCTCGAGCCGCTTGCGCTCGGTAACGTCGCGTCCGATGCCGAACATCCCGCGCAGGACATTGTTTCGCACCAGCGGCGCCAAGATGAATTCTCCCACTGCGAAGGCTCCGTCTTTCCTCTTGATACGAATTTCCCGCGGCATCAACACTTCACCCGCCGTTAAGCGGCGAATGTCGTCAACCGCTTTCTGAAAATCATCTTCGTGAATAAGGTCGGTAAATGACTTTCCGAGCCACTCATGAGATTTCCAGCCGGTGATTTTTTCGAACGCAGGATTGAGCGATGTAATGATGCCGCTCGGCGAAAGGGAAAAGATCGCATCGTGCGCGCTTTCCACCAAGCTTCGGAATTCCTGCTCCGATTCGAGTCGTTTTGTAATGTCGAGGATGGAAACAACCAACGTACCGGTTTCCGAAATGCGGGAGATATTGATCACCACATCTTTCGGGACACGGTCTTTGCCGACAAAACGAAAATCAAATTCATGTGTTGTGGCAATGCCTTCATTTTTCAACCGGTAGTACAATGCGGTCGCTTTATTGAGATCATCCGGATGAATGAATTCACGGAAACGCATTGCGCCTTCAATTTCCTTTTGGCTGCAACCCGCCAATTTCTGAAATACGGAATTTGTCAGAGAAATGATTTCGTCGCTTTCCACTAACGCCATCGCAGTACCGGTCGCCTCAAAAATTTTTCTGTAGCGGCTTTCAGATTCGCGAAGGCGCTGCTCGGCAACTTCGCGCTCGCGGCGTGTTTGGGCTTCACGCAACACACGGCGAACGGCGGGGATCAGCCGTGTCAGCTTTTGCTTGAGAACATAATCCGAAGCGCCGTTGAGCAGGCTTTCGATTGCGGCATCCTCCCCGATCGTGCCGGAAACAAACACAAAGGGAATTTCGGGCGCGATCTGCCGGGCATGGTACAGCGCGCTTTTGCCGTCAAATGAAGGAAGCGAAAAATCCGAAATGATCAGATCGAATGTCTGCGTGCGAAGGGCGTCGAGAAATGCTTCTTCCGTCTCCACACGCGTCACAAGGCATGCAAACCCCTCGTCTTCCAACATTGAAGTGACAAGCTCGGCATCGTGAATGTTGTCTTCCAAATAGAGTATGTTCAACGGCGATTTCATGGGGTGTTTTTCCCTCGCCTAAAATTTATGTTCGCTGTTTACGAACAGAACCTGCCGGCGGTTCATTGATGAGTGCCCAAAAAACTCCGAGCCTTTTGATAGCATCCACAAACTGCTGAAAGTTCACCGGCTTCACCACATACGCGTTGACTCCCAATTTATAGCTTCGCATCAAATCCTGCTCTTCACGCGACGATGTCAGCATCACAACCGGAATGGTTTTCAGTTCTTCATCGGATTTCATCTGTTGAAGAACTGCCAGCCCGTCAACCTTCGGCATTTTGAGATCGAGAAGAACCACGGCAGGATTTCCGGCGGCACGCAAACGAAAATTGCCGCGGCGATACATATAATCGAGCGCTTCTTCTCCATCGCGGGTAACAATGACTTCGTTAGCGAGATTGTATTCGGCAAGTGCGGCGAGCGTCAGTTCTACATCGCGGATATTATCCTCCACAAGAAGAATTGATTTCAAGGAATCCAT
This sequence comes from Bacteroidota bacterium, assembly GCA_028873075.1. GTDB lineage: Bacteria > Bacteroidota > Ignavibacteria > UBA10030 > UBA8401 > JAJYOI01. The sequence continues at coordinate 5,254 of JAGWND010000199.1, forward strand.
GGCTGTCCTTTCTGCCTCTGGAGAGGAATGCATAAAAAGCCTGCTCCACAACTTTAACAATTTTTCACTTTGAAGTCAATGACAAAGCACACTTTTCTTGCAGCGGGGACCCAATTGGAAATAAAGGCTTTTTTGAGGAAAAAACAAAAAAACTCTATAACTCCGCCCTCAATCCCACGTTCACAACCCGCCCTTCAATCGGCGCCCATACGTCGTTGAAATGCGGATTCAAAGCGCTGCCCGTGACAACCGGAGTATGATTGATCTGCTTGAAGTTAAAAACGTTTTCGACGGCGGCGAAAAACATAAGACGCGAAAACTTCTTTTCAAACAGAAGATCCGAAACCCAGAAACCCGGCGATGTTGTTCCGTTATGCAGCAGCTGCGTTCCCATGTAACGAATTTCAACCCCTGCTTCGCCAAAATTTTCCATGTCGTACATAATATCGGTGACAAATTTTGTCGGCGGAGTAAGATACAGCTTCCCGCCCGCGCCGGAAAAATTTCTTCCGGCGTCGGTGTATGTGTAGCCAATGAACGCCTCGAGGTCCGCATAGTTGAGCTTGATATCAGTCTCCGCTCCTCTGCTGAAAATAAACCCGTCAGCGTTCTGCAAACCATAGCGCGCTTGCGGGAACAATACCATCGTATCGAGCACAAGCGGGGAATTCACACGTGTATAAAAAAATGCCTGATCAATGTTGAGCGACATCTCATCGAACAGCATCGCATTGCCATTGATGTCGAACTCGCCGCCGATAGATTTCTCAACTTTTACATTGTCGCCTATCGGCGTCATGGAATAGATGGCATCAGGATCGGATTGGTCGGAGAAGATTGTCGGAACTTTGTATCCTAATCCGAAGCTCGCTCTAAAGCCAAGTTCATTTGTAAGTTTGTAAATTCCGGCGACGCGCGGTAGGACCTGAATACCGTAAACATTTTCTTTGTCAGCGCGCAAGCCGATTTCTAACGTCAACGGCGGTGCAATCTGCCAATCATCCTGGCCGAACACTCCCGCTGTCAGCCTGCCGTAGCTTCTGTTCATGCCGCTGTACGAAGCATCTTCGAGAAAGTTGTCCGTCGTCAGGTTCAATCCGCCGGTCAAC
>JAGWND010000009.1 GCA_028873075.1 Bacteroidota bacterium
AAAGATAAAGTTGAAGGGGAGTGGATAGGATACGACAAAAAGAATAAAAAGGTATTCACAAAGAAAAGCGACGAAATTATTGAAAAAACAATCAACAAATAGATGGATCATTGTCTTAAGTTTGCTACACGAGCTACTTATAATTTAGCTTCCACGGGAAAACTTTACAGAGCCTTCGTGCTTGGCTGTCTCTTCTTCTCATCTTATTTTTCAGTCAGAGGCAGACATACATTCTTCCCGATTTTATCACAGCGAGGTGTGCGATGGTACGACAATTTATTTTCTTTGCAACAGCAACATTCATCATCAGCGGATGCACTATGAAGCAGCAAACGCCGGAATCGGTATTTTGCTTTTAAGACGAGGCTTTAGTAGATTTCCAAAAAGGAAAAAAGATGGAAACGCCCAACGTTCTTGACATTTCTAAGCTGCCTCAAAATGCTCAGTCGGCATTGCGGGAAATTTACAATCTTTTGCGGGAGAAGAAAGAAGCGCCTAAAAAGAGATTTGAGTATGTTTTTTCCCACCCCGTAAAAGTTGAAAAGATCATTCTTCCTTCCCGAGAAGAACGCAATGCCCGATAAAGTCTTTATTGATACAAACATTCTCATTTATGCATCACTTGAAAACTCGGGCGGCACAATAAAACGCGAACGGAGCAAAGCTGTTCTTGGCTCTTCTCAGAACGAAATCATCATAAGCGTGCAAGTGCTCAACGAAAGTTATTACGTCCTTCAGCGGAACGGTTTGAGCGATGCGCTGATTCAGAAAATTCTTTCCGACATTGTCCTTTCCACGCAGGTAATTCCTCTTACGGAAAATACAATCCGTTTAGCTTGGGATTTAAAGAACAAATATCAATTCTCGATTTAGGACAGCTTAATCGTAGCATCTGCGAAAGAGTTCGAATGCTCAATTGTTTATTCAGAGGGCCTTCAGCATCAGCAAGTAGTGGAAGAGACACTGCGCATTATTAATCCGTTTGTATAAAGTAGCCCAGCCTAAACACATTAACTTCTTCGTCTTTAAAGCAACGAGGTGGAAAAATGAAAAAAAATTTATTCTTCCTTGCAACTATTATCTTTATTATCAGCGGATGCACTATGCGACAGCAAGTTCCGCATTGCTTCTGGAAAAAGGAATAATTATCTTTTTACAAAGAGGTGAAAAAATGTCGAATCAACAACTCATATCAACCATTGAGCCGCTGCCGATACAAGACAAATTAGCATTGATTGAATTTTTGTCTCGCTCAGTGCAGAAAGAACTCGCCGGCAGTGAAACGATCTCTCAAGAAGCAAAACATACGCTCGCTTTGCTTCAAGACGATCCTTCGTGGCAGTTCCTTAAAGATGCAGAAGAAGACATTTATTCCGAAGCTGATATAAAAGAACGCCGATGAAGTATCACCGCCGAGAAATTGTTCTCGCACAATTTCCGTTTACCGATGGAACAGGCAAGAAGCTGCGCCCTATCCTTATTCTTGTAGAGTCTTCGCGCTTGCATTCAGATTATTTGGCAATGTTTATCTCGTCACAATTATCACAAAAAGAAGAACACGACATTGTGATTGATCCAGCCAAAAAAGAATTTGCTTCTTCCGGATTATCTAAACCATCTCTTATGAAGTTGTTGAAATTAGGAACCATTTCAGAGTCGTTAATTCTTGGGACGCTGGGGGAATTGTCTAAAAGCGAATTTGTTAAGATTGTTTCATCCCTCGTTCAACTCTTGCAGGCCTCATAAATCTCTGCCTCCTTTTACTCTCGTCTCTTGTTACTAAGAAAGGTGTATAATGAAAAAAGAACTGTTCTTCCTTTCAGCCATTCTTCTCATTATCAGCGGATGCACTATGAAGCAGCAAACACCCGAATCAGTGCTGGAAGCAAAGATCAAACGCTTCGCTCCGACAGAAATCACGGGCGACATAACAAAGCTTTCTTCCGGCGACAAGGCCGCGCTCGTAAAGCTTATCGAAGCGGCACACATGATGGATAGTATTTACATTCGACAGGTGTGGAGCGGCAACGACTCGTTTTTGCACCAATTAGAAGCCGACCGGTCGCAGCTTGGAAAGCTGCGACTACAGTATTTCAAAATCAATATGAGCCCGTGGTCGGGGCTCGATCACGATTCTGCGTTCATTCCCGGTGCGCCTCCAAAACCGGACGGCGCAAATTATTATCCGCCCGATATGACGAAGGACGATTTCAATTCATGGCTCGCCACACTTCCGCCGGACGAAAAGAAAGACGCAACCGGATTCTTTTACGTGATTCGCCTCGGACCTGAAGGAAAACTCATGCCCGTTTCCTACGCAACAGAATACCGGACACTTCTCGAACAAGCAGCGCAGCTTCTCCGCGAAGCCGCCGCACTGACGACAAACGAAAGTCTCAGAAATTTTCTGAACCTGCGCGCCGACGCGTTTCTTTCAAACGATTATTATTCGAGCGATGTTGCGTGGATGGAACTCGACAGTCCGATTGATGTAACAATCGGTCCGTATGAAGTGTATATGGATCGGCTGTTCAATTACAAAGCGGCATTCGAAGCGTTCATCACATTACGCGACGAAGAAGAAACTGCAAAGCTCGCAAAATTTTCGTCGTATTTGCAGGAAGTTGAAAACAATCTGCCAATTGACCCGAAGTATCGAAATCCGAAATTGGGAGCGATGTCGCCGATCCGCGTCGTGGATGAAGTGTGCACCGGCGGCGAAGCGCGCGCCGGAGTGCAAACGGCGGCGTTCAATCTTCCGAATGACGAGCGCGTGACGCGTGAAAAAGGAACGAAACGCGTGATGCTGAAAAATGTTCAGGAAGCAAAGTTCCATACTATTCTTCTGCCGATCGCCAACATCGCAATTGATCCGAGCCAGCGGAAAATGGTTTCGTTCGAGCCGTTCTTCACGCATATTCTCGCACATGAACTGATGCACGGTTTGGGACCGCATACCATCATCGTGAATGGAAAGCGGACCACCGTTCGCCAGGAAATGAAAGAGCTTGGCTCGGCGCTTGAAGAAGCGAAAGCGGACATTTCCGGCTTGTGGATGCTGCAATTTTTAATGGACAAAGGCGTCATCGAAAAATCCTTCGAGCAGCAAATGTACGTCACGTATCTCGCCGGAGTATTTCGTTCCGTGCGATTCGGAACGAATGAAGCGCACGGAAAGGGAATGGCAATGCAATTTAATTTTCTCACTGATGATGGCGCGTTTGAGTATGATCCCGCAAGTCAAACATTCAAAGTGAATTTTGAAAAGATCAAAGACGCGGTGCGAAAACTCACGAGCGAGATTATGACAATTCAGGCGCAAGGTGATTACGCGAAAGCAAAAGCATTGCTCGGACAGTACGGTGTGATTCGTCCGCCGATGCAAAATATTCTGAACAAACTTACTGACGTGCCGGTAGATATTGCGCCGAAGTTTCCACTGGCAGGCAATTACTGACAGTCAAGCCGCAGAGAACACAGAGACTTTAAATCAAATTGTTAAAAAGAGACATCCGAAAAACTATTTTTAAATAACGCTCTGTCGCACTGAGCGTAGTCGAAGTGCGAAAATTGGAACAACACCATGGTTCGACGGAGTTTATCCCGCAAGGCGGGGCTCACCACGACTAACTCGAGAGTTTTTCAGATGTTTCTAAAAAAATTCTCCGTGAACTCTGTGGCAAACAGTTGATTCAAAACGTATATCCGCTTTCGCCGTGCTGGCTCAGATCGAGCCCCTCACCCTCCTCCTGCTCTTTCACGCGAATTCCGATTGTTACATCCAACAGTTTCAAAATAATCCATGTTGCAGCAAACGAGTAGGCGATCGCTGCAACAACACTCAGCGCTTGCACGCCGAGAAGTGAGGGATTTCCGAAAACCAATCCATCGTTCCCTCCGGGATTAACCAACTTCGACGCAAACAATCCGGTCGCGAGCGCGCCGAATGTTCCGCCGACGCCGTGCACGCCGACCGCATCGAGAGAGTCGTCATATCCCAATCTCGTTTTGACGCCGACAGCAAAATAACACAACACACCTACGCTCAAGCCGATAACAAGGGCGGAGAGCGGTCCGACAAATCCTGAAGCCGGCGTGATGGCAACCAATCCTGCGACGGAGCCGGATGCGGCACCGAGGACTGTCGGTTTTCCGCGATGCAGCCATTCAGTAAGAAGCCACGAGACTGCCGCTGCAGCAGCAGCGATGTGAGTTGCTGTAAACGCAGATGCTGCAAGAGCACCGGATGTGAGCGCGCTGCCTGCATTGAAACCGAACCACCCGAACCACAACAGAGCGGCACCTGTCAATGTCATCGTAAGATTGTGGGGCGGAGTCAGTTCTCCTTCATGCAGCTTCCGTTTACCGATCACAAGAGCAGCAGCTAACGCCGCAATTCCCGAGCTGATGTGAACGACAAGCCCCCCGGCAAAATCGAGCGCACCGAGATTGCGAATCCAGCCACCGACTCCCCACACCCAATGGGCTATCGGCGCATACACAAATGTTGACCAGAGAAGAACAAAGAGGAGATATGGACCGAATTTAAACCGCTCGGCAAATGCGCCTGTGATCAACGCCGGCGTGATGACGGCGAACATCATTTGAAACATCATAAACGCCTGATGAGGAACTGTTGCCGCGTACTCCGGATTCGGAGCGAGGCCGACACCGCGCAATCCTGCCCAGCTCAGATCGCCGATGAAATGCCTGATGTCCGGTCCAAATGCGAGACTGTAGCCAAACAAAATCCATTGAATGCTGACGATTCCAATAGCGATAAAGCTTTGCATGATGGTTCCCAAAACATTTTTCCGACGCACCATGCCGCCGTAGAACAACGCAAGCCCCGGTGTCATCAACATGACGAGCGCCGTTGAGACAAGAAGCCACGCGGTATCTCCGGTATTGATTTGAGAAGTGCTTGGACTGTCAGCAGCGAATGCAACCTGAGAACAACCCATCATTCCAGCAACAAGAATTATCCTGCGCAAGCCTTGCATCCTGCTTCCCTTTCTTTGTTGAAATAACTTGGACTCATTTCTCCCTACTCCAAAACCATCATCAGTACAGAAGATACTTCCCTCGTTCCTTTTCGAACTTTTTCACTTCATCCTGCCACGTGCTCACAATTTCGTCAACAGTTTTTCCTTCGAGAATCATCTGCCGGACACGGGGCGTGCCGCTGAGAAGATCGAACCGGCGGTTGTTGAATTTGAAATCGTTCGGGAATAAGTCATGTAATGCCGATACAACAGCGATTCCCGTTTTCACAGGAAGAAATGTATTGCGGTCGGTCACATGAATGAAAATTCCAGAACATCGCTCATCTTTGTATTTCGGATTTGACGTAACGTGCTCAATGTCGTGCGGAGTAAATTGAATCGGAACGAACTCTACGCCTGCAAGATGGTTGCCGTTCAATTCCTGCGCGAGCTGTTGCGCGTTGATCCACGGCGCGCCGAAATATTCGAACGGCTGCTCCGTCCCGCGCCCTTCGGAAACATTCGTCCCTTCGATCAAACACGTCCCCGGATACACGGCTGCCGTTTGCAGCGTCGGCATATTCGGCGACGGCTTGATCCACGGGAGTCCGGTTTCATCGTACCACTCGGAGCGTTTCCAGTTTTCCATTTTCACGACGGTGAGATTTGCTTTCACGCCGTTCGCCAGCCAGCCTTCGTTGTTCGCCATCGTAGCCAGTTCGCCGATGGTCATGCCGTACACAATCGGCACAGGCGCCCAGCCGACGAATGATTTCAGCGAATCGTCGCGGACCGGTCCTTCGACATCGACGCCGCGAATCGGATTCGGGCGGTCGAGCACAACGAACGGAATGTGATGTTCCGCCGCAGCTTCCATGGAAAGCATCATTGTGCTCGTGAACGTGTAGAAGCGCACGCCGACATCCTGAATATCGTAGACGAGCACGTCAACATTGTTCAGCATCTCGCCGGTCGGCTTGTTGATTTTTCCGTAGAGCGAATAGACCGGCACGCCGGTCTTCGTATCGACACCGCTTTGAATGCCTTTACCGTCCGGCGCGTCGCCGCGAATGCCGTGCTCCGGACCGAACAACGCAACGAGCTTCACGTTCGGATCGTGCATCAGCGCATCTGCAAGATGCATTCCGTTCGAAAGCAGCGCAGAATGATTCGTCACCAATCCAACCCGCTTCCCTTCGATGAGATCATAGTGTTTTTCAAGAAGAAGGTCGGCGCCGGTCTTCACTGCATTCGTTGAAGAATTCTGTGCTATGAGCAGTGAACAAAACGTGAATAGAGAGAGAATGATTTTCATGTGAGTGTCCTTAAAGAAGTGGATTGATGGATTGCTGGATTATTGGATTTTGTTCCATTATTCCATTCATCCATTGTCTCGTGTCTTTGTGCCTGCGCGGCTAACCAGTCATTATAAAACGATTGCGCACCAATGCCCACGCAGCAAGCGTCATGCCGTCCCAAATTTTTCTGTCGGAAATCAGCCGGTCTAATTCCTCCGGCGTGCGGAAAATGATCTCAAATTCCTCCGTCGCATCGGGACGCGGCTTGACAAAGTGCAAATCGCGCGCGATGAAGATTTTGCAAATCTCATCCGTAACGCCGTTGTACGGATTGAATTCTCCCGCCGCTTCCCACGACTGCGCACGATAACCGGCTTCTTCTTCTAACTCGAGCCGCGCCATCTCTTCGTACGAATGCCCGGCTTTCACGCCGCCGCACGGAAATTCAATGCTCTCTTTGTCGCATAAGTAACGGTACTGATTGACAAGCAAAAGATTTCCATCGTGCATCACCGGCACGATCATGCTTGCGCCTTCGGTGTGAACAAAATGATATTCCCCTTCGTACCCGTTGGGAATGCGGAACGTATCTTTCATGTACGTCCACCACGGATTTTTGTAGAGAAGCTGCGACGTGAGCTTTTTCCAGCGAGGAAGCATCTCGGGGTTGAAGGTTAAGGGTTCAGTTTGTAAGATTGATGATTCAAGGTTCAGGATTCAAAAATGAAAGATGGAAAACTGTAAGGTGAATCGTGCATCCTAAATCAATACTAGAACCTTCTGAAAAATTCACTAAACCGCCGTGGTGAGCGAAGGCGAACCACAATTCCACTCAAATTTTTCGCACTTCGACTTCGCTCAGTGCGACTTCGCTCAGTGCGACTTTCGGTCACAGAAAAATAATTTTCAGAAGTCTCTACCGTTATATCAACTCGCTTTCGGGAAAGAAAAATGCGACTTCAATTTTTCCGTTCTCGGGAGAATCGGAGCCGTGCACGATATTTTCTCCTTTATTGTCCGCGAATAATTTCCGGATCGTTCCCGGTTCGGCATCCTTCGGATCGGTTGCGCCGATGAGTGCGCGATAGTCGGCGACAGCGTTTTCTTTTTGCAGCGCCACCGGCACGCACGGACCGGAAGTCATAAACTCGACAAGACCGTTGTAAAACGGCTTGCCTTTATGAACGGCATAAAAGGCGCCCGCTTCTTCTTTCGTCAGCCGGATTTGTTTCAAGCCGAGAACTTTGAATCCTGCCTTTTGAATTCGTGACAGCACTTCGCCTTGAAGATTTTTCCGCACACAATCGGGTTTCAAAATGCACAATGTTCGCTCGACAGACATAGGATTGTAGATGAGTGTAGATTTAAAATTAGTGATTTAGGTTAACTTTTTCGCTTTGAAGTTTTCTTTCCCTTCGGAAAAGCTTTCTTCACACGCGCGGGCTTCTTTGAAGACTTCCTCACTGCAGTTTTTCCGTGCCGCCTTTGGCGCCATGTCCCATTTCGCGATTTTTTCGCCAGTAAGAGCTTCATCGTCTCGCCGATCAATGCCGGGTTGTCGCACACGATGATTCCCGCATTTGCCATCGCTTCCATTTTTTCCGCCGCCGTGCCTTTGCCGCCGGCAATGATCGCGCCGGCATGTCCCATGCGCCGCCCCGGAGGCGCGGTGCGTCCTGCAATGAAACCGACAACCGGTTTCTTGACATGATTCTTGATGAACTCGGCGGCTTCCTCCTCCGCAGTCCCGCCGATCTCGCCGATCATAATGATCGCGTCGGTCCCGTCATCGTCGTTGAACAGCCGAATCGCATCAATGAAGCGCGTGCCGACCACCGGATCGCCGCCGATGCCGATGCATGTCGACTGGCCGATGCCGCGCTCCGTCAATTGCCACACGGCCTCGTACGTCAGTGTTCCGCTGCGGGAGATAACACCGACACGCCCCGGCTTGTGGATGAATCCCGGCATGATACCGACTTTACATTCTCCCGGCGTGATAATGCCCGGACAATTCGGTCCGATCAACCGAACCCCGCTGTGGCGTGACCTCACATCATCATAGACCGCAAGCATATCTTTCGTCGGAATACCTTCAGTGATACACACGACAAGCCGAATGCCCGTGTCCGCCGCTTCCATCACCGCATCGGCAGCAAATGCCGCAGGCACGAAAATGACCGACGTGTCGGCGCCTTCGGCTGCGACAGCGTCGCTCACCGTGTTGAACACCGGCACCGCACGTTCAAACTGATCTTTCTCGTTTCCTTTGTAGAGCGTTCCGCCTTTCCCCGGCGTCACGCCGGCGACGACATTCGTTCCGTACAGAAGCATCTGCGACGTGTGAAAAGTTCCCTCGCCACCGGTAATTCCCTGCACAACAATTCGTGACTTCTTATTGACTAAAATACTCATGACAATTTTTTCGATTAATGAATGAAAAGGTGATTCAGGTTTTAAGATTCAGGGTTCAAGATTTAAGTTTCAAGTTCCGTGGTTCGAAATGTAAGGTTCAGGAGTTCAAGGCTTCAAGTTTTTAACTTAACGTTTTGACATTGAACTTTCAACTATTGATCTCTGACTTCTGATTTCCGGCCTCCGGCTTTCCTCAAATCTCACAGCACGAACCTCGAAACATTTTCAACTACGCCGCTTCCAGAAAATCCGCAACCCGCAACAGCGTTTCCTCGTCAAAATGCTTTCCTAAAATCTGCATGCCGACCGGCAGTCCTTGATGATCTTTTCCCGCGGGAACGCTGATACCGGGAATGCCGGCAAGGTTCGCCGAGACAGTGTATATATCGTTCAAGTACATTTGAAGCGGATCTTCCAACTTCTCTCCTAACCTGAATGCAGTCGTCGGGGAAATCGGCGTGATGAGGCAATCCGCTTTTTTGAACGCATCGAGAAAATCGTTTTGAATCAAGCGCCGGACTTTTTGCGCTTTGCGGTAATACGCGTCATAATATCCGGCAGAAAGAACATACGTGCCTAACATGATGCGGCGTTTTACTTCGGTGCCGAATCCTTCGCTCCTCGACTTTGTGTACATCTCGGACAGATCGCGCGCTCCCTGTGCGCGGTACCCGTAGCGCGCGCCGTCGTACCGCGCGAGATTCGATGATGCTTCTGCTGTCGCAAGAATGTAATACGTTGCAATCGTATATTCGGAATGAGGAAGAGAGACTTCCACCACTTCGGCGCCGGACGATTTCAAGCGATGTATTTGTTTTTCAATCGCTGAACGGATTTCCGAATTCAGGGCATCGGTGAAATATTCTTTAGGAATGCCGATTTTTAATCCGCGAACATTGCGGTTCATTGCACCGAGATACCCCGGCACAGGGACATTTGCCGAAGTCGAATCGCGTTCATCGTATCCGGCAATCACTTGAAGAACGTGCGCAACATCGCGCGCGGAATTTGCGAACGGTCCGATTTGATCGAACGACGATGCGAACGCGACAAGCCCGTAGCGCGACACGCGCCCGTACGTCGGCTTCAAACCGAACATGCCGCACAATCCTGCAGGCTGGCGAATCGAGCCGCCGGTATCGGAACCGAGCGCTGTCGTCGACATTCCAGCCGCAACAGCAACACACGAGCCGCCGCTCGAACCGCCGGGCACGCGCGTTTCATCAAGGGGGTGTTTGACCGGACCAAAGGCGGAATTTTCGTTCGAGGACCCCATCGCAAACTCATCCATGTTCGTCTTACCGATGATCACCGCATCGGCGGCGCGCAAGCGCTCGATGACGGTTGCATCGTAAATCGCTTCGTACTTTTCCAGCATCTTCGACGCACACGTTGTCCGTTTTCCCTTCATGCACAGCACGTCTTTGACGGCAACCACCATCCCAGCCAAAGGACCGGCGGTGCCCCTCTTGATTTTTTGATCAACGCGATGCGCTTCTTCAAGCGCTTCATTTTCAAAAACGGAAAGAAAAGCGTTTAGCGCGCTTCGCTGATGAATGACGGTAAGATAGTGCTCGGTGCGTTCAACACACGATTCCTTTCCTGCAGCGAGCCGTAGCCGGTACGAATCAAAAGCGGGTGTGTTCACGAAACTCAATGTTGTGTGCGAGTCTGCTCCGAAGGGGTTTTCAATGTGTCGTCGTAAATTTTTTGTTCCGAGTGCAATGCTTCAGGAGGCTTTTCGGATCCGGAAGCTTTCTCCGAAAGGAGTCCTTTGGACGATTGCGGCGGTTCCGGTGTAACAACCGGTTTTGTCAGCTCGCTTTCCACGTCGCGCATCGCGCGCTTAAATTCGGCAATGCCTTTCCCCAAGCCGCGCGCCAAATCGGGAATTTTCTTCGGTCCAAAAAAAATAATGATGACGAGCAGGATAAGCGTCAGCTCGCCCACACCGATATTCTCAAACATCTCTGTTACTCTTTCTCTTTCTGATAGAAATTTATTTACTGTATTACGCCGCGCAAGAAGAACATCATTCCCGAATGCGTTTGTCGGGAATTCAATTACCAATCAGTCCAAAAAAAATTGGATCCCCGCTTTCGCGGGAATGACGCAGCGTTGGTTTCGATTGTCAATCCCGATAAAGCCGGGACATGTAACATCAGCGGTTTATTTTTTTTCTTCAGATTTTTTTGAATCATCTTCTACCACATCCTGCGCATCTTTCATCGCTTTGCGAAACTCCTTCACGCCGGTACCTAAGCCTTTGGCAAGATCGGGGATTTTTTTTGCGCCGAACAGCACAAGGATGACCAAGAAGATCAAGATCAGTTCAGGAGCGCCGAGATTCATAGAATTTTTCCTTTCTCGAAAGTTACATAAACAAAACTTCCGCAGGCATAAGGTCTGCGGCTACGCCAATACAACAGAATGAATTAACGATGCAAAAATTTTCCTGCCGTCGGCTGAGCCAAGCTCCGGTTCCGACGCTCGCTCCGGATGCGGCATCATACCCATCACGTTTCCTTCGGCATTCACAATACCCGCTATGTTGTGAAGCGATCCGTTCGGATTCGCTTCATCGCCAATGCTGCCATCCGGTTCACAGTAACGAAACACAACCTGATTGGTGTCTTCCAACGATTTTACAACATCGTCGCCGGCGAAATAATTTCCTTCGCCGTGCGCAACTGGGATTTTCAGCACATCGCCTTTTTGACATTCGGATGTGAAGCGTGTTGAAGTGTTTTCAACTCTCAGATGCACGAACTTGCAGACGAAACGAAGCGAGAGGTTCCGCAGCATCACGCCCGGAAGCAAGCCGGCTTCCAGCAAAATTTGAAATCCGTTGCAAATCCCGAGGACCGTTCCGCCGTTGTTCGCAAAACGAACGACCTCCTGCATCACCGGCGAGAAACGCGCAATGGCACCTGTGCGCAAATAATCGCCGTATGAAAATCCGCCGGGGAGAATGATCACATCTGCACCCCGAAGATCCGTTTCTTTGTGCCAGATAAATTCCGCATCCTGGTTCAAAACATGCTTCACAACATGATACGCATCGTGGTCACAGTTCGAACCGGGAAAAACGACAACGCCGAATTTTATTGTTGAGAGTGACATTACGTTCGCTCTTCCACTGTAAACAGATAATCTTCCATCACCGGATTCGCGAAAAGTTTTTTGCACGCCTCTTCGGTGACACGCTCAGCTTCCTGCTTCGTTGCAGCATCAATATCAAGTTCAATGTGCTTGCCCATTCTCACATTATGCACGGATGCCGAACCGAGCGAATGAATGGCATGCTCAACCGCCTTCCCTTGCGGATCGAGAATGGAGGGACGAAGGATGACGGTAATTTTAGAATGAAACATAAACGCTCCGTTCCGACAACAGCGCAGAAAGATCAAACATCATAACTCGTTACTTCTTCAACATCCGTTTCTTCGACTTTTACATCGACCCTGCCTAACATTTTCCGCGCGCTGTGGTACACCCACCGCATAATTCCCGAAAGAATAAAAAAGACAAAAATGAAAAACAGCGCACGCATCCGCGTCACAACGAGAAGCACGAGTGCAGCCGTCGCGAGAATGATCCTCCACGGATGGCGCTTCCATCCCTTTCGAGAAAACTTCGGTAACGTATCGTACTTTATCTTGCTTACCATTAACAGCGAAACAACAACGATCAGCGGCGCGAACGCATCGCCAGCCAAACCGCGCAGCCCGAACACTTCATCCTGATACGTCAGCACAAAGGCTACGATGGTGATGGCGCTCGAAGGAATCGGCAAACCGGAGAAATATTCTTTATCGTAGCCGATGAGCTGCACATTAAACCGCGCCAACCGGATGCCGCCTAAAATCAACGGCAGCGAGCTGATCAACATTCCGATGCCTTCGTAGTGAAAGAGGTACAGCTTGTACGACAAAAAAGCGGGCGCCGCTCCGAACGAGATCACATCGGAAAGAGAATCAATCTCCACCCCGAAGTCGCTCGACGATTTTGTTATCCGCGCCATCACGCCGTCAAGCGAATCGAAAATTCCTGCCAGCACAATAAACCACGCCGCAACGTCAAACTGCCCTTCACTGGAATGAATCAGCGAGACAAACCCGCAGAACATATTCAACACCGTGAAGAGGCTCGGTACGACCGCCCGTGTTATTTTCATCAAAAAACTTTTTTACTGTTCAACGTTTATGCAACTTTTTGCTCCGGTACTACGGCGAGCACGGTTTCCCCCGCGATCGTTTGCTCATTCATAGCTACTTTAATATCGGAATTTTTAGGAACAAAAACATCAACCCTCGAACCGAATTTTATCATTCCGAAACGGGCGCCTGCGGTTACGGGATCGCCGACCTTTGCCGTGCATACAATGCGACGTGCAAGAAAACCGGCAATTTGTTTGAAAAAAACCTTGAATGTCCCCGCATCAATGCCGATGTGTGTTTGCTCGTTGTCGAGCGACGCTTTCTCCTCGAATGCCGCAAAATATTTCCCCTGCACATACCGGAAATAGGCAACTGTACCCCCGACGGGAATACGATTGACATGCACATTGATCGGCGACATGAAGATGCTGATTTGCACGGCATCGCTTTTGAGAAAGTCGCTTTCGAGAACATTTTTAATTGCGACAATCGTACCATCTGCCGGAGAGAGAACGAGGTTATTTCCTTTCGGAATTTTGCGGTCGGGGTCGCGGAAGAAATTCAGCGCAAAAAGAAAAAGAACAAGGGCAACGGCGATAATGAGATGCCGTAGAAAAGGTTGTTCAATAAAAAAATACGAACCAGCAATGACTGCAAGGCACATTACAGCAATTGTAAAAAAAACATCGTAACCGTATTTGGTAATCAATCGCCGAACTCCATAATTTGCACTAGATATGCGACTCACCTTCAAGCTGAGTCGCATATGGCTGGAACGGGAAAATAATACCAACAAATTGAGGCAAAGTCAAGAAAATGAAAAAGTTGCGTTTTTCTTGAAAAATTTTTATACTGTCTTTACACAACAAAGAAAGTTATTGGTAATATGAAGTTTCTGCGCCGACTTGAAGAGTCGAGAAATGTTTCGGGCTGCTCACGACAGAAAGCCACGAACACGCCCCAGCGCCTGTTGAAGCACATAACCAAGATCTTACAAGCAGCGAAAAAGTCCCGTGCAACCTACGGGACTTTTTTTTGACGCGCGCAGCAATGAAACTCTCTGAATTTCAACAGGTGCTAGATGAATGGGCGCCGCCGGCAGCGGCGTGGAAGAGTGACAACGTCGGGCTACAAGTCGGCTCGCGGAGCGCGGAGATCGTGAACATCCTCCTTGCACTCGATGTTACCATGGAAGTGGCGCGTGAAGCGGTGCAGCGAAGAGCGAACCTCATCGTCACGCATCACCCTCTTCTCTTTCACCCGCTTCGTTCTTTGACACCGAACTCGCGCGCGGGCGAGATCGCGCTCTATTTGGCAGAACAGAAAATCAATCTCTTTGCCGCACATACAAATTTGGACAGTGTTCCCGGCGGAGTGAATTTTGTTTTAGCGGAGCTTTTCGGATTGAAAAATATCTCGATCCTCTCACCGCTTGAAGGGAGTATGGTGAAGGTCGTCGTGTTCGTTCCTAACGAGCATCTCGAGCGTGTCGCGGCGGCAATGCACGGCGCCGGTGCCGGAACATTCACGAAATATGAAGAATGCAGTTTCCGTACCGAAGGCGTCGGCACGTTTCGCGGAACGCATGCGGCACATCCTTTCATCGGCGTCAAAGGAATCTTAGAGATCGTTCCCGAAACAAAATTAGAGATGATCGTTCCTTCGTGGAAGCTTTCCGGCGCGATCAGGGCAATGCTCAGTGCCCATCCGTACGAGGAGGCGGCATACGACATCATTCCTTTGAAAAATCGTCCTGCAGATGCCGGGCTTGGTGCAATCGGAAATTTGCCCGCCGCGATGTCGCGCGAAACGTTTCTTGCAATGGTGAAGAAAAAAACCGGCGCTGAGGTGTTGCGGTATTCGGGACACAGCGGCCGCATTCAGCGCGTGGCGGTGTGCGGCGGGGCAGGAAGCGAATTCATCGGCGACGCAGTTCAAGACGGCGCCGACGCTTTTGTTACCGCCGACGTGCAGTACCATACGTTTCAGGATGCCGAAAAAGACATCCTGTTAGTTGATGCAGGACATTTTGAAACAGAGAGCCATGTGCTTGCCGCCATCGAGAGCCGCTTGAAAAAGTTTCTGAAGGCGTCGAAACACCCTTCAAAAGTTTATCTAACAAAACGAAACACAAACCCCGTCTCATATTATTACTGAAGCTGTAAAGGAGATGCCATTGGAAGAAACACTGAAGTTGTTATATTCACTTCAAATTGTAGATTCAAAATTGGATGAGCTGGAAGAATTAAAAGGCGACTTGCCGGAAGTTGTGAAAGCAATGGAAAACGATGCGGCCCAAGTCAAAAATGCAATCAAAGAAAAAGAAGCAATCATCGCGTTATCAGTGAAAACGAGGAACAAAGCCGATCTTGACATTCACGAGTTCAAAGAGAAGTTGGAAAAATATAAATCGCAACAATATTCCGTTCGCAACAACAAAGAATACGATGCGCTGACAAAAGAAATAGATTTTGCTGAACAGTCCATCAAAGACCTGGAAGGGCAATTCAACGCGTCGGAAAAAACGATGGAGGTCGCGAAGAACGAGATTGCCGAATTGACACACACGTTAGAGGAAGCGGAAAAAAATCTCGCGGAACGCAAAGCAGAACTTGCAGAGGTTTCCAAAGAGACCGAAGACGAAGAGCTGAAACTGGCGCACCAACGCGATAAGATTAAAGCCCGTTTGCAAAAAGATATCGTGCCGCGGTATGAGCGCATCCGCAAAGCACGCGACGGCAAAGCTGTCGTTCCCGTCAGACGCAATTCCTGCGGCGGCTGTCACAACCGAATTCCGCCCCAGCGCATTCTCGAGCTTCGCGCCAACACAAAATTGTACATGTGCGAGCACTGCGGAAGAATTCTCGTATCGCAGGAAATCGCAGAGTCGGTCTCAGTAAATATATGATACAGCTGTTGTTCCGGAGTTTTTCCGAAAGGATCATTGTGGAAAACTCCAGAACCGGATTCTGTGCGGAAGGTAAACTCCCGTACAACGCATTGAAGATTTTTTTTAATTCATCATCTACTCACTTCCTGATGCATGCACGCGAACATGAGGCACGTCAGGCAATCGCTTTAGTCCTGACCTCATCAGGATTAAGGAGGAAAGTCCGAACTCTATCCCGCACGGCGGGATGGGCACGGTGCTGGATAACATCCAGGGTCCCGTTCATTCGGGATACGGAAAGTGTCACAGAAAATATACCGCCCCGTGAGATGAGATTACGCCGGAAGAAATTCATCTTGCAGCGTAATGATCTCACGAGGCAAGGGTGAAAAGGTGCGGTCCGCCACAGCGGACTTAATGTAAGAGCGCACCGCGTCCGCCGCGAGGCGAACGGCATGACAAACCCCACCGAGAGCAAAGCCGCGTAGGTCCCGCGTCCTGTTTCTTCGCAAGAAGAAGCGGGAGAAGAAGTGCCCGTTCAACTCTTCTGGTACGCCTTGCGTACCGGAAAACGCGGGACGGGTAGGCTGCTGGAGTGACGCAGCAATGCGCCATCGAGAGAAATGGTTGCCTCCCCTTCCGAAGTCGTCGGAAGAGAAGACAGAATTCGGCTTATCGGCGTGCCTCATGCTTTTTTATTGAAGACCTCGCAGTTTTTTGACGGGAGGCGTGCGCATCGAGGAAGTGAGGCAGATGCTTTTGTTTACGAATTCCGGGGATAAAGCATTGTCACCATTCAAAGAATACCGTTGGAAAGTTGCGGAACCTCCAGACCTTGAGCTTATAAAAAAGCTTTCAGAAGAATTGACCATCGCACCGTCGCTCGCCGCCGTGCTTATCAATCGCAAGGTTGACGATTTCGAAAAAGCACGGCGTTATTTCCGCCCGACCGAAGAACAACTGCACGACCCGTTTCTGCTGGACGGAATGCACGTCGCCGTCGAGCGCATTCTCGCCGCCCGCATATCGAACGAAAAAATGCTCGTCTACGGCGACTACGATGTTGACGGCACGAACGGTGCAAGCATGCTGTACCTTTTCTTCCGCGAAATCGGCTGCAACGTTTCCTATTACATTCCCGACCGCATCAAAGAAGGATACGGCATCTCACACGCCGGGATTGATCAAGCGAAAAGAACGGGCATCTCGCTCATGGTGGCCGTTGACTGCGGCATCACGGCAGTTGAGCAAGTTGAATATGCCCGCTCGCTCGGCGTTGACGTTATCATTTGCGACCACCATGAACCGGGGAACACGATTCCGAACGCCGTTGCCGGTCTCGATCCGATCAAACCCGCTTCGCAGTACCCGTTCAAATTTCTCTGCGGCTGCGGCGTCGGGTTCAAGCTGATTCAAGCAATTGCGCGAACCATCGGCGACGAAATTTCTGTCTCGAAGTATTTGGATTTTGTCGCAATCGCGACAACGGCGGACATCGTTCCTTTGGTTGAAGAGAACCGTGTCTTTGTGAAGTTAGGATTGGAATTGATCAACAAGAACCCGCGCTCCGGCATTCACGCCTTGCTTCAAAGCGCCGGACTTGAAGTCGGCTCCATCGCAACAGGACAAATTGTTTTCGTGATGGCGCCGCGCATCAATGCGGTGGGAAGATTAGGCAACGCGATGCGTGCCGTAGACCTTCTCGTCAGCGAAAGTTTCAGCAAAGCTGTAGAATACGCGCGCGTGCTCGAGCAGGAAAACCAGACTCGCCGGAAAATTGACGAGGACGTTTTTCTTCACGCGCAGCAGCTCGTGGAAGAATATCTCGATGTCGACAGCGACGGGGCAATCATTCTTCATCAGGAACAATGGCATCCCGGCGTTATCGGTATTGTTGCGTCGCGCATCGTGGAAAAATATTATCGTCCCGCAATTATGCTCACAACGGTAGACGGTGTCGTGAAAGGCTCCGCCCGCAGCGTCGCGGGCTTCAACATTTACCAGGCGCTGAAACGCTGCGAGGGCAAATTGCTCCAGTTCGGCGGTCACAAATATGCAGCGGGTTTGACGGTGGACCCTGAGCGTCTTGAAGAATTCAAGGAAGCGTTCAACGCCGTCGCCAAAGAATTACTGACCGACGATCTCCGCACGCCGGAAATTGCTATTGATGCAGAAATCGATCTCGCGGAGCTTACGCCGAAATATCTGCGCATCCTCAAACAATTTGCGCCGTTCGGACCGAAAAACATGCGCCCGATGTTCGTCGCACATGATGTCGAGCTTGTCGGCACGCCGCGCATTGTCGGGAAAAATCATCTCCGGTTCAAGATCCGGAAAAACGGCACTACCTTTGATTGCATCGGCTTCGGCTTGGGCGATCTTCTTCCCCGCTTGAACGGTACACCACCTGAAACCCAGAAAGATCCCGGAACGCAGAACGGCGGAAGGAAAGATTTAAGCATCGTCTTTTCTGTTGACGAAAACGATTACACCGGCGTGCAACTTCCGCAGTTGAAGATTAAGGATTTGAAATAATTCATGTTACGCAAAAATAGTTTTATCGAAAAACCAACAACCGGGATCGTCATTCCCGCGAAAGCGGGAATCCAAATTATCGATGCCCGGTTGGTATTAGTTTCGAGTGCCACAAATGCGGTATTGCATTTCTCTGACTCGAAACGCGGAAATTAAATTCTTGAAACATCTGAAAAACCCTCTAGTTAGTCGTGGTGAGCGAAGTCGAACCATGATATTGTTCCAGTTTTCGCACTTCGACTACGCTCAGTGCAACAGAGCGTTATTTAAAAATAATTTTTCAGATGTCTCTTCTCAATATTCAATTCTCAATTTGCAATTTGCAACGGAGTATAACCATGTCCGGCCATTCGAAATGGGCGACGATTAAACGAAAGAAAGCGGTGACCGATGCGCGCCGCGGAAAAATCTTCACGCAGATCATCAAGGAAATTACCATCGCGGCAAAAATGGGAGGCGGCGATCCTGTCGGAAACCCGCGGCTGCGGCTTGCCGTTGACAAGGCGAAAGCCAACAACATGCCCGCCGACAACATCAAGCGTGCAATCATGAAAGGCACGGGCGAACTTCCCGGCGTTACGTATGAAGATGTCATCTATGAAGGCTATGGTCCCGGCGGCGTCGCGTTGATCATCGAATCCGTTACGGACAATAAAAACCGAACTGTCTCGGAAATCCGCCATGTCCTCGAACGTAACGGCGGAAAGTTAGGCGCGAGCGGTTCGGTGGCATGGATGTTTCACAAAAAAGGAAGGATCCGCACACTGAAAGGCTCGCTGACGGAAGACGATATGCTCGGCATCATTCTCGACGCAGGTGCGGAGGATTTGAAATCGGAGAGCGACGCGTATGAAGTGATCACTTCCCCGGAGACATTCGAAGCAGTAAAGAAAGCGATAGAAGCGAAGGGAATCAAAATTGAAGAGGCGGAGTTAGAGTTCGCGCCGGAAAATACCGTAAAGGTGGAAGGCGCTGACGCTGAAAAAGTTCTGAAACTGATGGAAGCGCTCGAAGAGCATGACGACACGCAACATGTCTATGCCAATTTCGATATTGACGAAAAAATTTTGGCAAACTTCTCAGCCTAAATGATCATTCTCGGTGTTGACCCCGGAACGCTGTTGACCGGCTACGGCGTTATCGAACGCAACGGCACAACAACGCGCGTGCTTGCTTCGGGCGTCATCAAAAATCTACCGGCACAGTTGATGCCGCTTCGTTTGCAAAAAATTTATCTCGAACTCGCCGCACTCATCGAAAAATTTCACCCCGATGAGTTTGCAATCGAGACGGCGTTCTACGGAAAAAATGCGCAATCCGCGCTGAAAATCGGCCAAGCGCGCGGCGTCTCCGTTCTCGCAGGAGTGAACTACGAAGTGCCGGTAACGGAATATTCGCCGCGTGAAGTGAAAAAAGCCGTTGTCGGCAACGGCGCTGCATCGAAAGACCAGGTACAGTACATGGTTGTAAAAATTCTGAAACTTAAATCTGCGCCGCACTACCTCGATGCCACCGATGCGCTCGCCGTTGCGCTGTGCCACTCGCACCGCATCGGTAAACCGAGAACGGGCTTCAAAGATTGGAGGTCGTACGTTGAAGCGCATCCGGAGCGGGTTGTGAAGCCCTTGATGAAGATAAAAGGTGAGAAGTGAGAAACGGTCCGAGATTTGAGGTTCGTGGTTTCGAATTCTCCATACTCTTTGCTCCCTTCTCCTTGCTCGGTTCAGGATTCACAGTTCAGTAATTTTTTCATCTTCCATTTCCCATATTCCATTAAAATGATCTCACATCTTAAAGGCGCGCTCGATAGAAAGTCCCCAACAGAAATTGTCGTGGACGTGAACGGCGTGGGCTACGCTGTCAACATCACGCTTGCCACATTCGATAAGCTTCCGGAGATTGGAAAAGAAATTTTTGTGCTGACGTATCTTCATGTCCGCGAAGAGACGCAGCAGCTTTTCGGATTTCTCACGGAAACAGAGCGGGAAATGTTCCGGCTCTTGATCTCCGTTTCAGGCATCGGACCGAAAATTGCACAAGGTATTCTTTCCGGCGCCTCCGCGGAAACTTTGCGCGAGATGATTGCGCTCGGTAACATCAGCAGTCTGACTTCGCTTCCCGGCATCGGCAGAAAAACTGCGGAGCGGCTTGTTGTTGAACTGCGCGACAAGATAACAAAACTTGAACCGGAAATGACTTCGACTGGAACAAAAACACAAGCCGGCATCCGTTCGGAAGCTCTTCTTGCACTCACATCGCTCGGATACAATCGCACAGTTGGGGAAAAAGCAATTCGCTCGGCTCTGCAGGAACTCAACGAGAAAGAACCGACGCTAGAAGAATTGCTGAAGCAAGCGATTAAAGCGGCAGGGAGATAATTGCAGTAACCAGTATACAGTGATCAGTAATCAGAGGAAGGCGTTCATATGAAAACTCTGCCATTGTTCCTAGCTCTTTCACTCCTTTTCCTCAGCGCAGGCTGTAGTAAAACTTCAGTTGACACTTCTGCCGAAAGCAACGCGCTTCTCCAAACCGATATTCAATTTTCAAAAATATCCGTTGCACAAGGCGCAGCGGAGGCATTTTATGAATTCATGGACGACAGCTCTGTCTCACTTTCGCCGAACGCCGATCCTCTCACAGGCAAAGAGAAAATTCATCAGCGAATGTTGAGCGGAGGAAATGAGTACACACTTTCGTGGACGCCGAAGAAAGCCGACGTTGCGCGCTCCGGCGATCTCGGTTACACATGGGGAACATACGAGCTTTCGTTCAAAGCGGAAGACGGAACGCCGCAGATGCGCTACGGAAAATATCTGAACATTTGGCGTAAACAAGCCGACGGCTCGTGGAAGATGCTCGTTGACATCGGAAACCAAAGCGCTGAGAAAAAATAATGATCGAACACGAACCGTCGCCGATCCGCCTTCACTACCCTGACAACACTCCAGCCGAACTGCGCACGTTTGAACGATCGGATGCCGAAGCTCTTTTCGCATTGATTGAGAAGAACCGGAGCGATTTGCGCACATGGCTGCCGTGGGTTGATCTGAATGCTTCTGTCAAAGATTCAGAAAAATTCATCACCAACAGCGCAGAACAGCTTCACGGTGGAAACGGATTTCAAATAGGGATTTGGTACAAGGGCGAGCTTGGGGGCGTCATCGGCTTTCATCCGATTGACTGGATGAATCTCTGCGTGATGATCGGGTACTGGCTCGGTGAAGAATTTCGCGGTAAAGGATTGGTCACAGAAGCAGTACGATTGCTCGTGAATTATGCATTCACGCAGTATCAACTCCATCGAGTAGAAATCAAATGTGCAACAGAAAATCACAAAAGCATCGCCATCCCGCAGCGGCTCGGATTTACAGAGGAAGGAACGCTGCGCGAGGCGGAACGCTTCAGCGATCATTATGTGGATTTGATTGTGTTCAGTATGCTGGAAAGTGAATGGCCTTGAGAAGTCCTTGACTTTTCGCAGAAGAAGAAAGAAATTAAGGAGGAATACAAGTACCGTCTGAGCACAGAGCGCAAAGAAGAAATCCCCGATGCAATCGGTGTTGCCATGGAGGTTCCTGCAAGATATAGATATGAGCTGGGGTTTGGCCCCCACGTCGAAAAGATGTCGTGCTGATTAGTGTTCGGGTAGATATTTATCCCTCCAGGAGCCACAACGCTGATGTAATTTCCAGTTCCTGAAAAGTCGGAACGCACGTCGTTATCCGTCGTTGCACCTACAGCAATAATGCCCTGGCCGAAAGCAGCAGGATATTCCGTGGGATTACCATAGTTGTAGTCATCACTCATTGCCGCAGCAACCACGCGATTCATCTTAATAAGCATACGCGAGCGCCTCTCGTATTGTCACGCTATATATTGGACCACACCAACTATTGTTAATTGCTTCCGCACCGCTATTAACGGCGTTGACTATCTTGTTATATGTGTTGGCGTCGCCCCTATATCCATCAGGATTATTGATAGAAATATCTGTTGTACTAAAAATTTGCTCAGAGAGAATCCGTGCATTCCAATCTACGCCGACACCTCCAAAGCCATTGTCAGCTTTTGCAGCAGCTATCCCTGCGACGTGTGTTCCATGATACTCCCCATCATCAACGTCGCCAGTGGCTTTCCCGAAAAGATCTTCACGGCCTGTTTCAACGCCGGCATCCACAATGGCTATGGTCATCGAGGAGCTCACGGTAAAGATCGACCATGCTGCTTCTGCTTTTATGTCCGCCCCTGATGTCCCACCTGACTGTCCGGTGTTATTCAAAAACCATTGGTTTGCATAATCCGGATCTGTCGGTGCGGTCAGCAAACGGGCATTCATATTTCTCTGAGCAAAGAGAACGTCCGGAAGTTTCTGCAGCGAAGCTATCACACTACCGACCGACTTACTGACTGGAACCGTGATGCTGAAAATCCTCGCCATATCCATGAGTTTAAGGGTATCCCTGTTGGGCAAGACTTTTACGGTGTCGCTTTCATTGAAATTTGGGAAGGTTGATTTTATGCCGTTGCTGTCAATTCTGAAGTTTGAGAGAAGTGAGGTCAATGCAGGAGATGCGTTAATCGCCTTAAGTTGCCCTAAAGTCGCTCTCTGAATTCCAGATTTAAAGTAAACGGAGAATTTCTCTCGTAGGGTCATATTGTTGTGCCAGAACTGCATTCGTAAAGCTAAAAAGAACCAGAACTGAAGCAACAATCTCTGTTCTTAAATTAATACGTGCGATTTTCATTGTTGGTTCCTTTCAATAAGGTCTTTATATTGTGATTGGTTTTTGATTTAAAAAAACAATAAGCCCTCGCAGGAACAATTGTCCTGATTTTTCCGCCATCTTTTTGGCGGAAAATAATTCTCCTTGGCGGGGGAATATCAAAGGCAGTTGCCCTCGAGGGCATTGTTATCTACGCTTCATAACTCATCACCTTCTTTCAATACAAGTATCTCTCAGATCAATTATTAAATGTGAACTGGGCTTCTGTTTTTGAATTCACATCAATCATCCACAAAACGCCGTTTTTCAACGACCAATCGTTCGATTGATATGCTGTATAGATAATCTTGCTTCCATCGGGTGACCAACTAAATGGGGAACCAAAGTCAACATCCACATAGTAAGTCGTTAATTGTCTTTTTAAGCATGCACTCCGGCACAATTCCAGCCGGCTCACTTCTCCGCAACCCCGGAGGGATTTTCAACATCGAACCGTTCCGTCTTCACCCACGTGCGGCGTTCCTTTGCAACAAAATCCGCCCACAACGCTCGCGCTACAACGTAAATCCACAACTGACAGTACGTGATGTACATGAGCATCATCAGCAGAAAATTTGCCGTCGTATCTTCCCTGTCGTACGAAAGGACGAGAAAAATTTCGAGCAGAAACAACACGACTGCCAAAACCCAGACTGCCGTGTACGGACCGGGAAGCAGAATGACGATCACATTCGTCACACCCAAAAGGAAAAAAATGTCCGACGCGACAATCGCCGCCAAAAAAATGTAGTAGAGAGAGAGAAGATAAAACACTTCGAAGCCGAGAAATTTGTTTTTGAAATGCGGGATCTCTCTCACAAACTTCGACACGACATAATTGTTGCCGCGCACCCACCGCGTCCGCTGACGAAGCCATACTTTCCAGGTTTCCGGTTCTTGCTCGTACGTCAACGCGTACGGAATATACTTGACGCGGAAATTTTCCATATAAATCCGCACCGTCAGCTCGGAATCTTCAGTGATCGCCTCTTCATCCCAGCCACCTAATTTTGTCAGAAGGCTTCGGCGGATAACAAAGTTCGTTCCCGGAATTGTCGAGACTTTAAACAGCTTCCACCGCCCTGCCTGCAAAATGGACTGAAAGCTGAGCGTTTCAATATTGATAAAGCGCGTCAGAATGTTGCGCGCTTTGTTCACTGTGCGGAATTTTCCAAGCACCGCGCCAAGCTCAGGATGAAGCAGCAGCTGGGCAACAAGATATTTCAGTGATGAAGGATCCGGCGTGTTGTCCGCATCGTACACGGCAACGATCTCCGACGTCGTTTTGCTCACGCCGATATTGAGCGCACGTGATTTTCCTTTTCCCCCTTCGCCGGGGGGGATCGTCAACAGGCGGATATTCTGATACTGCTTCGCATACTGAGAAGCAATGTCCGCAGTACTATCGGTCGAACCGTCGTTGATAACAACGATCTCTAACTTTTCTTTCGGATACTCGAGCGCCGACATCGCTTCGAGCGTTCTGCCGATCACTTTTTCTTCATTGTGCGCCGGTATCAGAAGTGAGACGGGAGGAAAATCGAACGGAACGGCGTCAACATGCTTCTGTTCTTTTGCAGAAGCAACATAATGGGCGTATCCGGCGATCGTCAGGACGAGCTGGTACGCGATCATGAACCAGATGAGAATGACGGCGACGAGAAAAAAAATCTGTAGAATGAGTTCGACCATGTTGCCTATCCAATGTATGTATATGAAGGAAATCATCGTTCTGGATTCAGGATTCACGTTTCACGATTCTTCGTGCCTTTGCGTTACTTTCAATATAGCTATCCTAATTTCTTCCGCCTCACAAGCACCAGCACATAAAAGAAGATAAGCGCACCGCCGGAAAGAATGCCGAAGAGGACGATGATGGAGCTTGACCACAAGCTTGTCAAATCAACGCCGTAGGAAACGCCGCTTTCGGCAACGATCAGCGCCTGATGCCTTCCCGGAGGAAGTAGCACACCGTATCGCCCGAAACCTTTCAACGACGTGAACGCATATTCCTGTCCGTCAATGAACACGGCGTACGGAGAACGGTTGAGTGTTGCAGCGCAGCGTGTCGCGCTTTCGTACGTGAACTGCACGCTTCGCTGTGAGCTTGAAAGAGCAAGCAATCGTCCGGTGATCGAAAGCAGCCGGGCACCGATGGCATGATCGGTGAACGGCGGCGTGGAATTTTGTTCCACTTGAATGGTGTGCGTGCCTGCCGGAATAAGAAATTTTCCGTTGCCGGTAGAAAGTATATCGCTGCCGTCAACCGAAATGTTCTCGATATCGGGATTGAGATTTAACGTAACGCCGTTGGGAGA
The DNA here is from genome assembly GCA_028873075.1 of Bacteroidota bacterium. Lineage (GTDB taxonomy): Bacteria > Bacteroidota > Ignavibacteria > UBA10030 > UBA8401 > JAJYOI01. Next base: position 25,368 of record JAGWND010000009.1, read on the forward strand.
TGAGATTTCCCATCCGTCGGCAATCGGAGCGACATCGGTATGCACAGCTAACGCGTACGGAAAGAAACGCAAATCCTGCGGCAGCACGCTCGACTCAGAATATATCGTCACTCCCGATGCAGCGGCAGCGGCGAAATGCACAAGAGCATAGCTTTCAATCCCTGTTTGAATCGTCGTCGGAAACATTGTAAGGCGATTTTCATTCCGAAACGAAAAGATATTCAAATCGAGCTTCACCGGTGCTGACGCCCCGAAAAGATCGTGATATTGTTTCCCGATTGCAGTGTACCGCCGCGGCGTTGTTGACCAGCGCGACTGGGGGTCCTCAACCTGAAGCGTAAAATCATATTTGCTGCGGAGCGCGGCAATACGGCGGATGTCAACACCGTGATAGGCGCGAAGCTCCGGCGATCCGATGTTGTCCATCGCCGTAACAACGATCGAAAAACCGGGCTTCGTCCTCTGAATGTCGGATGCCATCTGAAGAAAAACATCGTGCAGATGTGTCACCCAATCGGTACGAAAATTTTCAAACTCGTGCAGCGATGAATCGCTTGTCAGCCAGTAATGAAGCGAACCGGGATGAAAAATTTCCACCGGATCAAACCCGTACTTTTTCTGAAACAACAGCCTCGCCGAAGGATGGAAGGGTGCGAAGAATTGCGGGTCCTGCACGCCCCGCCCCGCTTCAAAATACAGCTCGGCAATGTTGACACCGTCAAAATCATTCTGCGTCAGCAGCGAGCGGTATTGATCAAGAGCTGCTCTCAGCGCGGCAGAATCGGTGAGCGCAACAGGATACCGCCACGACGCGCCGACAAGGTCTTCCCCTTTGTAATTTTTTTCCCGAAGCTCCGGGTGCTGGTCCCAAAACATTTTGTTGATCTGCGGCGGCTCGAGCCACAAATACACGAGAATACCGTTCGCATGACACAGGCGGATCAGCTTGGCGTAATCGTACGACCACTTCGGATATTGGTGCCAGCCCGCCACATCAATCACCCGCACGCCGCGGTCTGCCCATTGCTGAACGAGCGGCTCAATGCTCATCGTGCGCCGGTCGCCGGGCTCGAAATACAATTCCAAATCATCGCGGCGTACAAGCGGGTGCAAGCCGAATATTTTCTGCACATGCTCAAGCAAGTACGGAAAACGGCTGTAGCCTAAATCGCTCACAGGGTCGAAGCGGGCGCCGAGAAAAATAAACCGCCCGTCGCCGTACTTTCGCGCGAAGGCGACCGGCGCGTCGGTCTTATCGTCAAGACACAGCACCTCGTCACCGACATCAACATCGAAGCGGAAAATATTTTCGGGCCTGTTCCAGCTGATCAACTCCTCCGGGTATTCCTTGTCGCGGACACGTTCGACTTCCAAAAATGAACTTGAAAACTTCACACCGACCTCCGCCGCAAGATCATTCTTTCCGTCGGTGATCAACGCTCCTCCTTTTCTTACAAAATCCGTGATGGTTTGAAAATCCGAATCTCTCAGAAACTCGACGGCAGCGTACGGAACAATGAGAAGATTGTACGGAGAGAGATCAAGCGGCTGCCCCGCCGTCAGCGTGTCGAGAGGAATGTGAACCGTCATGAATGCGTTGAGGAAGCTCTGCTGGTCATTCCTGACGCCCCCTCTTTCTTTCGGCGTGAAGAGCAGCAAGCCGTGGGCGGTTTCAAATTTTTCCTGCGGGAGAAAAACCTTCTCGCTCAGTTTCTGCGCGGCGAATTTCACGTTTTGCCAGAACGTAAGCTCCTTCTCTTTGTACTCGGTCGGCTCGGCAACATACATCCAGCCCGGATCGAGCATCGGCGTCCGCTCGATCGTTCCTTTCATGCGCTGAGATGAAACGTCGCGGCGCTCCATCTTCCCTTCGGGATCAATGTACAGTTCCTTCAGGAATTGATCTTCCATCGAAATGCTGAACGTCCCTTCACCGGAAGCGATGATACGGTCCTTCAAATGGACTTCATTGTCCTGATCTTTCAGGTCAATGAACGTGTAGCCTTCCGCTTTGATGCCTTCGACGAGCCGCTGCAAAAGATCGAGCGGCAGGAACGGATGAAAGAACGCCGCGGCAAAACCGTCGCGCACAGCAAGATTCGCTTTCGCAAACTGGAGAAGCTGGTCCACCGAGGCTTCCATTTTCACTTCGTCGCTGTCGAGCGGAACATAGCCCAAATTTTCAGGATAAATTTTTTGTCCGTAGAGATCGTGATAAATGATGTACGGGAAGTATTGGGAATAATCGAGATCGTCAATGGCAAGCCGCTGTTCCATCGCCGAAGAAAAAATTCCGGCGATGGCGGAGTAATCAATTTGCGAGGCGCCGTAATGCGGCGTTTCCCAGATCAGCGGGAAAATATTATTCTTCAGACATTCCTCGATACCGACACGGAGTTTTTTCTCCACGAGTTGCTTCGAATCGTTCTTGATCGGCTTGTTGAGATTTTCATCCCAGAACTCGTAGTCGTTCGTCGAAACGCCGTGGTACTGATGCGTTACACCGTGCATGACGATCGTTCCGCCGTGCTCGACCATGTAATGAAGCGCGTCAACAAAATCCGGCTTCTCCGACATGCTGATACGAATGCCGGCGCCGGGATCAACATAGAACGGAACAAGAGCGACAAGAAACGGAACGCCTTCCGAAGAAAGCAGGTCGGCAACGTTGCGCAGCTGCGACGGATCGGAAAACGGGTTGACATCTTCGATGCGGATGAGCGCGGAATGACTTTCGGGGTGGTCTTCCCCCAAAATGTCGTGGAGCATGTCGGCGAACAAAAGATAGCGGTCGTTTTCCGTTGCATACCCGAAGGGCGAATCGCCGAAATAATAAAAGCTTCCGCCTCCCTGCCCGGCAGGCAGGCTCCGGACAGCGTACGGCGATTGCTTCGTGCCGTTCGCCGCCGTTGCAACGGCGAGCACCTGACAGCGGCTTGCATCCGTGACTTTGATGATATTGAGATTCGGCTCCGTCTTCGTAAAGTCGTAGCCGTTGCCGTGAACTGCGTCGAAATTCGAGACCGTATCGAACGACACGAAACGGAACCCGTACCGCTTCGGCAAATCGTACGAACGGCCATAGGCATCAATGCCGGTGTTGAGCCACACGATCGTTTTCTTCGTCTTGAACATATCGGCGAGAAGCGATTGAGGGACGACGGGTGTTTTCGTGAAGCCTATGTAAAAAGTGAAATTGAAATTTTCAAGCTGCGACGATTTGTATTCCGCCGATGCTTCAATCGTTACATTCGTGTTGAAATGTCCGAGAAGCTCCCCCAACTGCCGCGCATCGCCGCGTGCGTAATTCGACGGAACATTCGCTCCTTCATACACGACGAGAATTTTTTTCAGGGGGAAATTTCCCGGCGGCTGATCTCCGAAAAGATGTTGAACGTTGAAAAAAATAAAAAGAAGAAAAAGAAGCTGCTTCATTTGTGTCTCTATGACTTCGTTGCTGAACAAATATTACTTTTCAAAGTACCAAAACTTTGTCGGCGAAGCAAGAAAGAGCCGGTGAATAATCTCATTATATCTACCTAAATAGATTGAACCACCGCTTCAATACTTCGTTGTAATTTGAAAAATGGTGTACATGACCGATTGATGCCGACTACTGAGCGGGCTATATTGCTTATGGATTTCGGAGAGGAGGAGATTTATTCCCGATGGGGGGAATTTTTATTCAGCAGGTAAAAAGAAAAAAATGATAACCGTACTCATAGGAATAGCGATTTACCTTCTCATGCTGTTCTTCAGTGTCAGGTTCTTTCAGACGGTGCACGGATGGGATGAAGAAATGGCATCGTTGTTCGCCGCAAAAGAAAAATCTGCCCGCGTGAAAGCCCCGCTGCTGCACGAAAGAAGAACGCACCGGAAACGAAAAAATGCGTTCCACCGCGTGTCAAACTCGCGCAGACATACCATAGCCACGGCGAACTAATAGTGCGGTCAACGTAAAGCGAGTGTTTAGCCCGCAGCTATTCAATCGCTTTTTCGAAACACACACTGTTCTCTACCGCAGCATAGTGCCCGTAATTTGGAATACGCGTGTACCCTCTTTTTTCATACAGCCGGACCGCTTCCGGCTGCCTTTTCCCGGTCTCTAAAATGCATTTCTTGTAAGACAGCTCGCCTGCCCATTTTTCCAATTCCGCCAAAATTTTTGTGGCAATTCCTTGCCCCCGGTATTCCGGCAGCGTGTACATTCGCTTAACTTCAATAACGCTGGCAGTATATTCCTTTATCGCGCCGCAGCCGACCGGCTTACCATCATCGTACGCCACAACTACGTGTTTGATCTTATCAATCTTATTGAACTGGGCATAAAACGAATGCTGCGCTCCGTCTCTTTCGGTTAAATCCGAATCGAGAAGTTTTACCAACGCGACAAAATCTTGATTATCCGAATTTGTTCTCACTATTCTAATCATTTACAATTGCTCTCATTGAAAACTATTCAATCTCTAACACCTCTGTAACTAACGACACTATTACCGCACGGCTTTCTTTCCATGCTTCCCAAACCGATTCGCACCATGTTCGGATTATCACATCTCTTTGTTTGCCCGCGGGAACATTCATCACTTCCGCGACAGTTATCTTTCCCCTCAACTTTGGCGGCGTAATCTTGGGCCACGCCATACGCTCGCCCGCCGTCTTCGTATGTGCCTGCTGAACTTGTTTACCTGTAAAATTCTTTTCAACATACAGATAAAGGCCGGCAAGCGCAAAAACTACGCCGATCGGCTTTGAATTTTCATCCGCCGTTTGAGCAGTGAACGCATCAACAATATGCTGATGGGTGAAAGAAGGATCGGGATGAGAGAGCGTGTAATACGAAAGCTCATTATACAATTCTCTCTCAGAATTTGTGTTTCCTTTGCTCATCAGCACGATTACAGATATACATTCAAGCCGAAACTAACAAGCGGGCTGCTAAAATACCATCCCTTACTTGTCCCTGTGTTGTCAAGATGATACGGCACATAATTGGGAAGGTCCGGGATCGAACGATCCTGATTTGATACCGTTGAACGCCATTGATATTGGATGGTTTCGTTATACATTGCATGTAAAGAAAGCCAGTGCGATGCAAACCATTCTACGCCCACAATTCCTGCCGCACCTCCTCCCCACTGAATTGTTTTTGAAACATATTTTACCCGCTCCCAATAACTTCTGGAATTAGTTGAATAAAGGTAAGCATTATCAGTAGTATTATTGTAATAATTATACGCAATAGCTGGTCCGAGTCCGCAATAGAAATGAACCGGTCCGCTTGGATTCAGATACCACAAATATTGAACGACAACGGCAACATTTGCTGTGCCATATGAATTGCTTGTCGAAGCGGTACCGGCACCGGTATCAGCCGCCGTTCCGGAAAGAGAATTCGTTCCATCGTTCGTATTGCCGTAGAACATAATTCCTCCCCGAATTGCATTCTTTTCAGAAAGCTGATACTTAGCGGCAAATGAAGAGCCTTGAAAAGTTGTGAATGTAAAATTGCTCGCTATTCCGAACTGCAATGCCCATGAACCTTCTCTCAAGGCAGTACTGTCAAGAGACTGGCCGAAAACTTGAGACGAGGTATAGAGCAAAGCAAGCGTTAAGAGTGAGGAAAATATTTTGAGATTTAACTTGAGCATTTTTTAATCTCCTGGTAAAAGTTGAGGATTGATTCTTAATGGAATTGATCAAATTTTCCCGGCATCATTCTATCGAATGACGGCTGGTTAAGGGTGAACTGAGCCTTTTTATCATCAGTCGTATAGTCGTAGGACACCTTTGAGGTGTCCAACGACTATATCTGTTCTTACCTCAGCAGCAGCATCTTCCTTACATCCACAAAGCTTCTCGCCGAACCGCTGAGCGGCGTTGCAGTAATGCGGTAGAAATAAATTCCCGATGAGACAACTGCATTCCACTCCACTTCATGATATCCGGCATCTTGTCTTGAATAGAATTAGCAACTTGCTTTAATGCCCGCGTTCTATTTTGTTCTTCCAAGCAATGCGCCTGTGTTCGCATCAAGTATAAGACCCAGCGGTATCGGTCCGCCTTGATACATAATCAGCGAGATTGCAGCGGGATTGGGGACCATGTCCTGACTTAACGTCTCAGAGGTTGTCTCGTTCCATACACTGGAACAGTCCCGCCTGCTGCGGGATAAGACCCGAAAAGCCTGTCCCGCAATGTTTCTATGCCGGAAGGTGTGGTCGGTTCATTGACCTCAAAAGATATTCTGGCAATCGAATGTCTGTTGATGCTGCGCGGTGCATGTGCCGCTGAATGCGTTACGTTTTTTCATGCTCTCTTCCGTTCCGGGAAACCTCTCCGGTGCGGTACAGGATACTATTTTTTTCTTTGCTGACTCTTGACTTTTTACTTAGTAAAGAGGTTAGGCAACCCGTTATCAGCGAATTTCGGTTGACCCGTCCCCTGAGAAAATCGGCGTTCCAAAAACTGAAATTGAGATCTGATTTTTGGGATTCTTATCGTTTTTGATGCCAGAAAATTGTGTTTTGAGAATAGGGCTAAGGACCTTTGCAAGACTCTCCGCCATATCTAGGTCATTGTTGTTGAGCTCCATTTGAATCGGCGGTGGTGTGCCTGAGAAGAAAGAGGTGCCGGAGGTGACGCCTTGGACTGGAAGGCCAGCAGATTTCATCAAATCCATCAGTTGTTGAGTGAATAATTGCCGTGCGCGACTTCCATTCTCACAATACAAAGAGACTTCCTTTAGCCTGTTGGCAAACTGAGATTTCAGAGCCCTGAGCGAATTAAGCACCTGATTTCTGATTTGTGATGATATAGGACGAAAGACGTCTTGTGTCGAAATAGCCGCAGTGGATTGTTCTAATCGGGAAGTTCGCATTTGCAGCGAAGCCATCCCTTTGGCGAGCTTGGATAGTGCCAATTCAGGTGGATCCTTCGGAAACTTGCTTGACGCAAGCTTCTGGAATGGGGATAGGGAGTTCTTGAGATCTATGAGTTCTGAACTGACCTTGTTGAACGATGAAATCGCCTCTAATTCTCGTCTTGTCGATTGTGCCGCTTGGACAGATAGTGAATCCTTTATTTCACTTAAGTTCGCAACCACTCTGTCGGACTTTTGATCATCAACGACTACAAGAATTACTGAGACTATTGCGCCAAGAGTGTATATGGCTAGAAGGCTATTACGAAGTCTTGCAAAGGCCTTGGTTCGTTTATCCCTCCACTTGTAATCGAGGGCATGCTCACCCAATGCGGCAAACAATGTGAGCACGATGGAAATTATTTTGGCAGTAAGCATTTGAGAACGGGTTGCCTAACGGCGTGGCTGCTAAGCCGCAGCCCAACACAAAAATGCTGATTTTGTTAAATAATTTTTATGATTTTAAAAAATTACATAGTGCAACTACTTTGAACAAGATACTTGAAACGGAACGACCAACATTAATATTTCTAAAATGCCGAATGCGAAAGAAGCTGTCGGCTTGAGCAGCTTGTTATAGGGCAAAATTATTTTTGTCTTGTAATGTTTGTTGGTTATAGTTGTTCATATCTTTTCAGCTAATATATATGTCCGCTTACTTTGATATTCCACATCACTATTATATGGATGACGCTCAATGGCATCTATTATTTGAAAACCAGTTTCTTGCAGTAATTCTATTATCTTTTCTGTTTGGAAGAAGTACAAATCTATATCAACATCTATATCATTGGCTTTATCGAAATGCACTATCTTGTCGCCAGCGTGAAAGGAAAATAAGAATTGTCCTTCTTTTTTTAGCACTCTGTTTACTTCACTAAAAGCCATCTTGATTTGATCATAAGTAAAATGCACAATAGCGTAGAATGCAACCACGCTCCTAAAATAGTCTGACTTGTATGCAATGTTCAGAAGATCTCCCGTTTCAAATTTAATTTTTGGAAATAGCCTCTTTGCAACATCAATCATTCTGGCAGAGATGTCAATGCCAATAATATTTTTTAAACCGTGATCATAAAGAAATTTTGTTGTATGTCCGGGTCCGCAGCCAAAGTCTGCACACAATCCTTTTTCTTTATTCATTAATGCAAACTCTTTCAATAATAAACGATCTAAATGTTTTTTAGAAAGTTCATCACTGCGATGAGCTGCATAATCATCAGCTACATCGTCGTAACATTTTATTATTGTTTCTATTGACTGCATTCTCAGTTTTCCCTTTCTAAAACAATTCTCTTTGAAGTTTTTCCATTTCTAACC
>JAGWND010000345.1 GCA_028873075.1 Bacteroidota bacterium
ATTTCTGCCGGCGTCATCGTAGCAAAACTGTAAATCAAATTGTGCCGGTCAAATTCAGCAAACTCGTACACGTCAGTCATCTTGATGCATTCCGTCGGACACGGAGGCACACATAAACCGCAGTAACAGCACTTCGCAATGTCAATATCGAAGACAGGAACATATAACCGCTTCTTCTGTCCGGTTGATGTGACTCCTAAATTATCTTCCGGTGTTGATTTAATTGTCTCGATCGTAATGCAATCTACCGGACATGCCATTGAACATTGATCGCAACCGATACAATCGTCCATATTGACATATAAACGATTGCGTGCACGCTCCGGCAACTTCATTTTTTGCGTCGGATACTGAATTGTCACCGCCGGAGTGAAGAGATGACTGAACGTCACTTTCATTCCGATGAAAGCGGTTTTCATTCCTAAATAGACGCCGCTGAAATATTCTTTAACAGGGTTCATTTTTTATCAGTTATCAGTATTCAGTCATCAGTGAACAGCAGAATGATACCTGTTCATTGTTCACTGTTAACTGTTCTTTACCAAACTACAATCAATCCGATGGCAAGCACACAGAACAGCGCGAACGGCGTCAGCACTTTCCACGATACATACATCAACTGGTCAACGCGCAAGCGCGGAAGCGTCCATCGCAGCCAGATATTCACGCAAACGAAAAACATTCCTTTCGTGATGAACCAGAATGCATCCCATCCGGGGCCTGACATAAATGTTCCGAACGGGCTTGCCCATCCGCCAAAAAACAGCACCGTTACAATCGCCGATACGACAAAAAGATTTGCATACTCGGCGAGATAAAACATTGCAAACTTCATGCCGCTAAATTCGGTATTGTAACCCTGCACGAGCTCCGATTCCGCTTCAGGAATATCAAACGGCGTGCGATTCACTTCCGCCATCGAGGAAATATAATAGATGACAAACATGATGAGCATAAACGGGAAAAGAAGAAGTTTTTTTCCCATTGGAAGCGGCCCGCCGAAGATGAGCCAGTTCTGAATTCCGCTCGATTGAAAATCGCTGATGCCGTTCAGGCTCATCGTTCCGGTAATCATGATCACGGCAAGGATCGCAAACGCGGAAGGAATTTCGTAGCTGACGATTTGCGCCG
>JAGWND010000200.1 GCA_028873075.1 Bacteroidota bacterium
TGATTGAAATTGTGTGTCTTCATTGTTTTCTTAAAGCATTTGCCAATAGCTTTCTTTCGAGTTCATTTATTTTTCCCAAAAATTTTCTGTGGAAGGGTCCAATTGTGAGGATAATAATATGAGAACTAGGGAAAAACAGAGCTCTGGATTGTGCAATATTCTTGATGGATGTCACATTATTTTTTATGTTCTCTGTTTACATTAGCATCAATTTTCGTGGCATGGTTTATGACCGAAAGGGAGGTTGAAAAATGATCTGTCCGGAATGCGGCAGTCGTTTCAGTCAAAAAAAACTTTTGAAATTATATGTGGAAACGGCAGCCGTTGTTATCATTTTCTCTTTGTCTCTGTTATATGCACAAGTAGAAATTTTTTTTGTTGTGGCAGGCGGAATTCTCTTTATACTGAGAAAAATAGAAAAACAATTCAGCGAGATTGAAAGACACGAATTGCGCTGCCCGAAGTGCGGCCACGTTGTTCGTCTCGCACATGTCCATAGCAGTCAGTGATACGTTATTTCACTTGTATCCCTTCCTGCACTTCTTTTCTTGATATTCCGTAGAGATTTGGCTATTTTTGTGGCGTATGGAAAACCACGAAAGTCAGCGCACGTCCTACACTATCCTTATCGTTGACGATGAATGGCAGAACATCGAAACGCTTTCTGCCATGTTGCACGACGGGGAGTACAACATCCTTTCTGCCGACAATGGAAAGACTTGTCTCGAGGTTCTCGAGAAAGAAAAAGTGGACCTTGTCTTGCTTGATATTTCAATGCCGGAGATGGACGGCTTTGATACTCTCTCCCGCATTCGCGTTCACAAAAAAACAAAAGACCTGCCTGTAATTTTTTTAACAGGGCATATGCGTACCTCTGTGCACATGGAGCGCGGTTTCAATCTTGGTGTGAACGAATACCTTGTCAAACCGATTGAAGCAAACGAGCTGCTCGTGCGGGTAAAATCCATCTTGCGAATGACCGCCGCCGAGAAAAAAGTGAGGCAGCTTCAGATGGATTTCTTTTCGATGTTGGTCCACGATTTGCGCGGACCGTTAGGCGCCATCAGTGCTTTCACGCACTTGATGTTAGAAGACAACACGCTTAGCAGCAGCGATACGACGGAAATGCTGGCGATGACCGAGAGTTCCTGCGAGCACATGCTGAATCTCATCAACGATATTCTCGATCTTTCAAAGCTTGAATCGGAATACGTTTCACTCTCCAAACAAGAAGTTGATTTGGTTGCGGCAATCGAAAACAGCCTTGCTCGCATGAAGCCGCTTGCTCTAACGAAAGCGATCGCTTTGAAAAGGGATTTCTCCTCACCAACCGTTCGTGTAAATGCGGATGCCCAAAAAATTGAGCAAGTCATGGATAACTTACTGAATAATGCGATCAAGTTTACGGATGAAGGCGGAACGATTACGATTGCCGTTATTCTTTCGCCGCAGGTGAAAGCACTGTTCAGCTCGCAGAATATTGATTCATCATCGCTCGTCGTTGCTGTAAGGGATACCGGCGTCGGAATTTCGCCGAAAAATATTCCGTATGTGTTCGACAAGTATCGCCAGATTACGACGGAACATCTTCCAGTTGCGAAAGGAACCGGTTTGGGTTTGGCGATCTGTAAAAATATCGTTGAAGCACACGGAGGGAGGATCTGGGTGGAGAGTAGCGAGGGTCGAGGCTCTTCTTTTTATTTTAGTCTCCCGGTGTAAAACAAGTTCGAACAATGATTGCGTTTATTGTGCATGGAGGTGCGTGGGATATTCCCGATGATCAGCTCGGCGCGAATCGCGCCGGAGTTGAAAAGGCGCTGACGATCGGCTGGGAAATTCTTTCCAACGGCGGCAGCGCTGTTGAAGCGGTCGAGAAAGCTGTCGTGAGCTTGGAAGACGATCCGACATTCGATGCAGGTGTGGGCTCCCATGTCAATGCTGCAGGAGAAATTGAGCTTGACGCGAGCATCATGAACGGAACGACATTCCGCGCCGGCGCCGTTGCTGCCGTTCAAAGCATCCGCAACCCGATTGCGCTTGCGAGGAAAATTATGGACGAGAGTGAACACATTTTGCTTGCCGGCAGCGGCGCTGTTCGTTTTGCACTCGAACACGGCATGCAGCGGTGTAGCAACGATGAGCTCCTTACCGGAAGAGAATTGGAACTGTGGCGCACGCTGCAAGGGCGAAAAAGTTTTTCGACAAAAGAAGCATTCCGGAAAAAGATTTCGCATGATACTGTCGGTGCAGTTGCGTTGGACAGTGACGGCGTTATTGTCTCGGGAACGTCAACCGGCGGAACACAAAACAAATATCCGGGGCGAGTCGGCGATTCGCCGCTCATCGGGTGCGGAACATATGCAGACAGCGCTGTCGGCGGAGCATCGTGTACCGGATGGGGCGAGGCGATCATCAAAGTTGTGCTTGCAAAAACAGCGGTTGATTTGTTGGAGCGTAATAGCGCGGATTCTTCAGCGGCGGCGGCGGGTGCAATCGAGCGGCTTGTGAAGAAAGCGGACGGCTTCGGCGGAATTATTCTGCTGAATCATCGCGGCGTTCCCGGCGTGGCGTTCAACACGCCGCGCATGGCTCGCGCATACCTGACGTCTGAAATGAATCACTCTGTCGTGGAAGTGTAGCGTCCCAAGGGGATTTTCAAAGTGAAACACGCTTCTCTTTTCGGTCATATTGTTGAAGTGTATGATTTTATTTTGAAAAATACCTTGGGGACGCACCGACCAAAACCTGCTGATGCTGTGATTGATCAGTTTTTTCGTTCGAGAAGATATCTTGGCTCGCACGACCGCCGCTTCATTGCAGAAACGGCATACGGAATGTTGCGTTTCAAGAAGACTCTTGAATGGGTTCAACATGCCGCTGGGGAAAAAACTACACGCCCGTACGATTTATTTCAACTTCTTTTTCTTTACCTTGTGCTCTTCGCCGGCGAGAGCATTGCTTCACTTAAAGACGATGCCGTTGCGTTGCTTCGCTCACATGAATGTGCCGTCGAAGAAATGCTCGTTTCTGCTGTCTCAATTTTTGATGAGAAAAAGTTTTCATCAGATGTTGTAGAGCAGCTCGCAATTGAATTTTCTTTTCCCGAATGGATCGTTCGGGAATGGGTGAGGCGGTTCGGCGTTGGTGAAACCGCACGATTGTGTTCTGCACTGAACACTGCTGCACCGCTGACACTTCGTGTCAATCTTCTAAAAACGACTGTAGAAGGCTGTCAGCAGGCTTTGGAAAAAGAAGGTGTGAAAACCGAGCGAACGCAATTCTCCCCGTTCGGGTTGCGTGTTTTGAAGCGCCTGAATATCTTTCAATTGAAATCGTTCCGCGACGGTTTGTTCGAGGTGCAGGATGAAGGGAGCCAGTTGCTTCCGCTTCTGGTTGACCCGAAACCGGCTTCAAAAGTCATTGATGCGTGCGCGGGCGGTGGCGGGAAATCGCTCGAGCTTGCGGCGCTGATGAGAAATCGCGGAGAAATTTTTGCGCTCGATGTCAACGCTTTTCGTTTAGAAGGACTGCGGAAACGTATCCGCCGCAGCGGTACGGATACGATTCGCGTACGCGCCGTTGACGGCGCCCATGTGCCGACCGACTTGATCGGACGTGCAGACAATGTTTTCATTGATGCACCGTGCAGCGGACTCGGAACGATTCGCCGCAATCCGGGACTGAAATGGAGCGTGACAGAACAGGTGATTGCCGAGCTTCACTCAACACAGCTCGGAATTCTTTCGCAGTATGCGCAGTGTGTTAAACCCGGCGGTAGACTTGTCTATGCTACCTGCACGTTCATGAGCGAAGAAAATGAAAATGTCGTCGAAATTTTTTTGCAGTCGCATCCGGAGTTTACGGTTCTTTCGCCGGTAAAAATTTTGGAGCGGTACAACCTTGCTTCGCTCGCGGGAGGAGAATGTTTGAAACTTTTCCCTCACATTCACGGCACCGACGGTTTTTTCGCCACGGTGTTTCAACGAACGAAGTAACGATTTTATTTTCACGTAGGTTTCATTATCTTACTTACGTTATGCAGGAAGCTGATGTCAATCAGAACGTTTGTTCCGATACTGCATGATCAATGTTTGCAAATTGAGGAGTTCGCATGTTGAAAATTCCGATTGGAAAGTTTTATCTTCTTGCCGCACTTTCTTTGATTTTTTTTCTTGCGGGCTGCGGCAAGCCTTCTGAAGAAGAGTTGTGGAAGGAGCTTATGCAGGCGCATAGTGATCAGAATATTGATTCCACGATTCAAGTGTGCAACACGATTTTGAAAGGATATCCAAACGGCAGACTCGCTCCGCCGGCATTGTACATGCTCGCTGAATCCTACCGCGAAGGAAAAAAAGATTACGCGAAAGCAGTCGAGTTGTACAAGGAATTCGTTCAGAAATATCCCTCACTCAACCAAACACCGGTTGCAATGTTTCTCATCGGTTTTATTTACAACAACAATCTGAACATGCGTGACAGCGCACGCGTTGCGTATCGAGCGTTTGTTGAAAAATATCCGCATCACGATCTCACATCGTCGGCAGAATTTGAGCTCCAGACCCTCGGCAAAAGCCCCGATGAAGTGTTGAAAGAACAAATGGAACATGGCGCCAAAGGCGCTATCGCATCGGCGCACAAATCAATGAAGAAGAAAAAATTCCCGAAAACCCCTTCCGGGAAACCGTAATGGAACCGGTGCTCAGATATCTTCAGCCGGATGTTGTCTCGAAGCTTGCGAACATGGAGCTTCGTGCGCGGCTTGTGGTTGAAGGGTTTATCACCGGCTTGCACAAAAGCCCGTACCACGGTTTCAGCGTGGAATTTGCAGAGCATCGTCAATATATGCCGGGAGATGAAATACGCAGCATTGATTGGAAAGTGTACGGGAAAACGGATCGTTACTACATCAAACAGTACGAAGAAGAGACGAACCTTAAATCGTACATTCTCCTTGATGCAAGCGCTTCGATGTCGTTTTCATCGGAACTTTTCCAAAGAGGTGTTCAGCCCGAAAAGGAAAAAGAGAGAAAGATTTCAAAGCTGACGTATGCATCGTTTCTTTCCGCGGCGCTGGCGTATCTGATGGTTCAGCAGCGTGATGCGGTAGGGCTTTCGGTATACGATATGCGTATTCGGTTCACGCTGCCGCCTCACGCCACCAAGGCATATTTACGCCGCATTCTTGTTGAGCTGGAAAAACTCAATGCAGGAAACACCACGGGGACCGCCGCATCGCTTCATCACATTGCAGAACAGATCAAACGGCGCGGGATGGTGATTGTGATCAGCGATTTGCTCGACAATCCTGCGGAGGTGATGACCGCGCTTAAACATTTTCGCCACAACAATCACGAGGTGCTCGTGCTTCATGTTCTCGATCCGCTTGAGCGGTCGTTCGCATTCGGTGCGGATGCGCGGTTCAAAGATTTGGAAACTGCTGAAGAACTGATGACGCAGCCGTACCACATTCAGCGGGCGTATCAAAAAGAAATGCACGAATTTTTGGAACACTACAAACGCGAGTGCCGCGAAAATTTGATTGATTATGTGCTGATGGATACTGCGACGCCGTTCGATACGGCGCTGTTTCAATATCTCAACAAGCGGCAAAGAATAGGCTGATGTGCCCGTATGCCCGGCATCTATCATAACCATGAAAGAGCGGGGTGCCGTACAACGGCATCGCCCCCGATGATCCTCGACGTCGGATGCGGTATGCGAAAGCGCGCCGGCGCTGTGGGTATTGACATCAACCCGCGCTCGTGTGCCGACGTGATTCATGACTTGAATGTTACGCCGTACCCTTTTCCGGAAGATCGTTTCGAGGAGATCGTGTGCGACAACGTGTTGGAACATGTGGACGATGTGGTGAAGGTGATGGAAGAGCTGTATCGCATCGCGAAGCCGGACGCACGGATGACGATCATTGTTCCGTTTTATGTTCATCGCAACGCCAACACCGATCCGACGCACAAACATTTTTTCGGCGTTCATTCGTTCGATTATTTTGTCGAAGGAACTGCTCACAGTGATTTTCGATATTCGTCCGCACGATTGGAATTGCTTTCTGTGGAATTTGATCGTGATCTAAAGGGACACTGGTTTGATAAAATTTTTCGTTTCTTTGCAAATCGAAAAAAAGACTTCTATGAAAATCGTTTGGCAAATATTTTTCCGATGCGAAATCTGACGTTTACACTTCGAGTCAAGAAATGACCCGCCTTCATGTGAAAATATCGCGCATC
>JAGWND010000201.1 GCA_028873075.1 Bacteroidota bacterium
CGTTTTGGTCAACTTGGTCGGGGGCAGTCTTTGAAATTGCGGTTGCGGAAACATAGCTTCGCGCCAACTCAAGGTAAGCTTGTGATACTCTGATTCTCATAGCAAGACCTATTCATGAAATTGCTTCTAGCAAAATCGCGTATAACTACTGTAACAATGCCTTATTTCGTTTTTACGCCCGAATTGGGTGGATAGACGACATATGTCGTCTATTTCTTTTTTGGTTGATCATCATCAGACAGACAACGTTTAACAAACTTGGTGTGAACCCCGAACATTTCGGGGCAAACTGTTTCCTCGCCGCTCGCTCTCAAACAACTGCACGCAAAGTAAACGAAGCATTGTTGAAAATCAAGTTGTCGAGAGTTTAACTCCCAGACAGAAACCTCTTCGACAGTTTAACTGTCAAAGAACTGCCAAGCCCCAACCTCACTTCACGCTATCCCCTTCAAAAACTTTCCTGTGTGCGAAGCCGCGGCGCGCGCAACTTCTTCAGGCGTTCCTTGTGCAATAATTCGTCCGCCGCTTTCTCCGCCGCCGGGACCGAGATCAATCAAATAATCGGCACACTTGATGACGTCAAGATTGTGTTCAATCAGCAACACGGAATGCCCCGCTTCAATTAACGCGGTGAAACATTTCAGCAACTTTGCAATGTCGTCGAAGTGCAAGCCGGTTGTCGGCTCGTCAAAAATAAAAAGTGTGTGCCCTTCCTGTTCAGAAGAAAGGTGCGCGGCAAGCTTCACGCGCTGCGCTTCACCGCCGGAAAGCGTTGTTGCCGCCTGACCGAGCCGCAAATATCCCAACCCGACATCGTCGAGCACTTTCAGCTTTTGCGCGACGCGTTTTCCCGTCGGCTTGCGGCTGAAAAATTCAATCGCTTCGTTCACCGTCATTGAAAGAATATCGTCAACGTTTTTTCCGTCGTAGCGGACGGCGAGCGCTTCCTCTTTGTAGCGTTTCCCTTTGCAGCTTTCACACACGAGGTACAAATCCGCCATGAACTGCATTTCAATTTTCTGAACGCCGTCCCCTTCGCACACTTCGCATCTGCCGCCGGGAACATTGAACGAGAAAAATCCGGGCTGATAGCCGTGCACTTTCGCCGTTTGTGTGTTCGCCAACAGATCGCGGATGACATCGAACGCTTTGATGTATGTAACGGCATTCGAGCGCGGCGTTCTTCCGATCGGCGATTGGTCAACCAACTCCACGCCGCTCAGATTTTCAACGCCGAGAAGATCAGCCGCGCCGTTAATTCTTCCCGCCTGCGGGCGGAACCGCCCTTCGGCGGGTAAGCCCGCTTTCGTTTCGAGTCGTTTCTTGATCCCTTCGAACAGCACATCGTGCACGAGCGTGCTTTTCCCCGAGCCGCTGACGCCGGTAATACACACGAGCATGTTGAGCGGAAATTCGACATCAATATTTTTCAGATTGTGGTGGAAGGCATTTTTCAGCTTCAGCGATTTTCCGGATTTTTTGCGACGAGATGCAGGAACGGGGATGCACAATTCGCCGCTGAGATATTTTCCGGTAAGCGACACGGGATGAGCGGCGGCTTCTTCAGCGGTGCCGAAAAATGTCACTTCGCCGCCGCGCTCGCCGGCAGACGGTCCCATATCAACCAATACATCGGCAGCGCGCATCATGTCGGCATCGTGCTCGACAACGATGATCGTATTGCCGAGATCGCGGAGCGATTTCAAAATGCGGATAAGGCGGTCGTTATCAACCGGATGCAAGCCGATGCTCGGCTCATCCAACACGTACACCGAACCGACGAGCGACGAACCGAGCGATGTCGCAAGATTGATGCGCTGCGATTCGCCTCCGGAAAGCGTCGAGGATAAACGATCGAGCGTCAAATATCCTAAGCCGACCTCAACTAAATAGCGAAGCCGCTTCTGAATTTCATCGAGAATGCGTCGGCAGATGCTCATTTCAAAATCGGTGAGCGAAAGAGATTTGAAAAACGCATCGGCATCTTCAATCGTCATGCGGACAATTTCGCCGATCGTTTTCTCGTTCACTTTCACACAGCGCGCTTCTTTGCGAAGGCGGCTTCCGCCGCATTCATCGCACGTTGTGTAGCCCCGATATTTGCTGAGCAAAACGCGGTACTGAATTTTGTACGACTTGCGCTCGACTTCTTTGAAAAACCCGTTGATGCCGTCGAAACGCCGTCCGTAGCCGTTCATCACAACATTTAACTGCGCGTCGGTGAGGTCGCTGAACGGAACGTTGACCGGAACATTCGCTTCGTACGCAATTGCGAGCAGGTCGCGGAGATTTTCCTTGAACTTCGGCGTCGTCCACGGTTGGATTGCGCCGTCGCGGAGCGTTTTGTTTTTATCCGGCACAATCAAATCCATATCCAGACCGACCGACCTGCCGAAACCCTGACATTTCGGGCACGCACCCACCGGGCTGTTGAACGAAAAAAGCTGCGGCGTCGGCTCTTCGTAGCGCACGTGTCCGTCGGGACATTCGAAATGCTGATTGAACCGCAGCCACGTTTTCGCTTCAAGATCAAAAACCGCCGCGTAGCCTTCTCCTTCTTCAAAAGCGGTTTGAATGGAATCGGCAAGCCGCGTCCCGCTCTCTTTTTCTTTCTTTCGAAGCACGAAGCGGTCAACGAGAACGAAGACATCTTTTTTTTCTTTTGGTGAAAACGATTTCTCGTTCACATCAATTATTGCACCGCCTACTACAAAGCGGAAGAAGCCGCGCTTCTTCAGAGCATCAACTTCCTGTCTCGCAGATTTGCTTTCGTGATTCGGAAGAGGAAAGGCGATATAAAACTTCGCGCCGTCGGCAAATTGGGCGATGCGGTCAACGACCGTGTGCACCGAATCGCGCGCTACCAATTTCCCGCAGGCTTCGCAATATGTTTTTCCGATGCGGGCAAAAAAGAGGCGGAGATAATCGTACACCTCGGTCGTTGTGGCAACCGTTGAGCGCGGGTTGCGTGTGTTCGTCTTCTGCTCAATCGCAATCGCCGGGCTCAATCCCTGAATCATGTCCACATCCGGCTTGTCCATCCGCTCAAGAAACTGCCGCGCGTACGCGGAAAGGCTCTCAACGTAGCGGCGCTGCCCTTCGGCATAGATCGTGTCGAAGGCGAGACTCGATTTTCCCGAACCGCTTACGCCGGTGATGACAACGAGCTTGTTACGCGGAATGTCGAGGCCGATGTTTTTCAGATTATGAACGCGCGCGCCGCGAATGGAAATAGCTTTTCCCGAAGGGGCAGGCGCGTTAGCATTCTGCAAATCAGTTTTTGCCTTTTGCGATATAGTTGAAGATTTTGACATCGAGGTACCGGCTTTCAAAGGAAAGATAAAACAAATTTGGTTCTCGAACAAAATAAGACGGCCGTCGCGTCAAAAGGCGACAATCATCTTCTTCATCTGACTTTTTTCTACTGCACACCCAACAATCGAAGCAACCCCAAGCTCAATTCCGGAACATACGTGATGATGAGCAGCGCGACAAGAAGGACGGCAATGAACGGCAGCGTTGCAAGCGCGACCTTCCCCACGGATTTATTAAAACGAAAACTGGAGATAAGAAGATTGAGACCGACCGGCGGCATCAAATAACCAAGCTCAAGATTCGCAAGAAAGATAATGCCGAGATGAACGGGATCAATGCCGTACTGTTTCGCTACCGGAATGATCAACGGAACGACAACGATCGCAGAAAAGATTTCCATCATCATTCCGATGACAAGGAGAAAAAGATTGAGGAGAATGAGAAATGCCGTCTTGCTCGTAATGAACGTGCTGATCAGCTCGAAAAGTTTTTGCGGCACTTGCTGGTCTATAAGATAGCTCGTCAATCCCATCGCTGTCGCGAGAATCATGAGGATCGCTCCGACAAGAATCATGCTCTCCTTCATCACACGCGGGATATCGCTGAACAGCTTCAGATCGCGGTAGATGAAAACTTCGACGATAAGAACGTAGAACGCAGTGACCGCAGCCGCTTCTGTCGCAGTGAAAATTCCGCCGTAAATGCCGCCGATAACGATGAACGGAAGCGGAACTTCCCATGCCGCCGCTTTAATCGCCCTGCCGACCCTTCGCCACTCAAAGCGATGGCGCGGAATCTTCGAGGCAAATCCTTTTCGTATGCTATATGCCGAAAGAACGACAACGAGGAAAATTCCCGGAACGATTCCTGCAAGAAAGAGTTTGCTGATTGAAACGCCGGAAAAAAAACCGTACAAAATAATGGGCAGGCTCGGGGGAAACAAAAGACCGAGGCTTCCAGATGTCGTCACGAGTCCGAGAGAAAATTTCTCCGAGTAGCTTTCCGAGATCAGGATCGGATAGACGAGCCCGCCGAGCGCAACGATGGTAACGCCCGACCCGCCGGTGAACGCCGTGAAGATGGCGCACGCTGCGAGAACGACAATCGCCAATCCGCCGGGCATCCACCCAAGGATCGCTTGCGTCAGTTCGATAAGACGCTTCGGCGTTTTGCTTTCAGCGAGAAGATAACCGGCAAATGTGAAGAGCGGAACTGCGAGAAGCACAGGCTGGCTTGCGAGCCGGTACATTTCGGCAATAATGAGAGCGGTTTCGCTTCCTTCCGATGAAAAGCCGAGAATACCGATGCCCCCGATGACAGTGAAAACCGGCGCACCGAACAGAAGAAAGACAATGAGTGCGAGTACGAAAATGATAACCGGCATCAACGGCTCGCTTTCAATTCCCACTCACCATGAACGGCGTGCACAATGTGTTCTAAAGCCACAATGGCAAAGCGAAACGCCATCAGCCCGTAACCGGCGGGAAAGATAACGACAAAATACCATGTCGGAATATGAAGAATGAGGATGCTCTCCGGATCAATTCCGATGTTGATGAAAACGATCGAAGCGTGAAAAAGCAGCACACAGATCAATGCTGCAAAGAGGGACGAAAGAGCTCCCAATATTCTCTGCACCCTGGCGGAAACAAATTTCGTGAGAAGCTCAAGCTTGATATGCCGCCCTTCTCCCGATGCCACAGTCGCTCCAAGAAATCCGACCCACAAGACGAGGTGACGCAGAAGAATATCTCCCCACTCGATGCTTGTGTCGAAAAAATTCCTCAGCATGACCTGGCCGAACGACATCACGATCATCACGCTGAGAACGAGCACCAGGAGCCAGCCGGCAATCCGCGCGATGAAGCGGTCAACAAACAACAGCGCCTTCATTGCACACCGTGATGAGTCGAACGAAAATCGGCAAGCGCTTTCTCAAGCTGCTGTAAAAGATCAGCCGAATATAATTTTCCCGCCATGTACTGCCGTGCAGTAGCTCCGATCTCATCGTACTGCTGCGCATCTTTTTCTGAAGCAGGCTTCGTAAACGTAATGTGATTTTTTTTCAAAATCTGCAGCGACTTGCCGTTATCCTTGCGGCTGAGTTCGGTAAGTTTCTGAAGATATTTCTTTCCATCGTTCAGAAGAATCTGCTGAAGATCCGAAGGCAGCCTGTCGAATTCCCGTTTTGCAATCAGCACGGCGCCCATCGAATTTGTCAACGGAACGTCGAGCATGTATTTCACGCTCGTGAACCATTGCAGCGATACCGCTGCCAGCGGAGAAGTGTACACGCCGTCAATCAAGCCGGTTTGCAGCGACGTCAGCACATCGGTGATGGAAAGCGGGAACGGTTTCACCTGAAGCGCTTTGAACGTCGCCTCCGCAACCGGGTCGCCTTCCCACATCCACATCTTTACCCCGTCAAGATCGCGCACTTTTGTAATCGGTTTGTTTGTGAAGACATAGACGTAGCCGACCTCAGCCCAGCCTAACAATACAAATCCGTTGTCTTCAAACGCTTTCCGAAATTCACCGTCAAATTTATCAAGAATGTAGTCTACTTCCGCATGACTCTTAAACAGAAACGGCGAATCGAGAATGCGGACTTCGGGCGCAATCTTCCCCATGCCGACGCCGGTGAACCCCGCGCTGTGATACTGCCCGAGCCGGATTTTCCGAAGCACATCCTGCTCATCGCCGGCAACACCGCCGGCATAAATTTTGAACCCGAGTCTGCCTCCGCTTTCCTTTCGGATAGCATTGTCATACTCGTGCATGACGTTCATCCACGTGCTTCCTTCCGGAGCAAGCGTCGCGAACTTGATCGTGTATTCCTGAGAAAACGCAAAACAAGTAAAAAGGAGAAAGGAAAAAAGAGAAAGGATCTTTTTCATTGTAATT
>JAGWND010000202.1 GCA_028873075.1 Bacteroidota bacterium
AACAATGGAACGGAGACTGTTTCCGTGTGCGGCTACAATGACATTTTTCTTATTTTTGATTTCCGGAAAGATTTTTTTCTCCCAATACGGAAGCGTTCGCGCCGCTGTGTCCTTCAGGCTTTCGCTGATCCCCTCAGGATTCAGTTCGGTTTTATCCTTCGGCGGCGGAACATCATAACTGCGGCGCCAAATATGAACCTGTTCGTCACCGTATTTTTTTGCTGTCTCTGCTTTGTTCAATCCCTGAAGAGCACCGTAGTGGCGTTCGTTCAGCGCGATATCGTACTCAATGGGAACACCTGTTTGTCCAGTAACTTGAAGAATAATTTTCAGCGTGTTGATTGCCCGCTGAAGCTTTGACGTGAACGCTTCATCGAATTTATAAGGTTTGAGTTTTTCTCCGGCGTCATGCGCTTCCTTCTCTCCTTTCGGAGAGAGAGGAACATCAACCCAGCCGGTAAAACGATTTTCAAGATTCCACTGCGATTCTCCGTGACGAACCAAAATACAATACGACATTGTTTTGTCTTTCTGAAAAATAGGTTAGCGGTAGCCACAGACTTTATGTCTGCGGAATTTATCTAATTGTTGTTCGAAAAAATCCACTCGGGCGAAATCAATCTATTGAGCGAAGAACGTAACTCAGGACTTAACAGCGTCAGTCCAATCTGATACGACGCATTCGTCCACCCGAATCCTTCTCGAGTAATGTACGAAAATTTTGTCCCGACATTTCCATATTCTGCAAAGACCTGATGCGAGCGGAGAACAACATCATATTTTTCCGGAATTGTGCCGTTGAACTGAGCCGCATTGATTGTGATCGTGAACAGCCACTTGTATGCGAGTCTCGCGGCGATCGAATCGTACCCGTAGTTGCGCATGCCCTGCCACACAATCATCTGGTGCGGCGACCAACCGAAAGGAAAATCCCATTGACGCAGCGGATGTTCCGGCGTAATCGGTCCGCGAGATTCTTCCGTGCTACCCGAAATACCTCCGGGTTGTTCAAGCAGCGGAAGTGCATTTTTCACCAACAATGCTGCTTGTTCTTTCGTAGCAAGCCCCGCCCACATCGGATAAAACGTTGTGGCGCTGACGTACGAAGTTTGCTCCTTCTTCACAACATTGTAATCGAAAAACATCTCCCGTTGCTCGTTCCATAAATATTTCGTTACAAGCTGCCTGCGTTTTTCTGCACGTTGAACCCAATTCTTCGACATTTCCGTTTTTCCATTTTCCAATTGAACACTTCCGCCAAATTCATTTTCAATGATCGCAGCGATATCCGTTTCAATTTTATAAAGAAGAGAGTTGAGATCTACTGTCGCCAAATCCGCCGCGACGCCGATCAAACGATAGCTTGTGTCGTGTCCCGATTCTCTCATCGAGCGATCATGGACAAAATAACGGTCAAGCTCGGGAATTTTTATCTTCCCGGATTTGTATTCCTCTTCAAGCTCTTGCGCAGTCGTACGATATTTCGGCGCAAGAGAATCATATAACATACGAAAATGCCCCGGCTCAACTTCCGGCGGTTCTCCATAACCGAAATCAAAATATCTGCTTAAGCCTGTCCATGTCAATCTCTCCGAATTCATCCAGACATTATGGTACTCTTTGATGGCCATTCCAAGAACATGTTTCAACCACTGAAGATTTTCCTTTGTCTTCGGCAGGCGACCATACACTGCGCGTATCATTGAAGTAAAAAACGGCGGCTGAGAGCGCGTCAGGTAATATGTTCGATTCGCATTTAAGATTGCACCGTACGATGCAATCTCATATGCGAAATTATCAACCATTGATTTTGCCAATTCCACTTTTCCATCCTGAAGCAATCCGAGCGTGATGAAATAACTGTCCCAGCCGTACATCTCGTTGAATCTTCCGCCCGGAACGGCAAACGGAATCGCTTCGATTTTTCCTTCCGCATTTCTTTGCAGTCCGAGCGAAAGCAATCCGTGTCTTCCATCGAGGGAATGAACATATTGCGGTGTCACTTTTTCCGGAAGCCGGACAACTTTGATATTCTGCTGAGGGAATTTTTTTGCAACGTCCGTGTAATATGAAAAAGCAAGCTGGTCGGATGACGGAATGTAAAGATACTTCGCTCCGTCAATCGTTTTGGTTTTTTCGTCGGAGAGAATTTTCAGAAGCCCCCGTTCGTCAATAGTGCGTGTTAATGCGCTCCAGTACCGCTCGCGAATGCTTCGTGCAATGCGTTCGGCGGGCGGTTCAAAAATATGATCAGCTTCAAGAGCGGCAGTATCTTCATGCGCTTCTTTTGCGAGCGTAAGTTCCTGAAGCAAATTCGATAAGTAATATGTCCCCGCAACTTCAATTCTTTTTCCATCAACCGTATGAAGCCAGAAACTTTTATTCCCGCGTTCCGTTCCCTTCACATGAAAATCATTGACTGTAATTTTCTGATCGTTATCGGTATCCTCATCTTCCAACAACCGCCGCAATGACGAACGGACATCAACAACAATGCGCGGTTTTGCGGTTTGCGGAAGTATAGAGGGAGAAAGAAGGAGAACAAGAAAAGAACAAACGACCCATTGTTTTCGTGTCATTACTCTATTAAACATCACTTCACATTAAAATATCGCGCTTCCGGATGATGAAGAATAATTGCATCGGTTGATTGCTCCGGTTCTAACATAAATTCTTCCGACATCTTCACTCCAATGCGTTCAGGCTGCAGCAGCTCGAACAGTTTCACGTGGTCTTCCAAATTCGGGCAAGCAGGATAACCGAAACTATACCGCGCCCCCTGATATCCTTGACTGAACAATCGTTTGATGTCCTGAGAATCTTTGCCCGCAATTCCCAACTCCTCCCGGATTTTCTTATGCCATAATTCCGCAAGCGCTTCGGCGGATTCAACGCTCAGTCCGTGGAAATACAAATAGTCTTTGTAATTGTTGCCTGAAAAAAGTTTTGCAGAATGCTCCGATGCTTTCTTTCCCATCGTCACAAGATGAAACGCAACGGTATCCATTCTTCCTGAATCCACTGAAGCAAAATAATCGGCAAGGCACAAATATCTGTCGCCGTTTTGTCTCGGAAATGTAAATCGCACCCGCTCTGTTTTGAAGTCTTCTTCATAAATAATTATATCGCTGCCGTCCGATTGACACGGGAAATAGCCGTACACAACTTTCGGAACGAGTAAATGTTCGGACTTGCACTGCTGCTTCAATTGTTCCAATTCAGGATATACTTTTTCTTCGAGCAGCCTTTTATATTCTGCTTCAGAAAGCCTTCCTTTTCGAACTTGCCATTGACCTTTGATTAACGCCGCTTCGTTGACGTACCGAAAGACTTCATCAAGCGCAATATTGTCGACGACGCGTGTTCCCCAAAAAGGCGTTTTGGGAATGGGAGCATTTGCGGAAACGTTCGAACGAATGACAGTTGCGACGTCGGAAGTTTGATTCGAGGTTTGAGTTTCGAGATTCGCGCCTTGCTCCTTCAACGCCATTGCGATTTTTGCTTCAGAGCCGACAAGCGTTTCCTCATCATCTTCATTTTCGGTTATCGAGTGCTGTTGGAAGCTCTCTATGCCGCGCGTTTTCAACTGCTCCATGAAATGCAAGCCGTCAAACGCATCGTTTGCATACACAACAACACCGCTGTAGATGCCGCGTAAATCCTGTTCCACGTACCGCCGCGTCAACGCCGCGCCGCCGAGCACGACCGCCGGCGTCAGCCCGCGCTCGTTCAACACTTCAAGATTTTCTTTCATCACGAGCGTTGACTTCACAAGCAGCCCGCTCATCCCGATAGCATCGGCGTGGTACTCTTCATACGCGCGGAGAATATTCTCGATCGGCTGTTTGATGCCGAGATTGTACACTGTGTAGCCGTTGTTCGTCAGAATAATGTCAACGAGATTCTTGCCGATGTCGTGCACGTCGCCCTTCACTGTCGCGAGAATTATCGTTCCTTTCGTCGTCGCTTCCGACTTCTCCATAAATTGTTCAAGGTATGCCACTGCGGCTTTCATCACTTCGGCAGATTGAAGAACGAACGGAAGCTGCATTTCGCCGCGCCCGAACAGATCGCCGACAACTTTCATTCCGTCAAGCAGGATTGTATTGATAATCTCCAAGGCAGAATATTTATGAAGCGCTTCATCCAAATCGTGCTGTAATCCCTGTTTTTCGCCTTCAATGATTCTGTTCTTGAGAATTTCCTCTATTGTAGAACCAAGCGTTTTCTTCTCTTTTTTCGCGTCCGATTTTTTATCGGCGTAATATGCCATCAATTCTGTCAGTGGATCATAGGTGCATTTTTCGCCGTCAAATTTTCTTTCATCGAAAACAAGCTGACGGGACAATTCGCGCCCGCGTTCGTCAATTTTATAGAGCGGCATAATCTTCTGCGCATTCACAATGGCCATATCAAGTCCGGCTTCAATGGCATAGTGGAGGAAGACGGAATTCAGCACATGCCGCACGTGCGGCGCAAGTCCGAACGAAATGTTACTGACGCCTAACAGCGTTTTCACTTCGGGAAATTCTTTTTTGATGAGGCGAATTGCCTCAATAGTTTCAATACCCGCTTTGCGGAATTCTTCATCGCCGCTGCCAAGCGTGAATGTGAGCGTGTCGAAAATCAGATCGTGCGGCTTCAGGCCGTATTTGTTCACTACGAGATCGAACATCCGGCGAGCAACGTTCAGTTTCGCCTGCGCTGTCTTCGCCATTCCCGATTCATCAATCGTCAGCGCAACGACAGCGGCGCCGTATTTTTTGCACATCGGCACAACGTTCTTGATGCGCTCTTCGCCGTCTTCCATGTTGATCGAATTGACGATACATTTTCCTGCAAACATTTGCAGCGCCTGTTCGATCACCGGCGCTTCGGTTGAATCAATCATCACCGGCAGCGTTATTTGCGTGTTGAATCGGAACGCGGCTTCTTTCATATCGCGCACTTCGTCGCGCCCGACATACGCAACGCACACATCGAGCAAATGCGCCCCTTCTTTCATCTGCTCTTTCCCCATCGCCACCATGCCGTCATAATTTTCCGACTGCAAAAGCTCCTTGAATTTTTTCGAGCCATTCGCATTCGTCCGCTCGCCGACAATCACCGGCGGCGGATCAATGTGCAGCGGCGCCGTCGTATAAAGACTCGATGAAGATGGAATGAAATCAATTGCTCGTTCTTTCGGCGCAAGATTTCCTACTGCGTCAACCAATTGTTTCAGATGATCAGGACGCGTGCCGCAGCATCCGCCGACGACATTGACACCGAGATCTTTCACAAAATGACCGAGATAGCGGACGAATTCTTCCGGCGTGAGATGATAATGCGCGTGCCCGCCGATGTTTTCCGGAATGCCTGCGTTCGGAATACACGAGACGGGAATCGGAGAGCTGGCACACAAATAGCGAACGTTCTCGGACATTTCTTTCGGTCCGGTCGCGCAGTTCATTCCGATCACATCAATGTCGAACGGCTCAAGCGTTGCGAGCGCGGCGGCAATTTCTGTTCCCATCAGCATCGTTCCCACCGTTTCAATCGTGATGGATGTGATGACAGGAAGGCGAACACGCTTGTCGGAAAAATATTGAAAGATGCCGGCGAGCGCGGATTTTGTCTGAAGCAAATCCTGACACGTTTCAACAATGAGCAGGTCGGCACCGCCCTCGACAAGTCCGGCAGCTTGCTCGTAATACGCTTTGCTCATTTCTTTGAACGTGATGTGCCCGAGCGACGGCAGTTTTGTTGTGGGACCAATGGAACCGGCAACAAAGCGCGGATGATTGGCGGAAGAAAACTGCGCGGCAACATTTTTTGCAAGCTGCGCCGCCTTGAAATTCAGTTCATGCGCGCGGGACTGCAAACCATATTCTGCCAGCACTATGGAAGACGAGCCGAACGAATCCGTTTCAATCACATCCACACCGACGGAGAGAAAATCGGAATGAACTTTTTCAATTGCGGCGGGTTTCGACACCACAAGATATTCATTGCAACCGTTCAATTGCTCGCCGCCGAAATCATCCGCCGAAAGACTCTGCGACTGGATGTTTGTTCCCATCGCGCCGTCGAAAACGATGATTTTTTGTTTCAGTATATTGAGGAAAGAGGACATTAAATATTGAACAACCACTAACTTGTTCTATAAGTTACCTACAAGAAATCCTAAATTTACATTTTTATAATTTCCAAAC
>JAGWND010000203.1 GCA_028873075.1 Bacteroidota bacterium
TCTTCTCTCGCTAAAAGCAAAGAAGGCAATGCGCCGCATTTGATTTATTTTTCTGAAAGAGTTTTTAATCTCGAAACATTCTTCTCCGATGTTGAAGTGACGTACGCAAAGTGGGGACGAGCTGTTATTGTCGTGAGCGAAGGGTTGAAAGATGACACGGGTGCCTATCTCGGCGGCATCAAATCCGAAGCTTCGCGCGACGGATTCGGAAGAACTCTGCCCGGAGGCGCAGCATCGTTTCTCGCCGAACAAATTTCGGAAAAGCTTAAACTCAGAGCGAGAAACGAAAAGCCCGGTTTGGCGGCGAGGTCGTCGGTTCATTATGCTTCTTTAGTTGATCAAAAAGAAGCGTATATGGTTGGGAAAATGGCTGTGCGTTTTGCGGCAAAAAGGGAGACCGGTGTGATGATGACGCTTGAGCGGGAAAAAGGAAGGACGTATCGCTGCCATGTCGGCACTGCTCCCCTGAAAAATATTGCCATGTCGGAGAAGCTGCTTCCGGAAAATTTCATCAATGCAAAGGGCAATTTCGTTACTGATGCGTTCCTTCGATACTGCCAGCCGATTATTGGCGGGCCGATTCAGTCATTCCCTGCGCTTAAAGGATATGCGCTCAGTCATCGTTAGAACTTAATGAACCCAACAACGAAAACAAGAAAAACGAAAATATCTTCCGCTCGTTTTGAAAATAATCTGGTGTCATACGTGTTGTCCAACAACCGCGGCATGAGTATAACAGTGCTGAACTACGGTGCGACACTTGCGCGGATCGAAGTTCCCGACCGGCAAGGGAACGCAGCGGATGTGTTATTAGGACACGAGAAGTTAAAAAATTTTATCGGCGGACGATTTTATTTAGGCGGAACTATCGGGCGATACGCAAACAGAATTAAGGCCGGGCGTTTCAAACTCGACGGGAAAGAATATCAGGTAACCGTGAACAGCAAGGGGAATATGCTGCACGGCGGCACGGTGGGATTCGATAAAAAGTTTTGGGAAGCGAGCATTGATGAAGCGAAGAACGCGGTTGAATTTTCTCTCATTAGTCCCGACGGCGAGGAAGGATTTCCGGGCACAATGGAAATCAAGGCTGCATACGAATTGAGCGATGATAATGAAGTGCGCATCCGATATCGTGCAACGACAGACAAAACAACAGTGGTCAATCTGACAAATCATGCGTACTTCAATCTTACCGGCAATCCGGCTGGTTCGATTCTTGATCACATCCTCATGATCAATGCGGAGAAGTTTACTCCGACCGACGGCGCTTCTATTCCTACCGGTGAAATTGAAAACGTCGCAGGAACACCGATGGACTTCACAACGCCGGCCAAAATCGGTGCGCGGATTGATGACGATGACATTCAACTACGGCAGAGCAAGGGATACGATCATAACTATGTGTTGAATGATTTCAATGGCAGCGTTCGAACAGCGGCGACAGTGTACGACCCGTCGTGCGGAAGGTTGATGGAAGTGCTGACCGACCAGCCGGGAGTGCAATTCTATTCAGGAAATAATCTCGATGGAGCAATGCAGGGGAAAAAAGGGATCTATTACCAGCCGAGAGCCGGGCTTTGTCTTGAGTGCCAACATTTCCCTAATTCTCCCAACGAAAAAAAATTCCCTTCGGCCGTCTTAGAGCCGGCGAGTGTTTATACGCAGAACACCGTCTATAAATTTTCGGTGAAATAAAGACGAGAAGAATAATGAATCACAAATCTGCGGCGTTTGAATTCAGCGTTGAAAAATATTTTCCACGCACGCTGTTTTATCAAATTACCGATGCGAGAGTTGACCGGCGCGACGCAATTCTCAACCATGCGGCAAAAAGAAAACGCCGCCGCACGCTGACGAACGACGGCAAGCTTCTTATTCTCGCTGCCGATCATCCGGGAAGAAGGGTCACCGCACTGCGGGACGATCCGATCGCAATGGGGGACCGCTATGAATATCTCGGCAGAGTTCTGCGCGTCATTACGAACGATCTGTGCGACGGCGTGATGGCAACGACCGATATGATCGAGGATATCCTCATCATTGATTACTTGTATGAAGAGAAAACGGGGAAGAGTTTTCTCAATGAAAAAGTTGTTCTCGGATGCATGAACCGCGGCGGACATGCAGGTTCGTTGTATGAGATAGAAGATGCCTTCACTTCTTTCACTCCCCAAAGTCTGAGCAAAATGAATATGGACGGAGGGAAAATGATGTACCGGCTCGACCCTTCCGACCGCGGTTCGCTGATAACGATTCAGCAATGTGCGTCAGCAATTACCGAGTTGAGCCGGCTGGGATTGTACGCATTTGTAGAACCGGTAACAGTGGAAGGAAGAAATAGAAAATATGCATTCAAAACGGATGTGGAGACGCTTGTGAGAGACATTGGGGCGGCGGCGGCACTCGGCGAAACTTCGCTCTACACGTGGCTGAAAGTTTCGTACAACAAGGATTTCGAGAGAGCAGCCCGTGCAACAACATTGCCGATCCTCTTGCTTGGCGGTCCTGCAAAAGAATCGCCTGCCGAAACGATTAAATCGTTTGCACAGGGAATGAAAGCTGCTCCGAATGTGCGCGGCGCGATGGTGGGGAGAAATGTAACGTTCGTCCGGCACGACGACCCGTGCGCAGTGATCGCGGCGCTCTCGAAGATCATTCATGAAGGCAGCTCTGCCGACGGAGCGATGGGGTATCTCGCAGCGAAGAGAGGGGAAAATATGGAGTTTTTTTCCAGATTGTTTTAATAAGCTTTGTAACATCTCTTCAGGTTCTATACACGCCTCAATAACGCTTTAAGTCAAACAATTCCGCTAAACGTGTGAACACGGTTAGCAGTAATTCTTTTTTACGCCTTAAGAAAGGAAAAAAAGAAAATGCCAGCGAAAAAAAATACCCATCTTCTTGTTTTTCTGAGTACCGCTTTTTTTGTATCGCAACTGTGGTGTGCACCGACCGGAAAAATTACCGGAAAGATAACGGACGCCCAAACTGGCGAGCCGCTTCCCGGCGCCAACGTATTGATTGAAGGCACGAGCCTCGGCGCGGCAACAGATATCAGCGGGGAGTACACGATCCTGAATGTTCCGGCCGGCCACCATACCATGCGGATAAGCTACGTCGGGTATAAAACCGTTGAGAATGATTTTCAACTCAATGAAGGTGAAAGTCTTTCAAAAGACTTAAAGTTAGAAGCGGTCGGTGTGCAGGGACAGGAGGTTGTTGTAACGGCACAGGCACAAGGGCAGAACGCGGCAATCAACCAGCAGCTTTCGGCCATGCAGATTGCGAATGTTGTTTCAGCGGCGCGGATAAAAGAATTGCCCGATGCGAACGCGGCAGAATCGGTCGGCAGATTGCCGGGTGTGTTTCTTGTGAGATCGTACGGAGAAGGCTCTCAAGTTGCTATTCGCGGACTGGCACCGCAATATAATCAGGTTCTCGTGGATGGTGTTCCAATTCCAGCCAATGAATCTGGAAGCGACGCAACTGGTGGTGGAAGGGGTGTCGATATGAGTATGATATCCTCGGATATGTTAAGTGGTATAGAGCTTTATAAAACAGTTACGCCTGACATGGATGCTGCCGTTCTTGGTGGTACTGTAAATTTTCAAATAAGAGAAGCAAGAGGGGCTCCCTCCGGCGCACCCGCTTTAGATTTTAGGGCCCAAGGAGGGTACGATAATCTCCAAGACGTGTATAATGATTACTTATTCTCCGGCACAATTGAGAAAAGATATTTAGATAACCACTTTGGCATACTGGCACAAGGTACCATTGAGAGGAAGAATCTTACTGCTGATATTTTTGGTGGAAGTTACAATCAGGCGATAAAAAGCTACACTAATCTTGGTTCAGTAATTATGACCAGTTTGAATCTTCTGTATAAGCCGACAGAGAGGCAGAGGTATGACGGGACATTCGTGCTGGATTATAAATGGGACGACGGGAAAGTAGATCTAATGAATTTTCTCAGCAAAGGAACCCAATCGACCGAGACTTTTAGTCAAAATTATAATTTTAGCGGCGGGGGAATTACTTATGGTGCCTCCCAATTTGCACCTGTTACGAATGTTATAACCAATATTTTGGATTTTCAACAAAATGTCTTGTCGTTCAAGATGGACATCAGGGCATCTCATGCTTATACAGAAAATGTTAATCCTGATTACTGGAGTGTGACTTTCTCACAGCCTGCGGCATTAAGTCGTGTAGATCAAACTAAAGATCCAGTCATAATCGCCCAGCAAGCATCGGTTTACGCTGATTCGAGCAAAACTTTTTTGAGCGGCCTCAGCAATAACAATAGTTTTACACGTCAGAGAAATATTGCTGGCAGTATAGGTTTTGAGAAGAATATTAATCTTTCCGACCTCATTACAGCAGACTTGAAATTCGGAGGAAATTTCCATTATACATTTCGATCCTATGACTATAATTCAGGGAGCGGCGGCAATTTAGATAACTATGCGCCGTCGGATACCAGGGTGCGTGCTGCGGTTATTGCCGCAAATCCATGGATGGCTCAATGGTTGGAAAGCCACGGCCGTAAAACAGATGGTAGTAGCCTATTTCCTATAATGATGTTTTTTGATCCAAGTAACGATTTCGGCAAATTCCTTGGGGGCGACTACCAGATGTTATGGGAACCAACGAATGTGGGAAATTTGTCGCAAGTAGTGAACAGCGTAGTTGCATATCAGGAGGCAAACCCTGATCCCACCGTGGGAAACGCATACTCTCCGGATATGAAAGCCAGCATTGAAAATGATTATTTCGGATACGAATACCAAAATGCTGCCTACGTTATGGCTACTGTAAACTTTGGACCTCGGTTAACACTGATTCCTGGGGTCCGTTATCAGGGACTTAGAACTCTTTACACTGCAGCATACATAGACAACTATGGCGGAAATAATTCATACCCCTATGTATTTCCCCATATTGATACCACAGTGACTGAGTATCATGGTTACTGGTTGCCTGACATTAGTCTCAGATACAGGGCGTTTTCTTGGTTCGACGCAAGGCTTTCTTACACGAATACACTTTCATATCCGAGCTTCCAATATCTGGCGCCGGAAATTCACATTGACCGAACGTCCAGTCAGCCAAATGTTCAGCGGTGGAATAATTTCATGTTGAAGCCAGCAACTTCACAAAACTATGATTTGGCACTGTCGTTTTATAACAATAGCATCGGGTTATTTACTGTAAATCCATTTCTCAAACAAATTGATAATTTCATATTTGAGTATGGTGGCTATGGCATAACTGATCCATCTATTTATCCTCTCCCAGCTTATACCAAAAATTACATACTAGAAAATACCCAGATAAATAACTCCAATCGGGTGAACTTGTGGGGTATCGAGCTCGATTGGCAAACTCACTTTTGGTATTTGCCGTCTCTATTAAGCGGGCTTGTGATGAATGTAAATTATACTCACATATTCTCACAGGCAAAATATCCGATTCATTTCTCTGAAACTAAAGGGATATTTCCCAATTATCACACTGTTGAGGTCGATACTTTCTACACCGCGAGGTTGATAGACCAGCCATCTAATATTGTTAATCTCTCGATCGGTTATGATTACAGGGGTTTCTCTGCGCGTGCATCCATGATATATCAGGCAGACATTTTCAATGCTACAAATTTCTGGCCTGCACTCCGTCAGAGCAAATCAACATATACTCGCTGGGATTTTTCGGCGAAGCAGAATCTTCCATGGTTTGGACTTCAACTGTATTTTGATCTCATCAATCTTAACGGTGAGCCCGACATCACTGTCATTCAGGGCTCTGGTTTCCCTGACAATGAAAACTCCTATGGGCTTACGGCTGATTTAGGGCTTCGTTGGAATTTCTGACAACCGAGTTCAAGCTGGGAAATCAATTTTAATTGTCACTTGTAATCACTAACAAACAGAAAGGAGGTGAAGGGAATGATTATCTATTAAGACATTTTTAAACGAAGGGGTGCTGCAAAAAGTGGGGTGAATTACTTAGAGGAGCAAGCTGTTAAAATCACGAGCAACATTATATTTCAGAAGAAAGGAAGTCCTATGAAACCGATACTTCGTGCGATTTTCATTGTCGCAATAGCGGTG
>JAGWND010000204.1 GCA_028873075.1 Bacteroidota bacterium
CTTTCTATCGGTGCGATACTTTTCCAGCGGGGAGATTTTAAACAAAAAGCGAAACAATTTTCGCAGGATGCGCTATGGCTCTGGGGAACCGAAGGATTCGAAAAATATCAGATGTTGAAGGAACCTCCCCTCTCGCCCCGCTCGCAGGCATTTGAAGAAGGGGGATTTTATATTATGCAAGACGAGAACCTCCATCTCTTTGTCGATGCCGGTGATATCGGAATGGACGGGCGCGGGGGGCATGGACACAACGATGTTTTAAGTTTTGAGTTTTGGCTCAACGGCGCGCCGTTGATTGTAGATTCCGGCACATATGCTTACACGTTTGATGTGAAAGCACGGCAGGAATTCCGCAGCACAAGAGCGCACAATACGGTGGCCGTGGACGGAGGCGAGACCGCCGAGTTTACCGGCCTCTGGGCTATCAAAGAAGATAACACACAGCCGCGCGTTATTGAGTGGAGAACATCCGAGAAAGAGGATATCTTGGAAGCCGAACATTGCGGCTACGCCCCCGTTATTCACAGGCGAAGATTTTATTTGAACAAAAAAAATTCAACCCTCGTGATCACTGATACATTAGAGGGAAGCGGCGAACACAACATTGAAAGTTTTCTGCACTTCGCTCCTGAAATTACCGTGGATATTCTCGACAAGCAGCGAGCTGTTGCTCGCGCACAGCATTCATCGTACCTTATCACCGCCGATAGCGGCGACTTCTCGATTGCCAAAACGTGGTTCTCAAAGAGCTACGGCGTACGAGAACAGAATGAAACGCTGCGGCTCTTTGTAAAAGCACAGCTTCCTCTCAAAGTACAATGTAAGATTTCGGCAGTGGGTCGGTTTGAAATGCCTTAACAAAAAATCGAATGCCATGCCGCGCTTAACGCGGCATCCAATGTCCAAAAGTCTGGATTCCGGCTCGAATTTATCCCGCTATAAGCGGGACCGGAAAGGCAAATATTGAACCTGACCGCTTTCAGGAGTTCCCGTATTTTTGAAATTTACAATTCTCAAATGTATCTTTAGATACTAATGTACAAATTGAAAAACTCATCAATCATCATGACCCAAAGCACTATACCGGATGTACAATTAAAGAACAGCGTTCGCGAGTTTTGGAACTCACATCCATGCGGGACTCAGTTTACGAACCTTGAATGGGGATCGAAAGCATTTTTCGACGAAGTCGAACGTTTTCGGTATGCCACGCAGCCGTTCATGAACACAATTGTCGGTTTCAATCGCTTCCGCGGCAAGAACGTGATCGAAATCGGATGCGGACTCGGAACCGATCTTATGCAATTTGCCAGAAACGGCGCACATGTAACGGGAATTGATCTGACACCGCAGAGCATCGCCCTTGTCAAGCGCCGCTTCGCACTCGAGGGGCTGCCGGTCAGGGCGATGGTGGCAGACGCAGAAAATCTTCCGTTCGAGGACAATACGTTTGATCTCGTCTATTCTTTCGGGGTTTTGCATCACACGCCCGATACTCAAAAAGCGATTGACGAAGTGTACAGAATTCTGAAACCGGGGGGCAACGTCATTATCATGCTGTACAATAAAACGTCGCTTCACGTATGGCTCGGCGTTCCGTTGTATGTCCTCCTGCGCCTGCAGAAAAACAACAGCAATGGTAAAAAAGGGGGCGGAATCGTGAGAGATTGGATACGCGTGTACGACGGAACCGAAAACCCGCTCGGCAAAGCTTATTCCAAAACTGAAATGGAAAGAATGTTTTCGAAATTCAAAAATCGTCAATATACAATATGCGATTCGTACCGGAGACATTTGCCGAAACTTGCGAACACGGTCAATCAAAAATTATTCGCCTCATGGTGCGGCTTCTGGCGATTCATCAAAGCTGAAAAATAAACTGCACGTACCCCGCGGTGAAGAGAACAATGAAACAATTTCAAAAGCCTGCATTGATTTTCCTTTCAGCATTTATTTTCCGTGCGCTCTTTGTCGTAATTTTCGCGGGTACAAACTATTATTCGGGGATTTCAGATTCGTTTTTGGAACTAGCACAAAACATTCTTAACGGCAAGGGTGCTGTCGTCTATGTGGATATTGCCCCGCTCTCGTCTCATACCTCCGATTTTATTTATGCGCCATTTTATCATCGCCCGTTCGGATACATTGGGTTTGTTCTCGTTCCGCTTTTGCTCTCATCGAATCCTGTTTCCATCCAAGTGCTCCAGGCGTTCTTGGCGGGGTTATCGTCTCTTCTTGTTTATTCACTTGCAAAAAAGGTCACTTCGGAAAATTTCGCGTACCTCGCTGCATTGCTCTATGCGCTGTGGCCTTTAAGTGCGCGTTTCGAAATTTCAATTTTACCCGACGCTCTGGTGTCACTTTTTCTTTTGCTGACGGTATGGTGCTTAACAAAGAATTTAGAAAAAGAAAAAACGCTCACATGGAATTTCTTGGCAGGCATATCTAACGGTATCGCTGTGCTGATGCGTCCCGAAGTAGCATTGCTGCCTTTTTTTCTTTTAGGAACCTTCTTTGTGTTAAGACAACCTACATTCCTTGTTAAGAAAATCGCTCTTTTCGCAGCGGGAATGCTGATCGTCA
Source organism: Bacteroidota bacterium (assembly GCA_028873075.1). Taxonomy (GTDB): domain Bacteria; phylum Bacteroidota; class Ignavibacteria; order UBA10030; family UBA8401; genus JAJYOI01. The sequence goes on from JAGWND010000204.1 coordinate 2,584, forward strand.
TCATCCCTCAAACTATTCAGAATTACCGCGCTTCCGAAGGGCATATCATTCCCCTCGGAATCGGCAATGGAATCAGCATGTGGGAGGGTATCAGTCAATTCGGTGACAAATTCGGCACTGTGTTCGGAGACGAACGGGCGGCTGAACATGAAGGATATAGGAATTGGGGGTACCCGAACGGCGTGGAGCGCGATCAAGAACGCTTTCGAGAAGCGGTCAATATTATTATTTCCCATCCACTGTGGTATGCGGGAATGATGGTTGAACGCATTCCTGTTCTTTTGACGCCCGACTGGATAATGACGCGGAAGTTCGCCCCTTCACTCAAAGAATATCTTGACGGAGCTCCCAACAGAACAATGCTGTCATTCATCGGTGCTTATCCAATTCCGGCAGCTATTCGTGCACTGCTCATCATGCTGCAATACGTATCTTTTGCATTGGCACTCTATGGTTTTGTGAAAAAGAGACCCCGGCAATTGCTCTGGTTTCCCGCTTGCATTGTTTTTTATTACATTGTTATTCATATTCCTACGAATTCAGAAGCGCGCTATTTTTACCCTGCAATTCCTTTCGTGCTTATTCTGGCATCCGAAGGATTGAGAGAGCTGAAAGAAAGATATTCTTCTTCAATGACGGATACGCCGTAATTCTATATACCAATCTATGCAGACAATGAAAGAAACAAAAACTCCAATGCCGAAAAAACGAGAATCGCTTTCTGTTATCATTCCTATTTATAATGAGGAGGAGACGATTCCACTTTTATACGAGCGGCTCGCAGCGGTGCTCAAAAATTTGGCACTTGCGTCCGAAATCGTCTTCGTCAACGACGGAAGCCGGGATCGTTCACTGGCGCTTCTTAAAGAGCTTGCGAGCAAAGACAAGCGGCTTCGCATCATTGATCTTGCCAGAAATTTCGGGCACCAAATCGCTATTTCCGCAGGAATTGATCATGCCTCAGGAAATGCCGTCGTGTTGATGGATGGCGACTTGCAGGATCCGCCGGAAATGATCGCGACCTTCATCAAAAAGTGGAAAGAAGGATTTGAAGTTGTTTACGCGGTGAGGAAAAAACGGAAGGAAAATCTTCTGAAGCGAAGCGGCTATGTAATTTTTTATCGCCTCTTGAGAAAAATTTCTTCCGTTGAAATACCCCTTGATTCCGGAGATTTTTCTTTGATGGATCGGAGAATTGTGGATACGCTCCGCGCTATGCCTGAGCGCAACAGATTCATACGCGGGATTCGAAGCTGGGTCGGCTTTCGTCAGTGCGGCATCGAATACGAGCGTGACAGGCGGTACGCCGGAGAGGTCAAATACACGTTTGCGAAATTATTGCGTTTAGCAACTGACGGCATTTTCGCCTTTTCTTATTTGCCGCTGCGTGTAGCGACGTATTTAGGACTGACGGTAGCTGCCACAAGCTTTTTACTGGCAGTTTTTTATTTCATAGAAAAGATCGTTTCGGGCATTGATACCAAAGGCTGGGCATCAACGATGATCATTATTCTTTTTCTCGGCGGCGTTCAGCTGCTTACGATCGGCATCATGGGAGAATATGTCGGAAGAATTTATGATGAAGTAAAGCAGCGCCCTTTATACATTGTCAACGAAAAAATAGGGTGGCGGAAACAGACTGTGTGAGCGGATGGACGAACAACTTTATCATCAATTCTTTAAGATTGAAGATCGTCATTGGTGGTTTGTCGCACGAAAGAAAATTTTAGCAGCGCTGTTACAACAGCGGCTGCCCGACCACGCTTACATTCTTGATGTCGGCTGCGGCACAGGAGGGTTCTTGATGGAACTCTCGGCTTCTCATTATGTCTACGGCATGGACTTCTCATCGCTTGCCGTTGACTATTGTCATAAGCGAGGGTTAAACAACACATACGTTGCTGATTTTTCCACGTTCCCGCATCCCGAATTGAAGTTTGATCTCATTTCCTTTCTTGATGTCATCGAGCATATTGATGACGATGTTGCTGTGTTGCGAACGGCAAAAGACTATCTGGCGGGGAACGGGAAACTTTTAATTACTGTCCCCGCTTATCAATTCTTATGGTCACGGCACGACAAGATCAATCATCACAGGCGGAGATACACTGCCGGTTCACTTAAAAAATCGGTCACAGCAGCAGGCTTTTCTATAGAAAAACTTTCTTATTTCAATTCCATACTCTTTCCTGTTGCGTTTGCAGGTAGATTGGCAGAAAAAATTATATCACGGAGCAAAAATCTCTCGCCCGAATTTGCCGTGCCACCTATGCCCATCAACAGCATTTTAAAGGCACTATTTTCTTCCGAACGATTGTGGCTGCGAAATTTTAGCTTCCCGTTCGGACTTTCAGTACTATGTATCGCTAAAAAAATTTAGTAAACGCTTGATGCTACGGGAGCACGCAGCATATTGACTCTCACTTCCTTCTTCTGTATATTGCTCCCACTTCAGAACAATTACTTTTACCTTCATATCTCAAGGAGATCGTATGTCAGACATTTCACTTGACGCACTCGGAATGGTCGAAACCAAAGGGCTGGTCGGCTCCATTGAAGCTGCCGACGCAATGGTCAAAGCGGCGAAAGTGACGCTCATCGGAAAAGAACAGATCGGCGGAGGGTACGTAACGGTGATGGTACGCGGCGATGTCGGCGCAGTGAAAGCTGCCACCGATGCCGGCGCCGCTGCTGCTCAACGCGTCGGTGAACTTGTGTCTGTCCACGTCATTCCGCGTCCGCACAGCGACGTTGAATTGATTCTTCCGAAACGTCCGGCTGCAAAATAATCTGCTCGCATGATTGAATTCGCCTTCGGCATGGTCGAAACCAAAGGACTTGTCGGCGCCATTGAAGCGGCAGATGCAATGGCGAAAACCGCGAATGTCCGCTTGGTTGGAAAAGAGCGCACAGATCCGGCAATGATCACAATTAAGATCATCGGCGAAACGGCAGCAGTGCGTTCCGCCGTTGAAGCCGGTGCTGCCGCTGCGCAGCGGGTGGGGCAATTGATTTCTAAACATGTCATTCCCCGGCCGGCTGAAGGAATTGAAGATTTGGTTTTTGCAAAATCATTTCTCTCAGAAAGTGATATTGCAGCATTGACCGGTGCGACCGATGCTTCCGATGCAGAGATGCCGGACTCTGATGAGAGCGATGTCAATGAAGAGTTCACAAGCCCGACAGGCCAGACGCGCGAGGAGTACATCGCAGAGCTTTCTGCAATGACCGTGCATCAGCTGCGCTCGTACGCGCGAACAGTGAGCGGACTGACAATTTACGGCCGGGAAATTTCAAGAGCAAACAAGGAACAATTGCTTGACGAGCTTGTCAGAGCAAAATTTCAATCCTAAGGATTGATCGTGATGGATGAATAGCGTGTATTCACCACAGCGCAGTGAAGTTATT
>JAGWND010000205.1 GCA_028873075.1 Bacteroidota bacterium
AACTTCAACGCGATGCCGAGCGTAATATCTTTCTCGCGCGTTCCGATGGTGCCGATCGTTCCCGGATCGTACCCGCCGTGCCCCGGATCGAGCACGACAACGTCGAGCTTCCAGCGCCTCCGTTGTTTTTCGAGTTGTGAAAGAAGCTTTTGATGCTCCGGGTTTTTTGTTATTGGAGTTTTCTTTTCTTCCGCGAGGTTTGCCTCGCTGAGATTTTCCGGTTGTTGAGTGACCGGCTGCGGTGCCGCAATGCCCTCAGTGGCGGGTTGGGTTGTTTCTGTATCCGTCGAGGAGGTATGCATTGACGGCATGGTTTCGTTGCCAGGTACGAGTGCAGTTTCAGGCTGTGAAGAATCTGTCTCCAGAGGGCGAAGTGCAACGAGAATATCATTGCTCGACGCATCCTGGATGATGTCTGCACCGGCAATTTTTCTTCTCAGGAAAAAAGTAAGCTGCACCGAAGTCGGAGACTGCACTGCAATCAATTCGCGTACGATTCCGAACGGCATCATTCTATTGAGAGCCGTGGTGTCAGCTGTCGCATTGCTTATGGTAACGTAGAGCCACACATCGTTTCGAAGAAAACGATCAGGAGTGTTCAGCTTCCGCGTGGTGTGTATGCGGATGAGGTAACCGTTCTTCATTTTCTCGGAACTGAGCCCGATGATGTCGAAACGGGGCGGGGCAACCGCGGTATCGAGCGTGACAATGTTCGGTGAGTACCTATTGAACAATGTGATGATTGGTTTTGCGGGAGCGTACAGCGTGCCGTTAATGAAAATTGCTGAGGCTGACATTTGTTCGACGCTTTGATGCTTTGCGGAAAAATCATTGACGACGACGAACGGGCTTCCTTCGGTAAGGGTGAAGAGGGTAGTGGGGAGTTTTACTTCGAATTTTTTTACCGCCGCATTGTATCCCGATTCAGCCGCGACAAGACTGCATAACTCATTGACGCTGACATAGCGTTCGTTGTTCATCATCACGGCAAGAATCTTCTTGCCGGAGTTTCTTCCGGCGCTATCCTGTTGCACACCCATTTGTGGCGGCTGGGCTTGACACACAACCGCCGTGCTCGCCGCAACAAGCAGTGCGGAACTGAAGAGCGTTATGAATTTCCTGCAGAAAATTTTCACTCTACGATGTTGAATTACGAAGAACGATAATTGGTGAACTGCACGGCAAAAGACAATTCGGCATTTTTGAGCAAGGCAATGACAGATTGCAGCTCGTCGCGGTCCTTGCCTGAAACGCGCACCTGATCATCCATGATTTGCGCCTGTACTTTGAGTTTTGTCTCCTTGATCATCTTCACGATGAGCTTCGCATTTTCTTTCTCGATGCCGACTTGGAGGGAGATTTTCTGCCGCACGTTGCCGCCGGCGGCAGGTTCCACAGCATGATACGTCAGCGCTTTGATGTGGATGCCCCGTTTGATCAGCTTGTTTTGGAGAATATCTATCACCGCTTTGAGGCGGAAATCATTTTCCGTTGTAACGACGATTTCTTTTTCTTTCGCGCTGAGTTCGACAATTGTTTTGGAATCTTTGAAATCGTACCGCTGCGCGATTTCTTTTTTCGTTTGATTCACTGCATTGTCAACTTCCTGCATGTTGACTTCCGAAACGATATCGAATGTATTTTGTCCCATTGTTAGAGATATTTCTCTTCGATGACAAATCCGCGCTTCCGTACTTCTTCCAGCATCGCATCGCCGGGCACGACTTCTTCCGCTGTGAACACACCGCGCTCTTCCATGCTGCCGTCTTCCAACATTTGAGCGATGATGGAAGCGGGGAAGGCAGTGGTTCTCATCATGGCGGTCATCTTCGTTTGCTCATCGTACCGCTCGATCATCCGGTAACGCAGTTTTGTTCTTTCCCTGTTTCGTGTCCCTGCAACGAGCACGGAAAGCAGCACGACATCCGTGTCGTTAAAGGTAAGGCGTTTTTTCAGCAATTCCAAAAAGACTTCGCGGATGGTGATGACTTGATTGCCGAGCGACAGCACTTCGTCATCTGCAAAGCCGACTTCGAGGAGCGCTTTCATTTTTGCGCAATGTCCTTTGAAGCGGATCGTCTTGTATTCAACGGCGCGCACTTTGCCCTGCAGGAGTTCGGGAATACGCGATGTCCCTCCGGCAGTATGAAATGCCTCTAACGATCCGAACGGAGCGGGGAAAGAAATTTCTTCTGGCTCGCTCATCGGTTCCACATGCTGAATTTTTCCGTTGCGTAGAATTTTCACAGGCGACGTATATTCTTCCAGCAATCCGTCGAGAGAAAAAACGGACTGATAAAACAGCGGCGGTTTCGGGTGCTGCGGTAGCCCGCCGACGCGGATATTAACGGAATCAACTTTTTCAAACTGGTCGTGCGCGTACATTGCAAGAATGTTTGCGAGTCCCGGTGCGAGTCCGCAATTGGCGATGGCGCAGATATCGGCTTCAATGGCGTTCGTTTTTTCGGAAAGCTGTTTCGCAACGATCTCATCATTGTGGCCGAGGTCGCAGAAATGCGTTTTCGCTTCGATTGCTGCTTTTACGAGATCGTAATTGAAGCGGAACGGCACTGCGCTGATTGCAACGGTATGTTGTTCCATGAGTGCAACAACGTCGCTGTAGTTTTGCACATCGAGCCGGACAACCGACACGCGCTTCGATTTCAAAAAGTTCGCGAGGTCTCCCGCTTTTTCGAGATTGCTGTCCGCAACAGTGATCGAATCTTTAGAAGTTGAATGAAGAAGATCGTACACGATAGCGCCGCCCATCATCCCGGCGCCAAGTACAAGATACGGTTTTCGTTGGTGTGCTTTCATAGATTGCATGCATGGATAGTTGTAACGACTTGCCCGCCGTTATATCGGCGGAAATGTGGATTAACTTCATCGTGAAAAAAATCAGGATTTTTTTCTCCGCGCGAATACCATCGCATCCTTGTGCTCCCGATATTTCATCCAAAAGATACTTCAGAATTTATTCATTTCAAAATTTCCCCGGTCTCGTTGCTCCAAAACAACAGGTCCAACTCGTTCACCGATATTCCGACTTCTCTTGCGAATCGCTGAAATTTTGTTTCAATGGCAAGATAGCGTTTTTTTGTCAGCGCTGCCGGCACGGCGCGGATAACGCCGTGATAGTTCAGATTTTTCAGAATATGACGATCGAGAATGGCAAGCTCGCTGTTCAAGCCGACATTGCGGAGAAAATGCGTCGCCTCTTTGTAACTCAGTCCCTTGACATTTGTACTAAGCCATTCGCGTTTGTGAAAAGCAGATTGCCCGTTTCTCACAACGGAAAGAATGTCAGGAAAATTTTTCTTCATTTCCGCCAAGCGGCTCGATTTTGTTTTGTGGAAACGAATATAGTAGTCCGGCTGATGAAGCATAGGTGCCGGATCAAAATCGGATATCAGGAAATTATTCCGTTCGAGCATTGCCTGGGCTTTTGCCGCGTTTACCGCGCTTGTCTGCGGTGTTAAAAAGCAGTATACCAATTCGTAAAAGTAGCGCGATTGCGGTACATGGCTGAACTCTTCGAGCCGCCCGCGTATTGCATTTCGCTGCTGCGAAAACTTTTGGTTCAGCTCACCGAGATGTCGGTACTTGTGTGTCATCATTGCTCCGGCAATGAAATTCTTGCCGCCGTGCCGTTGCCGCGCATTTCAATGACGCCGTCGTTTTTCATCAGTGTAAGAACGTCGCAAAGAAATTTTTTCGAAGAATGAGTTGAACGCTTTGATGCCCGCCTGTTTTCACCCAGCATCGGCAGAATATCGTTAAATCGTTTCGGTCCGCTGTGAAGCAGCTTGAGTATTCTTCCGCGAAGGATACGGCGCGGCACGCCGTTATGGTGCGGTTCGATTTTTCTCTTTTTCTCTCCGTTGAAAATCACGCGCTTCGTCGCTGAAGTTCCGGTGCGTAAGCCGCTGTTTTTTGACGGGGCGTGGAATGTTCGTGAGAATGCGGAAGCGCACTGTGTTTGCAGCGGACACTCGCCGCATTTCGGATTTCGGGCTGTGCAAATCTGCGATCCGAGATCCATAAGCGCTTGATTCCACTCGGACGCTTTCTTTTTTGGAAGCAGAGATGTAGCGGCGTTCCATATTTCTTTTTCAGATTTGACGTTTGAAGCAGAGCGTACGTTCCCCTTTCCGCCTTTTTTTGGGCGGAACAACATTCGACTTACCACGCGGTAAATATTGACATCTACAACCGGCACAGATTGTCCGAATGCGAAACATGCAACGGCGTGTGCGGTGTATTTACCGATTCCGGGTAACGTGAGCAGTTCGTCAATGGTTCGGGGCAGTGTTCCGTGATATTTGCTCGTTATTTCTTTCGCCAATTGATGGAGTCGCACAGCGCGGTTGTTGTAGCCAAGTCCCGACCATTGTCGCAGCACGTCAGCACGTGATGCGGATGCAAGCGCTTTGAATGAAGGAAATCGTTTCAGCCATGCGGAGTAAAAATCAACAACGCGGCTGATCTGCGTTTGCTGTGCCATGATCTCGGAAATCAAGATGCGGTACGGATTATGCGTTGCACGCCACGGTAAAGAACGGCGATGATGTTTGTACCAGTGAAGAACTAATGACTGTCCCGACCTGCCGGGATTCCTTTGCAGAAAGCGCTTCACAAAAAATCAGGCGGGCTTGGAGTGATTGTTTTGCCCGTGTGCGTTATTCAGCCCGCCGGAGAGAGGCGAGGCGGACGAGGTTTTCAACAGAGCGACAACTTCTTTATTCCCTTCAAGCATAGCGATTGCTCCCAATTCGCTTACCGGTATCCAGCGGATATGTTCGAAGACGTTGTTCTTGATGAAGCCGGAATACGATGAAACGAGATAATAGGAAACTTCAAACGAACCGGCGTCGGGATACGTCCATGACTGATGATGAATCTCTGCGCCGATGGTTGCTTCGATGGAAAGCTCCTCACGCAATTCCCGTTGAAGACATTGTTCCGGTAATTCGCCGTTTTCGAGTTTTCCGCCGGGGAATTCCCATTGAAGACCGTAGCGCGCGTTTTTTTTTCTCTGGCACACCAACACCTGCGAACCTAATTGTATGATGCCCACAGCAACCTTGACCATGTGTAGAATATAAAAAGAGAGAAGGTATGAGGCAAATGGAGGGAGAAAAAAGATTGATATTTTTTCCTTTGCTCTTGTATTCTTACCGATAATTTCTAATCTACAATGCCACGGGACGGGGCTTTGGAAAATCTTCTGAAACGCATTTCCACAATCTAAACTTTACATTCATTAGCAGGCGAAGAGAATAGCGTTTCCTTTCTCACTCACCACTGTTTGCAGTACCACTAAACCACGAAACGTACTCTGCTGCGCAAGCAGAATTTGTGAAAGAGCTTGCTATTCTCAACCAGTTTGAACAAGCGAAGAAAAAGAGATATGTTCCACCTTCATGGCAGGATAAACCTACGACTGACGAACAAGGGAACGGAGGATCAGTTCTGCAACGCAGGCGCAGCAATAAATCTAACACAGGGGAAGGAACAGGATGGCGGCGGGTTTTTCTCACGCCTTCATTTTTTGCCCATGCAATGACCCATAACCCTCCCTACGAGTGGAGGGATTTGTTCCTCTCACCGCAAAAAAGGAGAGCTTAGAGAGGGTTGGAAAACGACTGGTATAATTAGAATGACGGGAGAGTTGAGCAGAAAATAACGAATTTAGATGAACAGACACCAAACGATACAAGCCGTTTTTGGCGTAAATTAAAATTTAGCTTGACACTCACACCGATTTTTGCTAACATGCAACTGTGTTGTTGAGGAAGCAACGCAGATACGCTGAGTGGTAAGGTAGGAGGCATTACCTACCTACCCACCTACCCACCTACCCACCTACCCTACCTACCTAACGCATCCGCGGGGCAGCACCAGATTAAAATGGTGCGAGGAGAGAGAT
>JAGWND010000206.1 GCA_028873075.1 Bacteroidota bacterium
ACTGTACGCGGAAATATGTTTCGGCTGAAGCGCCAACACTCGCGATAGATTATCCTTCCAACGCCCCAGCGTTTGCCCCGGAAGCGCAAAGATCAAATCTACACTCGCATTTTCAAATCCGGCGCGATACGCATTGCGCACGCACGCTTCCGCTTCTTTGGCAGTGTGGATGCGGCTGAGAAATTTCAATTCATCGTCGTGAAACGACTGAATGCCGATGCTGAGCCGGTTGACTCCGAGTGAGCGATACGCGCGAAGTTTTTCTTCATCAACGGTGCCTGGGTTTGTTTCGAGGGTGATTTCGGCATCGGGCATTACCCGGAAATATTTCTGCAATGTCGAAAGGATGCTTTCCAATGTAGACGGTGCAAGCAGGGATGGAGTTCCGCCGCCGAAGAAAATCGTTTCGACGGCTTCTTGTTTAGAGTACTGTTCTGCGTACAAAACAATTTCCTTTCTCAGCGCGGAAAGAAAATTCTGCATCGAGCTGTGATTTTCAATTGAATAAAAATCACAGTAGATACATTTTTTTTCACAATACGGTATGTGAAGGTAAATTCCTGCCATTGTCTTACATTGAAAATTGATGGTTGAATATTGAGCATTGAAAATTTTCTTTAGGAGCGTCGTTCCCGTCCCGCTGACAGCGGGATAAACTCCAGCTGGAATCCATTCTTTTTCAGAGTGCTCAAGAATCAATTAGCAATTCTCAGGTTTTTTCTTACTCAATCAGTTTTCCAATCCGGTTCAACCGCACTGACGCCAGCTTCGCAAAAATATTATAGATGGGCGTGTCCTCATCCCACGACCAGTAAACGAACATCGGCGTGCCGACAACGTTTTCTTCAGGAACGAACCCCCAGTACCGGCTGTCGAGACTGTTGTCGCGGTTGTCCCCCATGCCGAATAAATAATTTCGTTCGACAGTGTAGGTCGTCGCCGGCTTTCCGTCAATCAAAATTTGCCCGTCGGCTTCGAGCGTCGGTTTGTGCCCTTCGCGCCGGATGAAAATATTCCACCGCTGAAAGTTTTGCGGTGTCAGTACAATGGTCATTCCTTTTTTCGGAATAACAATCGGTCCGTAATTATCTTCGTTGAACGGAGCGCCCGGCGGAAAAATTCTGTCGTCCGCGTAGCCGGAAGGGAGAATGCGCATGGAGTTGAATTTCATGTTGCGCGGAATCGGCGCCTGCCTGCCGTTGATGTACACAACGCGGTTGATGACCTGCAGCGTATCGCCCGCAACAGCCATGCAGCGCTTGAGATAATAGGTGAAGTTAGGCGATTCCGCTTCATCGCGCATTCCCGGAAACACGAACACGATCACATCGCCCCGGTGAACGCTTTTGAATGCCGGCAGACGAAACCACGGCAGGCGAACATCCGTGAACGGGATGTTGCGCGGCGAGCATCCGCCGTAAATAAATTTGTTCACCATGAGAAAATCGCCGGTGAGCACTTCATTCTCCATCGAGCCGGTCGGCACCATGAACGATGCAATGACGAAATTATTGAGAAGCAAAAAGCCGACGATCACGATGCCGGTCTCGCGGAAAAAATCTTTCGCTTTTTGTTTGAACGGTATCTGCTGGGTTGTTTTTTTCTGCTCTTGAGTTGGCATAATTGGTTGCTCGTATTGTTTATGTGAAATCAATTATCATTATTCTGTCATCGAAAGCACGGCAAGAAACGCTTCCTGCGGCAATTCAACTCTGCCCACCTGCTTCATACGCTTCTTCCCTTCCTTTTGTTTCTCCAACAGCTTCCGCTTGCGCGTAATGTCGCCGCCGTAGCATTTCGCCAGAACATTTTTCCGCATTGCTGAAATGGACGTTCGCGCGATCACTTTGCTTCCGATCGCCGCTTGAATTGCTACTTCAAACATGTGGCGCGGAATCAGTTCTTTCAGTTTACTGCACAATTTTCTTCCCATGTCGTACGCTTTGTCGTGATGAACGATGGTGGAAAGCGCATCAACAGTTTCATTGTTCAAAAGAATATCGAGCTTCACGAGATTCGATTCGCGGTAATCAAGATAATCATAATCGAGCGATGCATAGCCGCGCGTCAACGATTTCAGCTTGTCATAAAAATCGAAAATGATTTCCGACAGCGGAAATTCGTACGAAAGATCGGCGCGCGTCGGGTCGAGGTAGTTCGTGTTCTTGTAAATGCCGCGCCGCTCCATGCAGAGTTTCATAATGTTGCCGATGTATTCTGTCGGCGTAATGATCTGCGCTTTGATGTACGGCTCTTCCACTTTTTCGATTGAGCCCATTGGCGGCATCTCAGATGGATTGTCTACCGCGATCACTTCACGATTCGTTTTCGTCACACGGTATTCGACGTTCGGAACGGTAGTGATGAGACTTTGATTGTATTCGCGCTCGAGCCGTTCCTGAATGATTTCCATGTGAAGCAAGCCGAGAAATCCGCAGCGGAACCCGAAGCCGAGCGCAGTCGAAGTTTCCGGTTCGAAGATAAGCGACGCGTCGTTGAGGTGCAGTCTTTCCAACGAATCGCGCAGCTCGGCAAAATCGTCGCTGTTTGTCGGATACAATCCGCTGAACACCATCGGCTTTACAACTTTGTAACCGGGAAGCGGCTCGTGTGTACCGCCGTGTACCGTCGTGACTGTGTCGCCAACTTTTGTTTCGTGAACATCTTTCATACCTGCGATGAGATAGCCGACATCGCCGGCGGAAAGTACGCCGGTACGCTTCCGCTTCATTTCAAGAATCCCGACTTCTTCGGCTTCCGAAATTTTTCCTGCGGCGAAAAATTTCAGCTTGTCTTTTTCACGGAGCGTTCCGTCAACAACGCGGATGTAGGCAATGGAGCCGCGGTACGGATCGAACAGGGAATCGAAAATCAGCGCGCTGAGCGGATGAGACGGCTCGCCTTTCGGCGGCGGGATGCGGGCGATGATTGCTTCAAGAATCTCTTCGATGCCGATGTTTGCTTTTGCGCTGGCGAGAATAATGTCCTCTTCCTTGCAGCCGATGAGCGAAATGATCTCCCGCTTCACCATCTCGATCATCGTTTTCGCGGAAGGAAGATCAATTTTGTTGATGACCGGAATGATTTCCAAGCCGGCATCAACGGCAAGATAGAGATTGCTGATGGTCTGCGCTTCAACCCCCTGCGACGCATCAACGACAAGAATAGCGCCTTCACACGCGGCGAGCGAGCGGGATACTTCGTACGTGAAATCAACATGACCGGGCGTGTCAATGAGGTTGAGCGTATAGGTTTGCCCGTTCTTCGCATCATATTTCATCTGGATGGCGTGAAGCTTTATCGTGATTCCCCGCTCTTGCTCCAAATCCATATCGTCGAGCACTTGATTGACGACGAGATCGCGCTGCGTGATCGTGCCGGTTTGTTCGAGAAGCCGATCCGCGAGTGTGGACTTGCCGTGATCAATATGAGCGATGATGCAGAAATTTCGGATGGTATTCATTGACAACTTTTTCCATGATGCGCGACTCACCTTTAGGTGAGTCGTGCATACGTTGCTGCAAACGAAAATGCCCGTCCCTTAGAACGGCGCGGGACGAGCAAATGGTGATGAAAATATACGGCTTTATTGAGGAAGTTGCAATCTCGCGTGTAAAAAGCTAAATTCAAAGCAGTGTATGTCCTTATAGTTTTACAATTGTTCACCAAATAGTTTACCAAAACAACCAACGTTATGGAACGCACGTCGCTCACCACAAAGGAATATCTTTTCCCATTCGTTCTCATCACAACGCTTTTTTTCCTTTGGGGAATTGCACACGGAATGCTGGATGTCCTGAACAAACACTTCCAAGTGATCTTGCAGCTTTCAAAGGCGCGCTCAGGCTTAATTCAGTTCGCGATGTATATGGCGTACTTCCTCATGGCGCTTCCTGCAGGATTGTTCATGAAACGCTACGGCTACCGGAAAGGAATTATTCTCGGTCTCCTCCTTTTTGCCGGCGGCGCCTTTCTCGTTGCGGGAACAACATCCCTCGAATCGTTCTGGGTTTTTCTCATCTGCCTTTTTGTTTTGGGGTGCGGACTGGCAACGCTGGAAACCGCTGCAAATCCGTACACCACAAAGCTCGGTCCGCCGGAAACTGCCGAGCGAAGAATCAATTTATCGCAATCGTTCAACGGACTTGCGTGGACGGTGGGACCGCTCATCGGTTTGTACATTTATGGAAACGGCGGCAACGATGGAGAACAATTACACTCGCTCATGCTTCCGTACTTCGTCATCGGGCTTGTTGTGTTTCTTGTTGCCGTTCTTTTCATGCGAACCCGGCTTCCTGAAATACAAGAAGAAGTTTCTGCAGAAAAGAATTCAGCTTCATCTGATATTCCCCTGATGAAACGCAAGCATTTTGTGTTAGGGGTGATCGCGCAGTGCGCGTACGTTGCCGCACAAACAGGCGTCTTCAGCTATTTGATCAATTTCATTACCGATGAAAATCAGCAGCCGCATTTTGATAAAGCATACGGTCCGTATTTTCTTGCCACCGGCTTCGCTCTGTTTATGGTCGGAAGAATGTCGGGCAGCTACATCATGAGTTTCGTGAAGCCGGTGAAACTGCTCGCGCTCTATTCCGCTGCGTGCTGCATGCTCCTGTTTATCGTCAGCGGAAGATTCGGCTGGCTTTCGGTGGTTGCGGTCTATGGAATTTTCTTTTTCATGTCCATTATGTTTCCCACAATTTTCTCTTTGGGGATAAAAGACTTAGGACCGAAAACGAAAAAGGCGTCGTCGTTCATTGTCATGTCCATTGTCGGCGGAGCAATTTTCCCTCCGCTCATGGGATTCATTGCCGATCACAGCTCAATGTCGGTCGGCTTTCTTGCACCGATTCCGTTGTTTGCATTCATTCTTTATTACGCACTGAAAGGTCACATTGTAAAGGCGGCAGTATGACGGGATACCTTAGCACAACATCGTACACGATGCACAAACGATTTTGTAAAACGTTGGAACTGAAAAATGATCCGGCGTTGATTGAAGAGTACAAAAACGTTCACCGAAATGTGTGGCGTGAAATTACGCAGGGAATGAAAGATGTCGGCATTCTCGACATGGAAATTTACCTCTTCGGCGCACGTTTGTTCATGATTATGGATACGGTTCCGGAGTTCGATCATGACAAAGCGATGGCAGCGCTGGCAACAAAGCCGCGCCAGAGAGAATGGGAAGCGTTCGTTTCGCGCTTCCAAAAAGCTTCCGCCGATGCAACCGCCGATGAAAAGTGGCAGTTGATGGAGCGCGTTTACAAGTTAGATGAAAAACAGGGTAACGGTTAACGGTTCCGGATTTCTGATCTCTTACTTCTGATCTCTGCAAGCTCAACCAGCAGCCGTCGAAATACGAATATGAAGATTGATTCGAAGAAGCGACCCCTACGGATAGACAGCCACCAGCATTTCTGGAAATACAACACAACCGAGTTCGTGTGGATGAACGACGAGATGCGAGTACTAAAGCGTGATTTTCTTCCCCTCGATCTTCAGAAGGAATTGCGCGCAGCAGGTTTCGACGGCTCCATTGCTGTTCAAGCGCGGCAATCACTTGAAGAAACAAAGTGGCTGCTGAAGTTAGCCGATGAATATTCATTCATCAAAGGTATTGTCGGTTGGATTGATCTCCGTTCGCCGCAAGCTGAAAAACAGCTTTCATTGTTTTCTCAGAATAAAAAATTTATCGGCGTACGTCACATTGTTCAGGATGAGCCGGATGATCAGTTCCTGCTCAGAAAAGAATTTCTCCGCGGCATCGAAATCCTGCAGGAACATACTCTTCCGTACGATATTCTCATTTACCCGAAGCATCTTCGCACGGCAGTTTCCTTCGTGGAAAAATTTCCTGCCATGCGTTTCGTGCTCGACCATATTGCAAAACCGTTCA
>JAGWND010000207.1 GCA_028873075.1 Bacteroidota bacterium
CGTTTTCATAAAACGTCCCGTCTTCCGAAACGATGACCGCGTGAACGAGATCAGGAGAAATCTGTGCCAACGGAATCCACGTATGATAAATTTTGAGCGGCTTTCCTTGCTCTTTTGCTTCCTCGAGGCGCTGTTCCATCAATGCCGTGCGAGAAGGATTCGTGCTGCGAAGCAGCACAATACTTTCATTCGGAAGCGAAAGATATTCAACCAAGCAAAAAATAAAAATCGCAGAAAACACAACGAGAGCTTTGTGCTTCATGACCCGCGCAAGCACACGACGTGCGTGTGCATACAGAGTCGTCCTCTCCCTTCCACCGGAATCTTGAGCGGGAACATCCCCGACAAAATTTTGCTCGGCGTCGCTTGCGGCGCCATCATCCATAGCAACAGCCATCAACACCCTATCGAATGTTTCGTTTGATCAAGAAAACTTTGCAAAATAAGCGCTGAAGCAATTTCATCAACGCGTCCTTTCTGCATTCGCCGCTGCTTCTTCGTCGTTCCCATGTCAATCAATGTTCGCTGCGCCATGCGCGTCGTGAAGCGCTCGTCCCAGCGGACAATTTCTGTCGTAACAAGCGAAGCAACCTTCTCAATAAAATTCTCAACCTCTTCGGCTTTCATTCCTTTTTCACCTTTCAACGTCAGCGGCATGCCGACAACGATTATCTCCGCGTCGTACTTCTGAACAAGCTCTGCAACCATGTTCGCCGCTTCGCTGTTATTCGGAATAGTCCCGACGCCCAGAGCGATGATGCGCAGCGGATCGCTCACCGCAATTCCGATACGGACACTGCCGTAATCTACACCGAGGACGCGCCCTGCACTCATTCTTCAAACCTCTCCGCTTTCGCAATACCTTTGATCTTCCGCAGCTTGTCCACAATTTGGTTCAAATGCTCCGTGTTCTTTACATAGAGAATGAATTCACCTTCGAACATCGAATCTTTTGTCGTCACGTTCACGCTCCGGATGTTGGTGTTGTTGTATGTAGAAATCGCGTGCGTGATGTCGTTCAGCAAACCGGTCCTGTCGTCGCCGGAAATTTTCACGCCGGCAATGAAATCCGCCTCCGAAGCGGGGGGCCACGAGACTTCGACGAGCCGCTCTTCATCATTCAAGCGCATGGCAAGAACATTACGGCAGTTGCGGCGGTGAATTTTTATCCCTTCGCCCCGCGTCACAAATCCGATAATATCGTCGCCGGGGATCGGGTTGCAGCATTTCGCATAGTGGTGCATGAAATTGTCGCTCGAACCGAAAAGCCCCAGGGGAGCTTTTAACGAAATGCCGCTTGTCATGCTGCGTGCGGTCTTCACGAATTTTTTGAAGAGCGTCGGCGGCAGTTCTTCCTTCGCCCCTTCACCGCCGGGGTGCCTCGTTTTTTCCACCAACAATTCAATCATCGTATCGGGGTCAAGCTCCTGCTGGTTGATTTGCATGTAGAATGTCTGCGCATTACTGATGCGCTGCTGGTGAAGAAATTTCACCAAGTCGTCTTCGTTGACATGCAGTCTCGCCTTTTTGAGTTTCTTTTCCCACACCTCTTTTCCCTCTTCAACATGTTTTCGCAATTCCTCTTTGATCCAGCGCCTGATGTGCTGTTTCGCTTTATGCGTGACGACGATTTTTTCCCAATCCGCGTTCGGCGTTTGTTTTTTCGAGGTGATGATTTCCACCTGATCGCCGCTGCGGAGAATGGTGTTCAGCGGAACGATTCTCCCGTTCACTTTTGCCCCGATCGTTTGCGAGCCGATGTTCGAATGAATCTCGTACGCGAAATCAAGCGGAGTGGCGCTCTTCGGAAGAATTTTCAAATCTCCCTTCGGCGTGAAGACATAAATTTCATCCTGATATAAATTGAGCTTGAAGCTCTCCAGCAACTCGTTCGGCGTTTCATCGCTCCGCTGCTCGAAAATTTCGCGTACCCAATTCACCCAGTTCTCAAGCTCTTTATCAATCGTGGAAAGATTTTCCTTGTACATCCAGTGCGCTGCCACACCGCGCTCGGCAATTTCATGCATCGCTCTCGTTCGGATCTGCACTTCGACCATCTTCCCTTCGGGACCGACGACGGTGGTATGAATGGACTGGTACCCGTTCTTCTTCGGAATGGAAATATAGTCTTTGAAGCGCTCAGGGATCGGCTTGTAAAATTCAGACACGATGCCGTACACATTGAAACAATCGTTGTTGTCGTCCGAATCGAGAATGATGCGCACGGCAAACATATCGTAAATCTCGTCAAGCGGTTTTCCACGCGTTACCATTTTGTTGTAAATGCTGTACAAATGTTTCGGCCTGCCCGCAATTTCAAACTTAAACTCATGTGCCTTGAGTTGAGCCTCAATCGGTGCGATGAATTTTCGGATGTAGTGCTCGCGCTCCCTCCTCTTCGCTTTGATAGCGTGCGCAAGCTCTTCATAGTCTTTCCGGTGGAGATACTTGAAGGCAAGGTCCTCCAATTCCCATTTGATCTTTGCAAGACCGAAGCGATGCGCGAACGGCGCGTAGATATCGAGCGTTTCTTTTGCGAGGCGCTCCTGCCGCTCAGCAGGAAGATACTCGAGCGTGCGCATGTTGTGAAGACGATCCGCAAATTTCACAATCATCACGCGGATGTCGTTCACCATCGAAAGCAGAAGCTTGCGGTAATTCTCCGCCTGCGTAATCTCGTGACTGCGGAAGATGTCTGAAATTTTCGTCGCACCGTCAACAATGTCGGCAATCGTGTCGCCGAATTCTTCCCGAATATCTTTGATGCCGAACTCCGTATCCTCCGCCACATCATGGAGAAGCGCACACGCAACGGAAACATCGTCGAGTGCAATTTCTTTCGCAACAACGGTAGCGACTTCGTACGGATGGTAAAAGTACGGCTCACCGGAAGCGCGAATATCATGCTTGTGCGCTTCGAGACTCAGTTCGAACGCGCGCGTGATCAAATCCTCGTCAACACTCCGGAGATTTCTCCGGCACATGGCAAGGAGATCATCCAATTTCTTTTTATATTTCGCCTGAACCATCTTTTGCTCTAAGGTTCCGATATCTTAAAGACCTCGAAAATACTGTTTCATTGCGATGACAGCATCTTCAGGGCTTCGGCTTTTATTTCCTGCGCCGCCTTTAATTTCGGACCGATGTCTTTGTGTGTTTCCCCTTCGTCCGAAGCATAGCGCTCAACTTTCATGCATTGGTCAACCGCTTCCTGATAGCGGTGCTCGTTGATTGCAAATTGTGCGAGCTTCAGCCTGCAGACAATTTCCGTGTAGATATTGCGCACCGGCGCAGAAAGCGTGCTCGCCAGCAACCGCTCCACGGAACCTTTGATCGCCGCGCTGTCTTTCAGCCTCTCGTTCGCAGAAGTCAAGGCCGTTAAGAATGAGCGGTTGTCCGGATAATGTGAAAGCGCCCTTTCTGCAAGCGCGGCAGCATCGCGGTACCGCCCTTCCGAAATGTCAATCCAAATTAAACTGCTCATTGCAACATAGCTGTTGTATGTTCCGTACTCAATCGTTCTGGAGATCATTGCCATCCCTTCATTTCGCCGATCCGAAACGAACGGGAGCCACGAAAGGATTTCCGTCTTCTTGGTCCTCCAATAATAATACGTGCCCAGCCCGTACATCGCATCAAAAAAATCGGGTGAGATTTCCAAACACCGCTCGTACATGCGCGCGGAGCTCATTCCGTCGAGAATTGCTCCGACAACATTCCCGTTCTCTGACTTCCAAAACGCCCGGTACGAGAGCGCAGTTCCTTCATAATAATAACCCCACGCTTCCATTTTTTTTTTGCTTATATATGCTTCCGCCAACAACTGGCTTTTTTCGAGAAGCGAATTGAACGTGTTCTCATCAAATGCCGCTCCATCATAATCCGAAAATTCTGCCGCCATCTCCCCCGCAAGATAAAGATAGCCGGCAGGGTTCTGCGGATCGGATGCAATCGCTTCCTGAAACATTTCTTTTGCCGCGGGATAATTCTGTTGAAGTGCCAGATCAACGCCCGCGAGAATTTTCTCGTGAACGCTTTCGTTCGGTATTTTTTGGGCGAACGATAGCGATGACACTACGAATACCCCTATGAGAACTACTGTCACGCAACAATCATGATTCCGTCCTCCCCTAGGGGAGGGCATTGATCCTCTCCCACTGAAAGGGGGAAAGTTAAAGAGGCGGTCGTTGGATGTACAAAATTTATTTTTCACGGCTCCGTTCCAAAAATTCTATCGCCGGCATCGCCGAGTCCCGGAAGAATATACCCTTTGCTGTTCAGTTCGCGGTCAACCACCGCACAAAAAATCTGCACGTCGGGATGATGGCGAATAACAACATTCACACCTTCCGGTGCGGCGACTAAACAGGCGATGCGGATATTTTTTGCACCTTTGTTCTTAAGAAACGTCAGCGCTGCTGTTGCGCTTCCGCCGGTTGCAAGCATCGGGTCAATCAGAATGACGAGGCTCTTCGCAAGATTTTTCGGAAACTTCGAGTAGTAATCCACCGGTTCCAGCGTTTCTTCATTGCGGTACAATCCGACATGGCCGACTTGCGCTTCAGGAAGAATGTCGAGAAAACCTTCCACCATCCCAAGCCCTGCGCGCAGCACCGGCACGATAATGATATTTTCTTTAAGCTTGTACCCTGTTGTTTTTTCTAAGGGCGTTTCAACCGAAAATCCAACAACAGAAAAATCCTTTGTTACCTGAAATGCCATCATACCCGCAATGCGTGAAAGTGTCTGCCGGAATTGATAGTTTGGCGTCTGTTTGTCACGAAGAAACGTAATGTCGCGCTGAATAAGCGGATGGTGAATAATGGTAAGATTTTTCATAGTGAAAGCTCCGAGAAGGTTATGAACGCGGGAGTTTCTTTTTAATTTGTTGCGCACCGATAAGAATGCCATCCCACAGCGGCGCATACGGCGGAGTATAAATGAGATCAAGTTGTGCAACATCGTCAACGGACATGCTGTGACGAATTGCTGCGGCAAAAACGTTTGCACGAAGCACAGCACCTTCTCCGCCGACAATATTCGCACCGAGCAATCGCGATGAGCGCCGGTCGGCAATCAATGTAATGAGCAGTTCCTTGCTTCCCGGCATCATTCCAACTTTTGATGGAACACGAACAGTGTTCGTCACGGGATCGAAATTCGATTCCGCCGCTTCCGTTACGCTCAATCCAACGTGTGCAACTTCTTTCGTGAAGAGACGGACGCCGATTGCGCGCATTGTTCCTTTGAACGCCGCGTTTCCGCCGGCGGCATTCTCGCCCGCAATCCACGCAGTTTTACTCGCGGTTGTTGCCAAAGAAATATACATCGGCTTGTGTGTGATGATATTCCGCAGCTCACAGCAATCGCCGGCAGCATAAATATCTTCCGCACCAAGCGCTTCCATTTTATCGCTCACACAAACGCCACCGAAGTTTCCGGTTTCAATTCCGGCATTTTCTGCAAGCGAAGAATTCGGCTCAACGCCGACCGCAACAATGACGAGATCGGTTTCTATCGTCATGTTTTTTGTACCGACAGCAACCACGTTTCCCTTTGCACCGACGCCGAACCATTCTACGGCGGTTTCGGGATGGAACGTAACGTGATGATGTTCAAGCTCTTCAACAACAACTTTTTTCGCATCAAGCTCAAGATGTGAAAGAGGAAACTTGCCGCGATGAATAATATCCACGCTCATTCCGCGTGCGGTCAGCGCGTCAGCCATTTCCATCCCAATAAACCCGGCACCGATGATTACTGCCTGGCGCGGATGCTCTTCGTCGAGAAATTTCTTCAGTGCATACGCACTATCAAGCGACTTGATAGTAAAAACGTTGCGCGCATTTGCACCTTCGATGGAAAGCTGTTTTGGTTTTGAACCGGTGGCAA
>JAGWND010000346.1 GCA_028873075.1 Bacteroidota bacterium
TTTCATTTGTGGAAAGAAAATAACATCGCGGATGGATTCCTGCCCTGTGAGCAGCATTATCAGGCGGTCTATGCCGATTCCCATTCCCGCAGTCGGCGGCATGCCGTATTCCAGTGCGCGGAGAAAATCTTCATCGAGCGATTGCGCCTCTTCATCACCGCGCTCTCGGAGTCTTGCCTGCTCTTCAAAACGGGCACGCTGATCGAGCGGATCGTTCAACTCGCTGAATGCATTACAAATTTCCTGGCCATTAACAATTGCCTCGAAACGCTCGACTAATCCGGCTTCAGTCCGGTGTTTCTTCGCAAGTGGAGACATTTCAACCGGATAATCCATGATGAATGTCGGTTGAAGAAGATACGGCTCGACTCTCGCGCCGAAGATCTCGTCAACAATTTTCCCTGCACCTGCTGAAGGCTCCAACTCGACATGCAGCTCTTTTGCCGCAGCGCGTAATTCTGATTCGCTCTTTCCGCGCAATTCTTTGCCGGTACGTTCCTTGATGGCGTCAAACATGCTTATACGTTTCCACGGCGGAGTGAAATCAATTTCCCGATTGCCGATGTTCACCTTTGAGCTCCCGTTCAACGCGACCGCAACTTCTGAAATCATTTCTTCAACAAGCGACATCATCCAGCGGTAATCACGGTACGCAACGTACAATTCCAACATCGTGAATTCCGGATTGTGTGTTCTGTCCATTCCTTCGTTGCGGAAATCCTTCGAGATCTCATAGACGCCGTCAAAACCGCCGACGATAAGGCGCTTTAAATACAATTCATCGGCTATACGCAGATACAATTCCATGTCGAGCGTGTTATGATGCGTGATGAACGGACGTGCAGACGCCCCGCCGTACACCGGCTGAAGCACCGGCGTCTCAACTTCGAGATAACTCCGCTCATCGAGAAATTTCCGAATCGTCCGTAGCATCAACGAGCGTTTGACAAATGTTTTTTTCACAACCGGATTGACGATCAAATCCACGTAACGCTGGCGGTAGCGCAATTCTTTATCCGCAAACGGGTCGAAGACAATTTTATTTCCCGCTTCATCTGCCTTCT
>JAGWND010000208.1 GCA_028873075.1 Bacteroidota bacterium
TTGTTGGACCGACGTAGTAGCCGTTTTCTTTTCCTTCGACTTTTGCGCCGCGTCCGTCTACCAAAACTTTTGCGCCCTGCTGTTCGGCTTCGGTGATGTATCCTTCGATGCGCTCTTTTGCTTTTTTCGAAATGACCGCGCCTAAATTTTTTCCCGGAACAATTTTTCTCGCTTCTTCACACAGTTTTTTGATGATGTGATCAACCGAACCGACAGCGACCATTGCCGACGCCGCCATGCAGCGCTGTCCTGCGCAGCCGCTCATTGACGCGGCGATATTTGACGCCGCCATATCTTCATTTGCATCTGGAAGGACGATGAGATGATTTTTCGCTCCGCCGAGACAAAGTGCGCGTTTGAGGTGCGTGGTTGCACGCGCGTACACAATCTTAGCAACTTTCGTTGAACCGACAAACGTCAGTGCTCGAATGTTGGGATGATCGCATAATGCTTCGACGCTCGCTTGTCCGCCGTTCACGATATTGAAAACCCCGTCCGGCAATCCGGCTTCATGCAGCAATTCTGCAATGCGAATTGCGCTGAGCGGCACAAACTCGGACGGCTTGAGAATCATCGTGTTGCCGAGCACGAGCGCATTCGGGATTGTCCAATTCGGCACCATCAACGGAAAATTGAACGGTGTAATCGAAGCAACAACACCGACAGGATAGCGGTCAATGCGGCATTCGACGCCGCGGCTGACTTCGAGAATTTCTCCCGCGCTCAACTGCGGCATGGAACAGGCCAATTCCGTCACCTCAATACTTTTGTCAACTTCGGCGACAGCCTCGCTCATGATTTTCCCGTTTTCCTTATGAACGAGCTGTGCCAGCTTATCTGATTTTTTTTCGAGCAATGACTTATAGCGATAGAAGACCTGCGCGCGCTCTTTGATCGGTAAAGCCGACCATGACGGAAAAGCTTTCTCTGCCGCGGTTGCCGCTTCCTCAACTTCTTTCATTCCGCTAAGCGGGACAGCAGAAACGATCTCACCGGTCGAAGGATTTTCAACAGGAAGTGTTTGCTGTTCGTAGGCAGGTTTCCAATTGCCGCCGATGTAGTTAGTGAGGGTTTGTCCCGATGCAGTTTCTACCATGGACATGGCTGCTCCTTTCAAAAACGGAAAAAGTTCTCAATTGCTCCGTCACAAAGGCGCGAAAATACTAAGAAAATCAGTGGCTGAGCAGTTACAAAAATTCTTAGGCAAAAGTAAGCAAAGTCATTCTTGAAATCAAGCGCAACGGTTTGTATATTAAGCTTGAGAATGGTGAGCTGGCAGAACGGCTATTGCACCGGTCTTGAAAACCGGCGTCCGCAAGGACTTGTAGGTTCGAATCCTACGCTCACCGCGTGATAATGTTTGCCTGTGAAGTTTGAGTATAACAAGAGGCCGCAGACTCCTGCTTCGAGAACAGGAGTTTTTTGTTTATGGTGATAAAAAAATAAAGCAAAGAGAGCATTTATTGAAAAACGCTTTCATAGTATTTATTGGCGGCGGTATTGGTGCGGTGTTTCGTTACTGGATATATGGCGTGGCAGGAAAACTGATTGGTGCAGATTTTCCCTACGGAACACTTTTGGCTAATATTTTCGGCTGTTTCATGATTGGCTTCTTGATGTCGGTGTTTGAAGAACGTTTCATTGTTCAACCAGCATTAAGAATTTTTTTGACGGTTGGTATTTTGGGAGGCTTCACAACATTTTCCACATTCAGCTTTGAAACTATTGCGCTCCTGCGTGATGGCAGTTATTTTATTGGAATTGTAAACATTGTTTTAACGTTCGCTGGTACACTTGGTGTAGCATGGTTCGGTTTTGTGATTGGAAAACTGATCTAATTCGGAAAGGAACATGCGATGAAATTAGAAGGTGAAGGAAAGCTGTTACGTATTTTTATCGGCGAAGCGGATCATTTGAACCACAAGCCTTTGTATGAAGTTATTGTTATGAAAGCACGTGAAATGGGAATGGCTGGTGCAACCGTGTTTCGGGGTGTAGAAAGTTTCGGTGCAGCCAGCATCATTCATACGGCAAAAATTCTTAGGCTTTCGGAAGACCTTCCTTTGCTCATTGAACTGGTAGATACTGAAGAAAAGATTGATTCGTTTAAGAACCATGTCGGTGACATGCTTGAACAATCAGGCTGCGGCGGTTTAATTACCGAGGAAAGGATTCACGTTATTCACTACACGGCAGGAAAGCACCCCAAATAGTTATTACCATTGTAAACGGCACTGCTCTGAAGAGCAACACCCACAAAATGTGATGTTCATCTACTTAATTCTGTTCATTTTTTGATAGGTTCAAGGGTTCGGCTAATTTTTTACTTGACTTTAACCTCTTGATTGGTATATTTCCTTAAATCTTATAGTATTCAACGATTAGCAATAGGACTGATGCGTACATTTATTCAGCACTTGTTACAAATTTTATTTTCCATTTTTCTTCTTGCGGGTTGTTCCAATAACTCCCTTTTCAAAAGCTCGGATTCTCCGGGAGAATCTTCTTCGCAGCCGGCAGGAGCTAATGCCGGGTCTTCATCAGTTCTTGCAAAAACTTCATCTGCCAGAGGCAACGGCACAGTCTCTTCTTCCCCCAAAAAGAATACTGATAAAGCGCTTGTCGCAGCTTCCGCCAAGTCTTCAAAAGCTTTGAAAGATGCCGGTTCACGCGGTGATACTGTTGCAGTGGATTCATCGGAAAGCGACACGCTCGGCACAGAGGATGAAAAAGCGATCGCTCTTCTTCTTGAAACGGCACGCCAGCATTATCTTGCGGCGCTCGAAGCCCAATCCAACGGCGATTCAACACTTTCCGCGGATGAATTTGAGCAAGCTATTCAATTTCTGAATGAGGTCAGTTATTATCCCGATATTGAAAACAACAACGACTTTAATGAATTGAGCAGAAGCGTTATTGAAGACTACGAAAAATATATCGCTTCCGTTGACGAGCTTGGACCCGGAAGTTCCGTGTTCGCTTTGCGGGAAAAGCTGAATCTCGATGTTGACAAAATTGATATTTCGAAAGTTAAGATCCCGCACGAGGTTGTCACCGGCACTACCGTGCCGCTGGTAATGAACGATCAGGTGGAAAGGAACATTTCGTTCTTCATGGATAAAGGCCGGGATTACTTTGAGCGCTGGCTCTATCTTGCGGGAAGATATTTTCCTGTCATGTCGAAAATTTTCAAAGAAGAGGGGGTGCCTCAGGAAGTGATGTATCTCTCCATGCCGGAAAGCGGATTGAATCCTTCGGCGCGCTCATGGGCACGCGCGGTCGGTTTGTGGCAGTTCATGAGAGGGACAGGGTATTTGTACGGCTTGCGTGGAAACATGTGGTTTGATCAGCGCAGAGATTTTGAGAAATCAACCCGTGCGGCGGCACAGCATTTGAAAGATTTGTACTCGGAATTCAACGATTGGTATTTGGCGCTCGCGGCGTACAATGCCGGAGTCGGAAGAATCCGGCGGGCGGTATTGCGGAGCGGCACAAACGATTTTTGGGCATTGCGTCGTTATTTGCCCCGCCAGACCCGCAATTACATTCCGCAGTATATTGCCGTAACGCTTATGGCGATGCATCCGGAATTGTACGGCTTCGGCGATGTTGAAAAAGCGGATGCACTGAAATGGGATGATGTTACCGTGAGCGGCTGTGTTGACCTTTCTGTCCTTGCGAAGTGTGCCGAGACAAGCGTTGATGAGATGCGCCTGTTAAATCCGGAGTTGATTCAATGGTGCACGCCGCCGGATATGAAGAGCTACACATTGCGTGTACCGGAAGGGAAAGCTGATGTCTTCACAGAAAATTTTGCAAAAGTTCCCGATGACAAAAAAATGAATTATACAGAGCATCGTGTATACCGCGGTGAAACGCTGTACGGCATAGCCCGAAGATACGGAGTATTGACTTCCATGATCATGGAAGTCAATCATTTGAGAAGTCGCTCCCGCCTCCACATCGGGCAGGTGCTGCTCATTCCCGCTTCTGCAACGTTTGCGAGTGCGGACATTGCACCGGAACCACAAACAGTGAAATGGCATAAACGCGTTTCTCGTTTTCATCGTTATACACGTGAGTACCAGCCTGCGGGACGCGACAAACTCTATTATAAAGTGAAACGCGGCGAAACGCTCGGGCACGTTGCGGAATGGTTCGGCTGCCGCGCCAGCGATCTGCGCAACTGGAATAATTTGGCATACGGCAGAATGTTGATGGCAGGGAGAACGCTTGTCGTGTGGGTGCCTTCTGAAAAACTCAGCTACTACAAAAACATTGCATCAATGTCGTTTGCCGAAAAACAAAAAAGCGTGGGAGCGGCGGAACAAACAACAGCGGCGAACACGGACGATGCTGCCGATGCAAACGATCATTGGATTCAGCACACAGTGCGCCGTGGAGAGTCGCTTGAAAAAATCGCCAACGATTACAACGTTGCCGTTGCTGATCTGAAAACGTGGAACAAGCTTCACAGAAGCAGAATATTTGCAGGTCAAACGTTAGAAGTGTATCGGGCATCCGGCAATCAAGCGATGGCAGCCGACCCGCCGCAAGCGCCGAAAAAACCTTCTCCGTCTGTCGGACATGCAGGGGCAGCGCACGATAAAGCTTCGGCAAACACTATCAAGCACAGAGTCAAAAGGGGAGAAACGCTCGAAAGTATTGCCGGAATGTACAACGTTTCGATTGCCGATCTGAAAAAATGGAACAAGTTGATATCCTCGCGCATCGTTGTGGGCAAGAAGCTTCGTGTCCAAGCACCCGATGTTAAAGCGACGTATTACCGCGTGCGCAACGGCGACAGCCTATGGACGATCTCGAAGCGACTCGGTGTTTCCGTAGATGATATTCAGAAGTGGAATGACATCGCTGAAGCTATCCGCCCGGGCGACAAACTTGTCATCTACCGCTGATCGTCGTTTTAGATAGACCCCGCCTTTACGGTAGAGCCCATCGTGGTATCTGCTCGCTGCACAATTTGTTAACAGAAATTTTACCCTGCCGATGGCTGGTAGTGTCTCGGTTTTGCCCCTGCGTCATTCCGGCGAAAGCCGGAATCCAGAAATTTGAGCACTGGATGCCAGCTTTCGCTGGCATGACATTCGTTTTCGATTTAACCCGTCAAACTGAAATACTACTCCATGGCTGCATGACTTGCTTCTTCGCAGAAGTAATTGTACATTTCTCTCCCTGAAATATAGGGCAACAAATTGAAAATCATCCGAAAGAGTCCTGTGGACCGTGAGGATGGCTTAACATTTTTCATCAATCGTTCTCTTCCTCTGTTGCTACGCACGTTCACTCATACGGCTTGTTTCCGAACTTCTTCTTTTTTCCTCTTCATGTTAGTCCTTGTACTTGCCGAAGTCTGTTCTGCACAGCAGAGCGGTGATATTTCTGTTTTTCGTAAAACGGCGGATGATGACGCTACAAAGTACACGAGCATCGGCAATATCGGATTGACAATCACGAATTACGGAACGCTCGGAAGCAATTTCGTTTCCTGGCCCACGCAGCCTTCGTGCGAGTACCCGAAAGGCTCACGCATTGAGCACCTTGCTATGGGTGCGCTGTGGATCGGCGGCGTTCTTCGCAAGGAAGGTGTCCCGCATGTTTCGACGGGGTGGTCTGATTTGGAGAACACGCAAGGCGGTTTGATCACCGATGCTGAATTGACCAACGACCCCGGCGCACACATTCTTCAGCGCTCGACTCTTTCAGGAGACCAATCGTTCAGTCTCGATGCCGTCAGTCATCAGGATTTGGTGATGGATTTTACCGACCGGTACGGCAGGGTTCCTGAAACAGGCGATTCCATCAGAGCACACTCTCCCTTGAATGTCAATGTTCATTTGGAATCGT
>JAGWND010000209.1 GCA_028873075.1 Bacteroidota bacterium
ACCGACATCACAATTTTTGCTGCTTCATTCGGCTCTGACGCAACTTTCCCGTCATACAAATCGAGCGCATAAACATTCACATCTCCCAATTCTTTCTGCAATTCTTCTGCTCTTTGTTTGATGTAATCGTTCAATCCCCACCATTCCTGAAAAACGAACAGAACGTTGTCCGCCTTCTTCTGTGAAGGAACAAAATATGCTTGTCCTTCTTTTCCGTCGCTTGTCTTGAAAGAAATCATTTTCCCATTCTCCAATGTTCCGGTGAACGGCGCCGGCGCTTCGTGCAATGAAACAAATGCCGCGTTTCCGCCAAGCGCCGCAAATTCCGCAGTGGCAGATTCGCCTGAATCACAGGACATCATTTCCTGTGCTGAGCTCGCATTGGCAAATGCGAACAGCAAAGCAATTAGTGCTTTCATTTCTGGAGCCTCCTCTAAAAATAGCTATCAATACTGTGGATTGAAGATTGTATTGCTAAAGGCAGAAAAAAAATCTCAATGCTCAATATGCAACTATCTATTCTCAATTTGAAAAAAATATTTGTGCCTTCATATTTTATGGCAAAACCAAGCCTTACCAAATTTTTACGCGTAGGCTATCCGGCTGCCACATTGCATTGCCCTTCTTCACGCCGAACGCTTCGTAAAACTCCGGCATGTTCGAGAGCGGACCGATGACACGGAATTTCGCGGGCGAATGTTCGTTGCTCTTCACCTGCGTCACAATTGCTTCGGGACGTTCATCCACCATCCAGGCAAGCGCATAGCCGAGAAAGAACCGCTGGCTCGGCGTTACGCCGGCAATCATTGCATTGTTTTTGTACTGCGACGTTTTCTTGAACGCTTCGTAGCCCATAATAATTCCGCCGAGATCAGCGATGTTTTCTCCTTCCGTCAACGCGCCGTTGATATGAAGACTATCCACTGCAACGTAATCGTCGAACTGCCGGACAATCATTTTCGTTTTTTCATAAAACTTCGTGCTGTCTTCCGGAGTCCACCAGTTGTCAAGATTGCCTTCCGCGTTGTACTTGCTTCCCTGATCGTCGAACCCGTGCGTGATTTCATGCCCGAACGTCGAGCCGCCGATAATCGAATAAAGAATCGCGTCGTCAGCCATCCTCCCTTCGTAACCCGGAACAATAATGTTGCAGCCCGGAACAACAATCTCGTTGTTCGACGGATTGTAGTACGCATTGTACGTCTGCGGCTCCATATCCCATTCTGTCCGGTCAACCGGCTTGCCGTATTTCGAGATCAGGTAATTGAATTCCCAACGGTTGGCGTTCATCACATTGTGAAGATACGACGTCCGGTCAACTTCGAGCGTGCTCAGGTCTTTCCATTTATCAGGATAGCCAACTTTCATGATGATTGTGTTCAGTTTTTTCAGCGCTTTTTCTTTTGTCGCGGTGCTCATCCAGTCTAATGCTTTTATCCGTTCTGAATATTCTTTCTTGATCGCATTTCCGATTTCAAGCAATTTTTCTTTTGTTCCTTTCGGCAGATATTCATCAACATAGACCTGACCGATGAGATCGCCGAGCGACCAATTGGTCTGCTCAACAACGCGCTTCCATCGCGGCTTGGGCTCTTCAATTCCGCGGAGCGTTGTGGAATAAAAATTGAACGACGCCATAAAAGTCTTGTCATCCATATAACGGGCAAGTCCGTTAATGAGATGAAACTTGAGATAATTTTTCCAGTCGCTGAGTGGAAACGTTGTCAAACAGCTATCGAGTGAAGAAAGAAACTCCGGCTGACCGACAATGACGGTATCCACATTATGCAGACCGACGCTGTTCATAAAAACATTCCAGTCAATATCCGGCGTTGATGAGTTCAATTCTGCAAAAGAAATCTTGTTGTAATTCTTCAGAGGGTCGCGTGTATCTTCACGCCTACGCGATGCTTTGGCAAGCGCCGTCTCCAAGTTCATCAAATTGTCAGAGGCTTTCGCGGCAGCAGCGCTGTCGTATCCCATAATTCTGAACATCTCCACCGCGTACCGAACAAATTTCTGACGAATCATCACAGCGCGCTCATCGGTATCAGAATAATATCTGCGGTCGGGCAGACTGAGTCCGCCTTGGGCAATAAAAATTGCGTTCTTACTGCTGATTCTATCATCCTGTCCAACGCCGAACCTGAACAGCGGCGCGCCGGCAACGGTATGAACGTACGCCGCAGCTTTCATAACGCCTTTCAAATCTGTAACGCCGTCAATCATGTCGAGGCCGCTTTTCAGCCCGGAAATTCCGTTGGCGTTGAGCGAGACGCTGTCCATGCCGGAGAAAAAGAAATCGCCGATCTTTTGCTTGTTGAAAACCTCGCCGCTCTTTGGCGGGTTCCCTCCCTGCACTGCATTTGTGATAGTTGCCGAGGTTTCACAAATTCGGCGCACCTGCGCGTTGATCGTATCCTGAATGGTTTGAAAAATGCCGTTGCTCTGCTCGCTGAGCGGAATCGGATGTTCCTTGAACCACTTTCCGTTGGCGAAGAGAAAAAAATCGTCGCCGGGGTTCACAGTCGAATCAATGTGTGAAGCGAGGGCGTCGGTTTGGCTTTTTGTTTCTTCTTTGGGTTGATTGAACGAGCAGAAAAGAATGAACGCTGCAAGTGCGATAAAAAACGAAACGGTTCGTTGTTTCATAAAATAACTCCTTCATAATTTTTTTGAAAAACTCGTTTAGACAACAACAATATTCACGAGAGCAGCCATTCCCACGCTTTTGCAAAATCACGAAATACTTCTGCCTGAATGCCTCTTTCTTCCGAACCAACCGAACTCATGCGCATTAATCCGAACGGCAGGTCATCCGGAGCAACTAAAGCGACGCGATTGTTGAAACGTTTCCCCTGCGACGCAATAAAACGTGCCATGGTCTTAACCTCTTCCGATGATCTTTTATAAATGCTTTGAGATTCGCTTAAGTTGATCAGCAAAAAGGCATTAGCAGGACAGGCAGAATCTGCAAGCGAGTTGAGAACGGCCGCGCGAAGATCGTCCATCGAATATTCTCCGACCATTTCGATGATAACGATATTAGAATCGAACCGATATTGTACAGGCATTTGTCAACCCGCCTTCTCTCAATCAATACAGGTGAATGTCATTGACGTGAACATAATGCCCGGCTTCGGAGCGGGCGCCATAGATGATAGGCGGTTGTACAACTGCAAAGGAGTCGGTTAAAAGTGTTAGGAAGAAAATCAAAACTCGTTTCATTGTATCTCCAGTTTGGGTTCTCAATTTCGCCTAACCATTAATTACCCTGCTTTCTAACACTCGGCTGTTGGAATGTTATTGGTGGTCCAGTGCAAGGTTTCTTTCAATGATCGAACCATTTGAAACGAATGTCAAGCCATCCCTCGGAGGAGAAGTTACAAATACACATTCACGCCAAAGCTGACATTGGGATAGCTGAAATACCATCCTTTGTTCGTTCCGGTGTTGTCAAGGCGATACGGTATATAATTAGGATAGCTCAAGGAAGAACGATCCTCTGTCGAGGTTGTTGAACGCCATTGATATTGGATGGTTTCGTTGTACGCTGCGTGTAAAGAAAGCCATCGGGATGCGAACCATTCCGCTCCCACCATGCCCGCCACGCCTACACCCCACTGACTTGAATTTGAAGTGTATTTTGCTTGCACCCAGTAGCCACTTGAATTTATTATGTCAAGATAAGCATTATCTGTAGAGCTATGGTAGGAATAATACGAAACGGACGGGCCGAGTCCGTTGTAGATCCGAACAGGTCCGCTTGGATTCAAATACCATACGTATTGGAAGATGACGGCAACGTTTGCTGCGCTTGATGAGTTGCTTGCCGGAACAGTGCCGTCACTGGTGTCTGCTATCGCTCCAGAAAGA
Source organism: Bacteroidota bacterium (assembly GCA_028873075.1). Lineage (GTDB taxonomy): Bacteria > Bacteroidota > Ignavibacteria > UBA10030 > UBA8401 > JAJYOI01. The sequence goes on from JAGWND010000209.1 coordinate 3,877, forward strand.
GAATTTGTTCCATCGCTCGTGTTGCCGTAGAGCGTTATGCCTCCGCGAAGCGCATTTCTGTCGGAAAGCTGGTACTTCACAGCGATTGTCGAGCCTTGAAAAGTTACGAGACTGAAGTTGCCCGCTATTCCGAACTGCAATGCCCATGAGCCTTCCCGAAGTGCAGTGCTGTCGAGAGACTGAGCGATAGTATGAGACGAGAAACAAAGCGATGCGAAGATTGAGAGCAAAGAAAAAATTTTAACACTTGATCTAAGCATATTTTCCTCCTGAGAAAAGTTGGTGTTTAAATTATCTTGTCGCAGCCTTGTACAACACGTACGCCATGAGAGCAATGAGCGGGGAAATGAACAGAAGCGCTTTCCAAAAATATCTTTTGAAATCTGCCGGACTGACAACCGGAAACGGCGTTGTGTCCGAACCAACACTGACATGCAGCTCCGAGAGAATTTTTTCGGCATGAGGTACAGCATTCTCCGGAACGTACACGTGCCAGCGTGTGCCGAATCCGGATGCGGGAGAAGCCGGGAATGCCGCTCTTACACCGGCAAGATTTTCCGTCTGCACATAAAACGGAACGCCGGCTTTCTCAAACGCCTCGCGCACGGTGTCAATCTCGTACACGTGCGCCGATGTGTAAACGATCGTATGATTCATGCATGGAGCCCTTGTTAAAAAATATCGGAACGGGAGCCTTGCAAAAATTCATAGCCTCCGCACGGTGTGCACAAACTACTCGCCTGCCAACACAAACACAAGCTTTGCCGTCATGCCGCTGATAACAATGTCGCAGTACCGGGGACTCTCTGCTTTAAGATGAGCGATCGCCAGTGTCGTGTTCGATGCAACCGTGTCGGCAAAGATCGGCGCACCCGACGAATCCTTCACCGAAACAATTGCCTGCCCGGACATATAATTGCTCGCCGTGAGCGTCACCACTAACGAATCCGACACAAAGCTGAGAGTATTCCGGCTGTTTTCCGAATACTGATTTGCATTGACGGCATACGTAAAGCTGTTGGTGACATTCGTTGTAACGGGAGAGTTGTAATTATCGTGCACGGTTGGCGATGTGGAATTATCCCTGCACGAAGTGAAACATACAGCCAGTGCGATGATACAATAATGAGAAGCTTTCATAGTTTCTCCTTGAAGTTCTGATTTTCCGTCTCATTTTTTCTGCAAAAAATTCTTTATAATTTCATTTGCGAGCGGCGCACGTGTGAGAAGAAGTCCGTGCCCTGCACCGGGCACAATGCATAGCTCGGCATGAGGAAGCGCGTGAAACAAGCTCAGCGTGTGCGTGGCGATGATTATGTCGTGATCGCCTGCCATCACCAGAGTCGGAGCTTTGATGGAGTGCAATTGCTCAAGCATGATGTGCGGATGAAGAAGATCCAATCTGTTCAGTTTATCATAAATAAGTCCGGCTCTTTGGGGAAAATGTGAATGAGCGATAATATCTTGTTGTGTCGCAGAATCAAGCTTTGCAAACGAAGAATTTCTCATTTCTTCAATCATCTTTGCAGGCAGTGCAGTGGAATCGGGAACATAATTTGCGCCGACTGTTACTAACTTGGCAACTTTCGCGGGATACTTCAGCGCCAATTCAAGTCCCACAATGCCGCCGTCGCTCCAGCCGAGAACATACGCGCTGTCAATATGAAGTGAATCGAGCAGTTGAGCAACATCCGAAGCCATCAGCGAAAATGATAGCTCCTGATCCGAGACGGTTGACAATCCTTGCGCTCTACTGTCAACCGCGATCACTTTGAAATACTTCGCAAACTCCGCAATCTGAAAACGAAGATCGTTTATCCATCCTCCGTTGCCGTGCATTAACAAAAGCGGATGGCCGCTTCCGTAAGTTTCATAGTACAAACGAATATCATTGACATGAGCATAATGCCCGGCTTCAGGATTTGCGCCGTAAACGATTGGCTGCTGCGCGAGTGCGGCGGAGGCGGCTAATAACGTTAAGCAGAC
>JAGWND010000010.1 GCA_028873075.1 Bacteroidota bacterium
GGCTGTTACCGGGAAAATCTTACCGCGTCACATAAGCCGCTCGACGTTGTGCGTGATGAAATTGATACGTTCATCCGGCTCAGAAATGCGGACGGAATTTCCATTGCCGGCGGCGACCCGCTCATGCATCCGCAGATTGTTGAAATTGTGCGTGATATTTCGCAGCGAAATATAAAACCGATCATTAACACGAATGGACTATCGCTCACACGAGAGTTGCTGCACGAATTGAAGAAAGCCGGCGTGTACGGATTTACTTTTCACATCGACAGCAAACAAAATCGTCCCGGATGGAAAAACAGAAATGAAATCGTGCTGAACGACCTTCGTCTTCGCTATGCCGAAATGCTTGCGGAGGAAGGAAGCATTTCATGCTCGTTCAATTCAACAGTGTATGAAGACACGATTCAGTACGTTCCGGAAATGGTGGCGTGGGCGGCGCAGCACATTGACATTGTTCACGTTATGGTCTTCATCGCGTTTCGTCAAGCCGTTCCGCAAATTCCGATGGACTGGTACGCTGGCGGAACAAAAATAGATATGAACCAGCTCGTCTATTCGAGTGTGGAACAGCGCAAGATTGATATTCTCGCCACGGATGTCGTTCAGGAAATCAGAAAACGATTTCCCGAATTTTCTCCGTGCGGATACCTGAACGGCACGGAAAAACCCGATTCGTTTAAGTGGCTTCTTTCCACACGCGCCGGTGTGAAAGGAAAAATTTTCGGTTACATGGGGAAAAAGTTCATCGAATTTGTGCAGACGTACCATCATTTCAGGCACGGAAAATATCTTGCATACGAAAATCCGTCAGTGCTCAAATCGGCTCGTTCGGGACTTATGGCAGCGACGCTGTTAGACAAGGGGGCGAGAAAAGCGTACGGAAATTATTGGCGGCATCTGTTGAAGAATCCGCTTAAGATTTTCAACCGTCTTTATTTTCAATCCATCATGATCATTCAACCGATAGACATTATGGAAGACGGCGGGCAAAATATGTGCGACGGCTGTCCCGACATCACCGTGCTCGACGGAAAGCTTGTCTGGTCGTGCCGTCTTGAAGAACCGAAACATTTCGGCTGCTTCACGCGAACGGTGCCGAAGAGAGGGTATAAAGTCCCAGCAAAAATAAATTGAATCAACCTTGCGAAGGTTCTAAAACCTTCGCAAGGTTCCATGTTGCACTAATTATAAAAAGGTGAAACGATGCAAGAGATTGCAGCAGCAATAAACGGCCTGGAGCTTGTCTGGAAAAAACCCGCAACGATGACCGACACGCCAATGCATTACTGTCCGGGCTGCGGGCACGGCGTTGCGCACTGGCTGTTGATGGAAGTGGTGCAGGAAATGGGAATAGAGGAAAACGTGATCGGCGTTGCGCCGGTCGGCTGTTCGGTCTTTGCGTACAATTACATGAACATTGATATGCAGGAAGCGGCGCACGGCCGCGCATGTGCAGTTGCTACCGGCATCAGGCGCGTGCTTCCCGACAAATTTGTTTTTTCGTACCAAGGCGACGGCGACCTTGCGGCAATCGGCACCGGCGAAACGATTCACGCGATCAATCGCGGAGAGAATATTCTCATTGTTTTCATCAACAACGGCATTTACGGAATGACTGGCGGGCAAATGGCACCGACAACGATTCTCGGACAAGTGACATCCACGACGCCGTTCGGACGCGACGTTGCACAAATGGGTTATCCGCTGAAGATCACCGATCTCGTCGCGCATCTTCCCGGCGCGTATTACGTGACGCGGCAAGCCGTTCACACCGCCGCCGCAGTGCGGAAAACAAAAAAGGCGATGCAGCTCGGCTTTGAATATCAGAGAAGAAAAAAGGGGGCGTCGTTCATCGAAATCGTTTCCAACTGTCCTTCCGGCTGGAAGCTGACACCGGCCGAAGCAAATGACTGGATGGAAAAGAATATGTTTCCGAATTACCCGCTCGGCGATCTGAAAGTTCCGAAAGAGTGATCTGTGAAGAACATCTATCTCCGAAAAATTTCTCGCGAAGAAGCAGACAACGGCTACATTTTCGTTTTGAAAAGCATGCTGGGATTTTTCCCCGGCATTGGAAAAGAATTTCAATTGAAAGACGGAAGATGCTACCGCGCGGCAAAAGTTGAATCGTATCCGTGCCTGTGCCAGGGACCAGATGAGCCGCACGAACATTTCTTCATTTCGGAATCTGGATTGAAAAGGGGAGACGTTGTAGAAATTCGGAAGATAGAGAATGATTCGAAACGCTATATTTTGAAAAGACTCCCTTGAATGTATTACTGAAATAATGGAATCAATACTTTACAAAGGAGTCCTCTGGACAATGCTCAACAGCTATTTTCCATTTGCTAATTACCATTTACCATCAACCATTTACCAACCATGAATACATCGCATGAAATCATCATCGCCGGATTCGGCGGCCAAGGTGTTCTTTCGATGGGACAGATCATTGCCTACGCGGCGATGATGGAAGAAAAAGAAATAAGCTGGATGCCTTCGTACGGGCCCGAAATGCGCGGCGGCACGGCAAACTGCATCGTCATCGTCTCGCCGGCGCGCATCAGCTCGCCGATCATCACGCAATTCGATTCTGCAATTGTGCTGAACCAGCCGTCGCTCGACAAATTCGGCAAGGCGGTGAAGCCCGGAGGGCTGCTGTTGTGCGAGCGCTCGTCAATTCTTTCACCGTGCGCGCGCACCGATATTGAAATTTTTTCCGTACCGGCATTTGAAGAGGCGCAGCGGCTTCAGAAGAAACAAGTCGCGAACATGATCGTGCTCGGCGCATTTTTGGAGCGGCGTCCGATTGTCTCGCCGGAAAATGTTTTGAAAGCGTTGAAGAAAGTTCTGCCGGAGCGCCATCATCATTTGCTGCCGCTGAACGAGCAGGCATTGCAGCGCGGAAAAGAATTAGCACACGAATGTACAAACGTAACAGCGCAATAAAAACCTCCTGAGAAAGGAGACACTATGATTCCTCAAGATATTATTTGTGCGAAAAATTGTCGCAACACCTGCACGATGTTAGAGGAGGCAATGCGCGAAGAAACGACGCTGGTTCGGTTTTATGAGTGCGTGCTTGCACAGTGCCAGACGCCGGAACAGCAACAGCTCTTTCGTGAAATACTTGAAGAGCGGAGCAGTGCCATTCTTAAGATGATGAAGCAGTTGAATGAAATCCACGCGCGCGCACAAATTCAGGACGGAATTTTAGCAAGCTTTAAGCAACCGAAGCCGGAATGAAAAGTTCAGGATGTTGTTTTTTGTAACTCTGCATCTCTGGAATATTGGATTGATGGATGGTGCCGAAGACGTTCATTAATCCATTTATCCAATATTCCATTTTTGCTGAGTCTCTAATCACAAATGAGAGTTTTTCAAATTAGCGCCGACGGCGTTATAGGATTTGAAAGAAGTTCCTTGAATATTTTCCACCGCTGTTCGGAATTTTCAGAAGCACCGCCCCGTCGTTCAACGTACGCCTTCACCATATCCTGCCCAAGATTGTAATTAATGACATAACTTCTGTACTTGTCGAAGAATCGGACGCGCTGCTCGGCGCGCTCGGGCGTAAAGAGTGCGTACGTGACCAGCCAGTGGACCGCCTCGTCCTTATTTATCGTTCCGTTCAAATAACGCCGTGCGGCTTCGTTGCCTGCGTAACTAAGCTTCAAAGTCAGCACGTGAATGCTGTAATAGTGTTCTGCCCTTGACGGATCAAATCCGGCAATCGGAAAAAGCGCTTCTTGCTCGAATTGCACGCGCTCATTTCCCGGAAACGCAACTTCGATTCCAAAGTTTGCGCTTCCTTCCGCAATTAACGATTGCGGGCTGAATAACGGATAGACGGAGAATTCCATCCAACCCCGCTTGCGTACCAAATGTTTTTCCATCAGAGAATTGTACACATGGTGTCCCGGATATCCTTCATGGCACGCAAGATCGATTGCGCGGTCAACATAGATCGGGAAATCGGTATTCATTTGAATGGTGCTGAAGCTGTTCCCCTTGTACCAGTTGTATCCGCTCCACGCTTTTTCAGTGACATATTCGACAACAAAGTTTTCATTCTCCGGAAGCTCGATGTGTTCGAGCGTTCGCCTTCGCCCTTCTTTGATTGCTGCAGAGAATACCGCCTCGAGCTTTTCTTTTGGAATGACAAAGGCTCGTTTGAATTGCTCGACCCGTTGTGAGACTTTTCCCGGTCCCGGAAGCAACGTGCCGAGATCATCGAGCATGGCTTCGAAATATTCGCGCGTGTGCATCGGTGCGACGGCATCGTACAAAAGCCTCGATTCCTCATCGAACGGAAAACTTTTCCCTTGCAGCATTTCAATCTTCGTCCGAACGGCAACAAGCTGTGCCCGCAATGCAATGCGTCGCAGTTCGTCAGGTGATGCACGTGCATTGGCGGGGAGTCTGTCAATTTTTTGCAAAAGGTCGTCAGCTTCCTGATGAAGATGATCGAGCGGGCATACGGATTTGTCTTTTGCTGGCTTCCATATTTCCGGCCCATAATACGCGTCAACGACATCGGAATCGTGAAGCCCGGTTTTCAAAACGAGTTTCACGTAGGATTCGGCAATGGTGTTCATAATTTTCTTTGCGAATGGCGGGTCATGGCCGCTTTTATTTGAACGCAGCGTAATCGAGGAACGCATCCATAGCTGCGATGTTGAATAATTTTTTTGCCAGAAAGTGAGAAACAGGCTTCGTTGGAATGCGGTAGCTTAACTGAAGCCGTTCTGCAGCTGCGAAGCCGCTCTGCAGCAAGGTATCTTCAAGTGTCGGTGCGGTGAAAAATGTCCGATGATAGAGGGGATGGTTTCCGCCCTTCCATTTTTTCCGCGAGAGCATAAATTCGATGCTGTGAAGATTCGGGACCTCGATGATGCACACACCGTCGTCATTCAGTAACGACCTGATTTTTTTCAGTTCCGCGGCAGGATTGAGGAAATGTTCTAACACGTGCCAGAGCGTGATGATGTCGAAGGTGCGGCGTTCTGCCAGAATCTCGTCAATGCTTTTTCTCCCGCACGCCAGACCGAATTCTTTCTGCGCAAACAAAAGAGCAGCAGCGGAGATATCGATGCCGTAGCCGTGATAGTTCTGCTCTGTTGCACTTTTTAAAAAAAATCCCAATCCGCAGCCGACGTCAAGCAGTGTACCGCTGCCGCTGATTTTTTTTAGGATCTGCAGCCGCTGATCGTTGATCGCATGAATCTCCGAAAGAAACGGATGAGGAGACAGCGCGCTGTACTCTTTTCCGGAACGAGGAACCGTTGTGTAATAATCCTCATAAAGCGATTCATTCTCCGGAGGATTTTCAAGGAATGTCAATGCACAGGTATTGCATCGGACAATCCGAAGCTCCTGCTCTGTAAATCGCAGCCGCAGCGATGCGCCTCTGCAGTTCGGGCACTTCCGGCTCGTCATTGCCTTTTTAATTGGCGCTCGACATACTCAACAATAATCATAGCATCGCCGAGCGGGTCCTTGCTAGGAGACTTGAAATCTTCCGCAATGCGCGTAACAAGTCGTGTTGCCGCGTCGGCAACATGCTGAGGCACAGCGCCGGATTTTTTCACTGCGTACAGTGCGCTCAAGTAGTCGCTGTCGAGCTGAAGCTGAGGGAGCTGACTTTTTAATTGTTTCAGCGCCATGCCGGCAATACGCCGGGCAATAGTGCGCAAGCGCCCTTCATTGCCGACGCGCTCGGCTTCTTTTGCGCGGCGAAGCTCTATGCTGATATCATTTTTCCAGTTTTTCATATTTCTTCCACATCTGAAAGCACAACGGCGCCGATATCGCATTCAGCACATCGTTGTTTCATACAATAGTGTTTGTACAGTTGAATTGCTCCCTGCTGCTGGTACGTGCGGGAAATTTCGAGCGACTCAACGGGTAGTTGTTTTTTCATTTTCCGCAGGGTCGAATTTTCTTCCGACGCGCCGATGATCAGTGCGAATAAAAGCGCGTTGTTTTCGACAGCGTGCTTTCCGAACGTTTCAGCATACAAGCAGCATAAGGGAATAATGCTGTTGATGATTACATCAAGCCGCCGCGATTTTCCGAGAAGCGCATGTGCACGCGGCGCGGTTTCATTGAATGAATAGTGAACACTCCAGAACGGGTCTTCTTCTGTTGCTAACAACGAATCGAGTTCCGCGCCGGCTTCATCAGCAGAAAAAGGCTCGGCACTGAATGTCAGGATAATCTTCCTGAACAATTCTTCGTAAAGAATTTTTTGTGCCAGCGCGCTCGCGGCGGCGATACGGATGGTTGGAAAATTCGACGGGCGTGTCGGGGAAAAAATCCATTCCGACGCATTCATCCTCTCGCCGTGCGGGACGAAATCCAGAGCGTGCAGTGCCGTGTGGAGCTGGTGGACGAAAATTCTTGCCTGTTGATTGTTCGTTTCGGATGGCGACGGCAACAAGCCCGATGTTTTTAAAAAGACCGCCTCAAGATCGAGTAGCGACAGTGCTTTTGTGCCGCGCCGTTTCAACAACCACAGAGGAACAATTCTCGAAAGTTTTTTGAACGCAGGCCGGTTTTGCGAAAAACCGAGTGCACCCATCGTCACTTCGTACAACAACTGTTCCCATGCCAGAAGTTTGTTCAGCATTCCTTTCTCACAACAAAAATCCGGTACAGGAATTTCATCCGGATTTCCTTCACCGTACTCTTCGTTCGGCTCGAACACAATGCGCTGATGCCCTTCGCTCTGCCGGAAAGCGGCGAGCTCTTCGATAATTTCAGCGAGCCGTGTTTGCAAACGTTTCGTCTTTTCCTTCATCCGTTCCAAAAACAGCGTGCGCAGCCATCGTTCAGCTGTTGCAGACGAAACATGCCGTTCATTGTACGCGCACGGGATTGACGAGCTGCGCGATACCGTTTCATCGCGCACGGTGTGTTCGAGGATTGCTTCAAGCGGCGCCGCGAGAAACGGCTCAAGAATGAGCACCGGAATTTTCCTTCCGCTTGCAGAAAGCGTCGGTGAAACGTGCGAGCCTCGTAATACAACATGAAGGATGACTGAATTGTAGCTGCGATTGTTCGAATGCTTGTGAGCATTCCAATCGTCGAGCGTGCGGTGAAATTCGATGTCGCCGCAGTACGTTGTGCCGTCAATCATAATCACGGCATCGCGAAAATCGGGACCGCTGCCGCGGTGTAGTGTTCCCGGATTAAGAATACGCAGCTCGCCTCCATCCGATGTTGTCAGATATCCCGTGTCGAAATATTGTTTCGCCCAGAGATGGCGGAGAATATCTTCGTGCGGCGATGAGTTCATCGTTAGTTATTGGAAAATGATAACTGGTAATTGAATATTGAGCGTTGAGGGTTCTTCTTTGTTTAGCGATAGAATGTTCATGTTCGATTCTCAATTTTCGACTCTCAGCAATTACGGAAAGAATCTTTCCCGGAAAGCGTTGATGGTATCATTCAGCCACGCTGCCTCGCTGCGCGCTTTCTCTGCGAAATCTTTTCCTCTGGAAGCGTAGAGAATGCTGCGGCTTGCGTTAATAACGGCAAGCTCTCCGTTGGTATCGCATCCGAAACGCACGACGCTTTCCATATCCCCGCCTTGCGCGCCGATGCCGGGAATGAGCAGCGGTGCGTGCGGAGCAAGTTTTCGAATGGAACGAAGTTGCTGTGCTTGTGTTGCGCCGACAACGAAGCCGATATTGCCCTCACTCCATTGTGAAGCAGTTTCGATCACCTTTTCGTACAGAAATTGCTTGCCGATTTTTTGGATTTGAAAATCTTGCGCGCCCGGATTCGATGTCAACGCGAGAAGAAACACTCCGCGCACTTTCGATTCGAGAAACGGTGCGACGGAATCTTTTCCCATGTACGGACTGACGGTAACCGCGTCGAATTTCAAATCGTGGAACAGGCTCCGCGCGTACCGCTCTGACGAATTGCCGATGTCGCCCCGCTTCGCGTCGCCAATAGTAATGACGGATGTGGGAATCATTGCAAGTGTTTGACGAAGCGCGCGCCAGCCTGCCTCTCCCCCGGCTTCATAAAATGCAAGATTGAGTTTATAGGCGCAGACGCAATTGTGAGTTGCTTCGACGATTGCCCTGTTGAATTCCACCAACGGATTTTTCTTTTTCAAAAGATGTTTAGGAATTTTCTTTAGATCGGTATCCAAGCCGATGCAAAGAAGAGAGCGAGATTTTCGTTGTGCCTGAACTAAACGTGTGTTGAAGTTCACGGTATTCAAAATTCAAAGTGAAAATTGCAAAATTATCTCTTTCCTTTAGCAGTCAGTACAATTGAAGCAAGTATTTTTGAAAATTCTGTCGCTTCGGCAAGAAGGGGTTCAACATCGTTGCTTTTTGCCTTCCGACTGTCCTTTAATAATGAAAGCCACATTTTGGTCTCATTCGAAGATTTGAGAGAAATTTGCATATAGTTAATGAAATCTTTTTTACTGCTTCCAGATTGTCCCTCGACAAAATTTGCTAGAATGCTTGTCCCGCTCCGAAGGAGTTGATCACCCAACCTGCGTGATACATTGTTATGAGGTAAGGTGTCTATCAGTTTGAGTAAAACAAGTGTAAACCCGTATAATCGCCGCTTGAATTCAACGACAAACTTTTGATTGTCTTTTACTTTTGAACTTTGCACTTTAAATTTTTCATTTACTTCAGGTATTTTGCAAGCCAACCCAGCACCGTCTTATGCCATAGTTCAGAATTGAGCGGCTTGACGACAAAATGAAACTCGTCGGGGAAATAGAGCATCTTCGACGGCACGTGCATTCTCTGCAGTGCTGTGAACATCTGAAATCCTTCGCTCACGTCGAGGCGGTAATCGTGCTGGCTGTGAATGATGAGCATCGGCGTTTTGAAATGCTCTACGTAACTGCTCGGCGAGAATCTTTCGTAGAGCTTCGGATTTGTCCAAGGCGTTCCTTTGAATTCCCATTCGTTGAACCACAGCTCTTCCGTCGAACCGTACGCGCTGACAGCATTGAACATCCCGTCGTGACACACAAGTGCTTTGAACAATCCGTCATCGTTGTGTCCCTCAATCCAGTTGATCATGTAGCCGCCGTACGAAGCCCCCGCTGCGGCGACACGGTTCTTGTCAATGAACGGAAAAGTTTTCAGCGCATAATGAACGCCGTTCATGAGATCGGTGAAGACTTTCCCGCCCCAGTCGCCGGAAATTTCATCTGTGAATTTTTGTCCGTAGCCCGTGCTGCCGCGCGGATTGATCATCACGACAACATATCCCGGCGAAGCAAACATTTGGGCATTCCAGCGGTAATGCGTTTCATCTTCCCATTGTCCCTGCGGGCCGCCGTGGATGAGCAGGACCATCGGATATTTTTTCTTTGCATCGAAGAAGGGGGGCTTGAGAAGGAAGCCTTCGACTCTTGTTCCGCCCGCACCGCTGAACCAGAACGGCTCGAGCGGATTCCATTCGATGTTCGCAATGCGCGCGTCGTTTGTCGTTGTCAGTTGTTTCAAATTTTTCCCGTCGGTCTCCATTCGCCAAAGCTCGGTCGGATGTGTTACGGATTGTTTTCCGAAGACGAGCGTTTTTCCATCCGGTGTGATGCAAAGCGAGCCGCAATTCATATTCCGTGTCATTTGCTTGATGACGGTGCCATTGGAGGTGAGTGAGACTTTGTACAGGGAGCGATAGCCTTCATCATCGGTATTGAAGTAAAGCGCTTTGCTGTCGGGGGACCAAACGACTTCAGAGACAGAGCGGTCAAGTTTTTCTGTCAGCGGGATTATTTTTCCGGTGCTGCGTTCGTACAATGTAAGCGACGATTTATCGGATTCGAATCCGGGGCGTTTCGTTGCGCGGTAGGCAATGTAGATTCCATCGGGAGAATAGATCGGCTGGTTGTCGTTCGCTTTGTTCATCGCCGTGATGCATGTTGGTTCTCCGCTTGGTTTTCCGGCATTCAAAGGGAGAAGATAAATGTCGTTGTTCGTTGAGATTGCGATCACCGGATCGGTGTTGCGGACGAATGCAAATTCCTTTCCGTCAGGGGAAAATCCGTAATCAACCGTGCCGCCGAGGTCAATTGGAGGCGTGTCATAATCGCTCGGTGTTGCATCAATCGAAGTTCCACCGCTCGCGGGAACGATGAACGCGTGGCTTCGTTTGCCGTCGAGATAATGGTTCCACACGCGGTAGGGAAGGTGAGTAAAAATTTTCGCTTTCACGTTCCCGTTTTCAAGCTCGTCGTTGCGCGCTTTGTTGCACGAATCGTTCGGGCATGCGGGGAAAACTTCTGACGAGAATGCAAAGTACTTTCCGTCGGGCGATACCACCAGTCCGCTTGCGCCGGTTGAAATGTTTGTGATTTGCTTTGCATCTCCGATTGCGGTACCGTTCGAATCAATCTGCATTGTGAAAATTTGCGGCGCTCCGTTACGGCTTGAAATGAACGCAATCGTCCGTCCGTCGGGAAGCCAGCGCGGCGAACCGTCCGATTTCGGGCTGTCTGTCAGTTGCCGTGCCTGGCCGCCGTTGATGGAGACGAGCCAAATGTCGCTGTTGCCGCCGTTGGTTTCTTTGCTGAAATAGGCAACGGTATAGGCAATCCATTTTCCGTCTGGAGAAATTTGTGGATCGGTGACTCTGCCGAAGCCGAAAAGGTCGTCGAACGTAATGGCGTGCCTGCCCCCTTGCCCCATTGGGGCTTGGGGCTTTGGCTGAGACAATGAATAGTTACCGGTGAACAGTAAACAGCATGCAATAAAGAGTATGGAGGAAGGAGGAAGGAAACGAGCAACTGTGCGTTTCATAAGGCAGCTCCTATTGTAAATCCGCTTTGGCGGAAGAAAATGGCATTGGTTTGTTACAGAGAAAGTAAGGGAAAAAAGTGAGAGAGGCAATGAGAAAAAAACGGATGTAACATTCGAAAAATTTAAAAGCTACTTTTGGTGCTTTACGCCATGGCGCCGCAGGCGCGCATTAAAGTTTCTCCACATCATTGATTCCACCGGTTTGACTGTGCGCTGGTTGTATTTGGCGCTCTTCTTTTTATTGTACAGCACTTCCACGTCGCCGTCAATGGCAAAATAGATCAACTGTCCGATCGGCATGCTGGCGTAAATGCGCACTGGCTGGCGCACGGAAATTTCGAGCGTCCATGTGTTGCAGAACCCGACGTCGCCCTTGCCGGCGGTCGCGTGAATGTCAATGCCCAGTCTTCCGATCGAGCTTTTCCCTTCAAGAAAAGGGACATGCCGGTGTGTTTCTGTGTATTCTTCCGTCACACCCAAATACAATTTGCTTGGCACAAGAATGATCCCTTCCCCCGGAATTTTAAAGTAATGAATTTCGTTGTGTGTTTTGGCGTCGAGAATTTCGTCGTCGTACATTGCCAAAGTTTTTCCGAGATGAACATCGTAGCTGTTCGAGCCTAAATATTTTCTGTTGAACGGCTTGATGACGATGGTGCCGCGCTTCATTTCTTCAAGTATTTTTTTGTCGGAAAGAATCATTTCTCTGTAAACTCCGTGACGTTGTGGCAATTTTTGTGGCTTAGCTAATCTACAAGAATTTAGGCGAAATGCAAAACATCAGAGTTGCTTCCCGCCCAAAAAGCAGCGGGGTTTGAAACCAGCCGAACAACAAGTAGTGTTACAGTTTCGCATCTGTGTCATTCCGGCGAAAGCCGGAATCCAGAAAATTGAGCACTGGATGCCAGCTTTCGCTGGCATGACATTCGTTTTTGATCCAAACTTATCAAACTGTAACACTACCAAACAACAGCGAGGTTTTGCAACTTTCAGAAAAAAGTGTAATTTTCATTCTGTCATTCTTACAATAAAGCCATTCGATGAGTACAACATACAATTTTGATCTGATCGTTATCGGTTCCGGTCCTGCCGGAGAAAAAGGAGCGGCACAGGCGGCGTATTTCGGGAAAAAAACCGCCATCATAGAAAAAGCTCCGCGCGTCGGCGGCGCCGGAGTGAACACAGGAACCGTACCGAGCAAAACGCTGCGCGAGACTGCGCTTTATTTTTCCAATCTCCGCCAGCGAGGATTGTACGGCATTGACTACAGCATCAAGAAAAATATTTCCATTGAAGATTTCATGTACCGCAAGACCCACGTTGTCAACAACGAGTGGGATTTGATTTACCAAAATATCGAACGCCACAACATTGAGCTGATATTCGGAACGGCATCGTTTGTGGATGAACACACAATTCAAGTTGAGCGGGACGGATCAGTCGAACAGTTCACAACGGATTTTTTTCTTATCGGAACCGGTTCCGTTCCTAATCGCCCGAACAGCTTTCCTATCGACGACAAGATTGTGTACGACAGTGATTCGCTCTTGAATATGGATCGCTTGCCGTCTCACCTTGCGATTATCGGCGCGGGGGTGATCGGATGCGAGTATGCGACGATCTTTTCCGCACTCGGTATCTCCGTGACGCTCATTGATTCGAAAGGAACGATTCTTTCATTTCTCGATCATGAAATTGCGAGCCAGCTTCACGGGCATTTGGAAGACCTCGGCATGAAAATTCTCGTCAATGAAGAATTTATTGACGTCGAAAAAAAAGAAAACGGCGCCGTCATTTTGCTGAAAAGCGGAAAGAAAGTTGAGGCGGAGAAAGTGCTCATCGCCGCGGGGCGGCACGGCAACACGCACCGTCTTAGTTTGGAAAATGTGAAGATCGCGACGGGCGCGCGCGGACATATTTCTGTGAATGAACATTTTCAAACGAGCGTGCCGCACATTTATGCTGCGGGCGATGTCATCGGTTTTCCGGCGTTGGCGTCAACGTCTATGGAGCAGGCGCGCGTGGCGGTGTGTCATGCGTTTCAGTTTGACTACAAGAAACGGGTGTCGCCGTTTATTCCGCTTGCCGTGTATACGATTCCAGAAATTTCGTTTGCCGGCGAAACGGAGGAATCGCTCAAGCAGAAAAATATTCCGTACAGCGTCGGGCGCGCGATGTTCAAGACGAATGCACGCGGACAGATCATCGGAGAGTTGGACGGCATGATCAAGCTTATTTTTTCTCAGACAGATCAACGGCTGCTCGGCGTGCACATCATCGGCGAAGGAGCGGCGGAACTGATCCATCTCGGACTCTTCGTTCTTTCCGAACATCTCACCATCGATTATTTCATCCAATCGGTCTTCAACTTCCCGACGCTTTCCGAAGCGTACAAGTACGCTGCGTATGACGGCTTGCAAAATCTTCAGAAGATGAAGATGTAAGCTTGCTTTGCCGCGAAGGCATTAAGGAACAGAGAATAGTTCTCGTTAATTTTTTCTTGACATCTTCACATCTTTGCGGCAAAAACCGATAAATTTTTAGAAATGCTTCAAAATTCTTATGTTGTACTGAAAAAGAACCGTTTCATTTCCCGGGTGCATCACATTAGATGAAGACAGTTTCCCACATAAGCGACGGTGAACTTATCGAGAGATCGCGTACGGGCGATACGCACGCGTTCACGCAATTAGTGAAGCGCTATGAACAACTGGTATACGGTTTTTCGTACAAAGTCTGCCGCGATAAGGAGAAAGCCGAAGAGACGCTGCAGGACACGTTCATCAATGTGTACCGCAAGCTAAGCCAGTTCAACGGCGAATCGAAATTTTCAACGTGGCTTTATTCGATTGTCACGAACAATTGCCTGATGAAACGGCGCAAGCGCAAGCTCGATACGGAAATGGTTTCACTCGACGATCCGCCGGTTTCCGATAAGCATGAACAGCGAACAATTCCGGCGTGGACAGATTCTCCAATCTCGTCACTGATGAATTCTGAATTGCGCGCCAGGTTGGATAAAGCAATTCTCAAGCTTCCAATGGAGTATCGCGTTGTTTTCATTTTGCGCGATGTTGAAAATCAAACAGCGGAAGAAGCGGCAAAAATTCTGAAGCTTTCTGTCCCGGCAGTGAAATCCCGTTTGCGGCGGGCGCGTCTTTTTCTCCGCAAAGAACTGAACGATTTGATGGTTGAATGATGGCTAAGAAAACAAGAACAGTGCACCGGCATCATTCGCTCCATTGTGCGGATGTGTTCAGCCATATTTGCGAAAATCTCGATGCCGATCTTGATTCGCCGCAATGCCGCGAGATTAAACGGCACATTGCGGGCTGCCCGGATTGCACTGCGCTTCTCGATTCGCTGAAGAAAACGGTTTATTTGTACCGCACGGTTCCCATTCCGACAATCCCAGCCTCTTCCCGCCGAAAATTATATTCCGTGCTTTCGCTCGAAACCGGCAGGAGGCTGAAATAGCCTTTTCGCCGCCCGCATTCTTCTGTTGAACCCTTTTCCGATATTGCTGCATCTTATCCTATAGAACAACCAACAATCTATAGGAGTCTATTATGAAAAAGAACATTCACTCGGTAGACCGCATCGTTCGGGTGCTTCTTGCGCTTGCGATTGCCATGCTTTACTTCACGGACCAGATTTCGGGAACCGTCGCACTTGTGCTTGGAATTCTTGCCGTCGTATTTCTTGCAACAAGCTTCGCCAGCTTCTGTCCGATCTATTACGGCCTGAAAATTTCAACGCTGAAAAAATCCGAAACGAAATAATAATGAGCAAAGAGGAGGGTAGATGCAGTACGGTTTCTCAAAAAATGTCGCGCTGCCGTACGAACAGGCGGTTGCGAAAGTAACCGAAGAACTGAAGAAAGAAGGCTTCGGTATCCTCACGACGATTGATGTGAGGAAAACGCTCAAGCAAAAGCTGAACGTTGATTTTGAGAAGTACATTATTCTCGGCGCATGTAATCCGCCGTTCGCCCACAAAGCGCTTCAGGCAGATGAACAGATCGGCTTGCTGCTCCCGTGCAACGTGATTGTGTATGAAAAAGAAGGGCGCACGACGGTTGGAGTTTTCGATCCGCTGGTGATGACGGTTGTATTAGATAATGATGCGATGAAACCGATTGCTGAAGAAATTCGACAGAAGCTGCAGCGAGTTATGGCTGCGATGTGAAGCTAATGTCTGACAGCGCTTTTTGCTGTCTGACATTTAGCGAAGGTACAATCCAGATGTCAGACAGCTGGACAACGCCGTCAGACATCGCCTTGCTGAACAATCACAAAAAATAATAAGGAGAACCAATGGCTGAACACTTAACGAAAGAAACTTTTCTCACGAAAGTTTTCGATTACGAAAAAAACAAAGAATGGAAATTCCAGGGAGAACTTCCCTGTGTGATAGATTTCTGGGCGGAGTGGTGCGGTCCGTGCCGCATGGTCGGTCCGGTGATCGAAGAGCTTTCGCACGAGTATGCAGGCAAAGTAAACTTCTACAAAGTAAATACGGAAGAAGAGCAGGAGCTTGCCGCGGTATTCGGCATTCAAAGCATTCCGTCGTTGTTGTTCGTTCCGAAAACCGGCCAGCCAAAAATGGCGGTTGGTGCGCTGCCGAAACAATCGTTGAAACAGGCAGTGGAAGAAGAATTGCTCTCAACAGTTGATGAAGTAAAATGAGCTTCTCTTGCCCGTTTGTTCAACCGCGAATTCGAAAACGAATCATGTTTCTTGCGCTTGGTGCGCTTGGCGGCTATGCGTACTATTATTTTGTCGGGTGCTACAACGGCACGTGTCCGATTTCGGGAAATCCGTACGTCAGCACGCTGTACGGAATGGCAATCGGTCTTATTCTGACGCTTGGAAATAAAAAACAGAACAACGCAGCCGTGAAGTCACCAAGTCAAGATGAAAAGGATAAGGTAGAGAAGGTGTAATGGAAACAATTGCCGCAACACCCGAGCCGAAAGTCAAACACAAAACTTTTACGTACAGAACAACGCTTCGGTGGGAAGAAAAGAAACGCGGAGTTCTTTCTTCTGCAGGGAAACCCACTCTTACTGTTTCGAGTCCACCGGAATTCAAAGGCGAAGCAGGAATCTGGTCACCGGAGGACATGTTCGTTGCGGCGGTGGATGCATGCACAATGACGACGTTCATGTCGTTCGCACAGCGATTACAGCTGCCGGTTTCTTCCTACTCCAGCGAGGCGGAAGGAGTGCTCGAATTTGTTGACGGTGAATATCGCTTCACAAAAATCATTTTGAAGCCGCGCATTCTTGTCTCCTCCTTAGAAGCAATTGAGCAGCTGAAAAAGACGCTTGAAGATGCACACCGAAGCTGCTTGATAGGGCATTCGATCAAAGCTGAAGTAGATGTCGTTCCTGAGATTGCTTTAGCAGAAGAACAGAAATGATTCGCCGTGAAATGTTGATCGAAGAGTTGGTAACAGAGTTGCCTGAATCAGTTGCTTACCTTTTGGACAAAGGAATTAATGCCCTCGCGTGCGGCGAGCCGGTCTGGGGAACATTAGAAGATGCGGCGAAGGAAAAAGGTTACACAAACGAGCAGATCAAAACCTTCGTTGCAGAGCTTTCCGAACTTCTTGTCAACAAAAGCTAATTACAATTTTTTTTCTTCTGCTTCAACAATTCTGCAATTGCTTCTAACTCAAGAATCACCGGTTCATCATGAGAATCTATGTTGAGTGTTCATTCAATCCGTTACCGCTCCCACACTGCTGCTTGAAACAAGCTTCGCGTACTTCGCCAGAATACCGCGCGCGTATTTCGGCTGAGGCTGCTTCCATGCAGCACGCCGCTTTGAAATTTCTTCGTCAGAAACATTCAACTGCAGAAGCCGCTCCTCCGCATCAATCGTAATTGAGTCGCCTTCGTGTACCAGCGCAATTGTTCCACCGACAAATGCTTCAGGCGCAACGTGTCCGACGACTAATCCGTACGTGCCGCCGGAGAATCGTCCGTCGGTGATCAATCCGACGGAATCGCCGAGTCCCGCACCGATGATTGCCGAAGTCGGCGCAAGCATCTCGCGCATTCCCGGTCCGCCTTTCGGTCCTTCGTAACGGATCACAATCACATCACCCGCTTTAGTTTTTCCGGCAAGAATTGCGTCGAGACATTTTTCTTCCGACTCGAACACGCGCGCCGGCCCTGTGATTGATTTTTTCTTGATGCCGGTGATCTTTGCCACAGCGCCTTCCGTGGCAAGGTTGCCTCGGAGAATTGCAAGGTGTCCCTGCGCATACACCGGTTTCGACCACGGCTGAATCACGTCCTGGTTGCTCTGCGGTTCTGCAGGTATGTTTGCGAGAACTTGTTCCACAGTTTGTCCGGTGATCGTCAGTGCATCGCCGTGAATCAGTTTGTGCACGAGAAGCATTTTCATAATTTGCGGAACGCCGCCTGCTTCATGAAATTCAGTTGTTACATGTTTGCCGGACGGCTTCAGGTCGCACAGCACCGGTACGCGCCGGCGAATTGTTTCGAAATCGTCAATTGTCAATGGAACATTCGCAGCGTGGGCGATAGCGAGCAAATGAAGCACCGCATTTGTCGAACCGCCGATTGCCATGACAACGGAGATTGCGTTTTCAAATGCTTTGCGCGTCAGAATTTGGCTCGGAAGGATTTGTTTTCTCACTGCGTTGACGAGAATTTCGGCGGATTGTGTTGTGCTGTCGGCTTTCTCGTTGTCTTCCGCAGCCATCGTTGAAGAATGGAGCAAACTCATGCCAAGCGCTTCGAACGCAGACGACATTGTGTTTGCCGTGTACATTCCACCGCACGAACCGGCGCCAGGACACGCGTGGCGCTCCACGTCCATCAATTCCGCTTCGGATATTTTTTTCGCACTATACTGTCCCACAGCTTCAAACGAACTGACAATGGTCAGATCTTGTCCGTGCAAGTGCCCCGGCTTGATTGTTCCGCCGTACACGAAAATTGCAGGGATGTTCAAACGTGCGATTGCGATCATCGCGCCGGGCATGTTTTTGTCGCAGCCGCCGATGGCAAGCACACCATCCATGCATTGCGCGCTGCAGACGGTTTCAATGGAATCGGCAATCACTTCGCGGGAAACGAGCGAGAATTTCATCCCTTCCGTTCCCATCGAAATTCCGTCGCTTACAGTGATCGTTCCGAACACCTGCGGCATCGTGCCCGCTTTTCGAAGAGCGGCAATCGCCCGTTCCGCAAGTTCCTGCAGTCCGATGTTGCACGGTGTGATGGTGCTGTAGCCGTTCGCCACGCCGATGATCGGTTTGACAAAATCGTCGTCGCTGAACCCGACTGCGCGCAGCATGGCGCGGTTCGGCGAGCGTTGCACGCCCTGTGTGATGGTCTTGCTTCGTCTGTTGTCGCTCATGGCTCGTCTTTCAAAAAATGATGTGAAGAACCTCTTTAATCACAAAGCCACGAAAGGGAAGATTAAATTTTTTGCGTCTTTGTGACTTCGTGGTATCAAATTGTTAATGTGAAGTAATATATCCATCAACGGCAAAAGCCGCAAGGGAAGTAGTATTTCAGTTTGACGGGGTTAAATCAAAAACGAATGTCATGCCAGCGAAAGCTGGCATCCAGTGCTCAAACTTCTGGATTCCGGCTTTCGCCGGAATGACGCAGGAGCAAAACTGAGACACTACCGCAAGGGAAATTTCGTTGACTTTTTTTGGCTTCTTTATTATATTTATAGTTCAATTTTATTCCGCTGTACGGCATGCCGGAATGCGGCATTTCCCCTTTTCAAAAAAGGGGAATTTTTTGAGAAGCTTGCAGAACGTGCGCCTGCTCCGAAGGAGTTCTCCGTGGCCGATGAGAGTCATAATAAAACAAAGAACAAACGTTTTCAAATTGTCATTGTTCCCGAAGGAGAGATCGGCGCAAAGCGTACGTTTCGTCTTACACCTGCACTGTTTGGCGGTGCGCTCTTTGGCATTATAGCACTGATCGTTGCCGTTGTTATTTTGGTGTTGGGCTATACTCCGCTAGGATCACTGGTTCCGATTTCCAATGCGGAGATGGAACGGCGGTACGGCAAGGAACTTGTTACGTTACACGAGCAGTTGACGAAACTGACGGAAGACTTTGCGGTCGTGAAGGAGTACAACCTGAAGCTTCGTGCTGCGCTCGGTGAAAATATTGCAGATGCAGGAGCGCCCAACGGGAAGACTGGATCTGCTTCTGATAAAAATATTTCTGCCGCGTCGCGGGGTACACAGCCCCAAAACGGTTTTCAATCGGAAGGAGAATTTCAACAGGGTGAATCGGTTTCGTCGTCGGGCGAAGAGTTTGCACCGCAAGCGGGCTTTCAGCAGTACGTAGCACCGCGCCAAGAAACGAGCGCGTCGTTTCACGCCGCCTTTCCGATTTCACCGCCTGTGGTCGGTTACATCACGCGCGGGTACAACGACGCCCAGAGCCACTTCGGCATAGACTACGCAGGAAAACGCGGTACGGTTATTTCTGCTGCTGCTGACGGTTACGTTGTGTTTGCCGGATGGACATACAATGACGGCAATATGATTATTATTTCTCACGGCTCGGGATTTTTTACTATCTATAAACACAACCAATCGCTGCTGAAATCGGCGAACGAGTTTGTCAAGCGCGGCGAGCCGATTGCGCTCCTCGGCAACTCAGGACAGACAAGCTACGGTCCGCATCTGCATTTTGAATTGTGGAAAGACGGACAGCCGCAAAACCCGGAAGACTATTTGTTAGCAACCGAATCATTGTAAGGAAGAGTACATGGCAGATAAAAATTCGATTAAAGAATTGAATCTTATCGGAGCGGGAACGAGTGTCGAGGGAAAAATCAGAACGCAGGGAAGCATCCGGATAGACGGTAAGATGGTCGGCGAGGTCCATGCTGCGGAAAATTTCGCGCTCGGCTTGACGGGCGAAGTTGAGGGAACGGTGAACGGCAGAAATGTAACAGTTGCCGGAAAAGTCCGCGGAAACATCACCGCCGTTGATAAAATGGTGTTTGAAGGAAAAGCTGTTGTCCGCGGCGACGTGCGCGCGGCACGGTTGGTGATTGACGAAGGAGCAGTCTTCGACGGTAAAATCTCAATGTCCGATTCGAAATCCGGCGGGCACGAGCTGCAAAAATATTAGTGCCAATTCGAAGGAGTGCTCGTATGTCGAAAGAATCTGCCGGGCCGGTCAAGGATTCCCTCATGCATCGGAAGGGAGAGAACAAGGAGACATTCGGCGGAGAAGACAGTGTTACACTCATGCAAAGTCTCGGGCCGTTCTTTACCATTGGTATTCAGTTGGCGCTCATCGTTGTGGCAATGTTTTTCGTCGGGCGATGGCTTGACGGCAGATTGAACACGGCACCATGGTTGATGATTGCCGGCGTGATGGTCGGTATCGCGTTCGGGCTGTATAAATTTATTCAAACGGTATCGGAAGTGACGAGAAAAGAGGAGCAACAATCCCAAAGGGATTTACAACATGATACACAACGGGAGCGAGAAAAGTGATGCTTCTTCCCTGTCTCGTGTGAGACGCGATCGTTCATTTCCTCGATCCGTATTGTCGGTGTTTATCGGTATTGCGGTTCTTTCATCATATCCGCTGTATCGGTACGCAAGCGCGGGTGTTATTCGTGCGTCGGTGATCGGCGGACTGCTGAGTCTGGCAAACGTTCTCGCCGGCTACGCGGCAATCGAATACTCTATCGGCAAGTCGTACACAACATTTTTGAAAGTTGTCCTTGGGGGGATGGGCGCACGGCTGTTTGCGATGCTCGGAGCGCTGTTGATTTTGATCGAAGTGTTCCACGTTCACCCTGTTGCCCTTGTGGTATCGCTGGTGGGATTGTATCTGATTTTTTTAGTGCTCGAGATATTTTTTATTCAGCGGAAGTTAACGTCACGCCAGTAATAAGAGCAATGATGGCGGACATTCGATCCGAAAAATTTAAAGTACAACGTGATGCTGCTTTTTCTACAAGAAGAAAACCAAAGTGGACTCTTCATGCACCTGCTTCAGCATGTGCGCGATTCGCACGAGCTTGAAACTCCTTTCGGAACAGTGCATTTGCCGCACTTGCAGCTTTTCGGCATTGATATGTCCGTCACGAAACATGTGGTGTTTCTCTGGCTTTCCGCTTTCGTGCTGATCGTCAGTCTTATACTTGTTGCGCGAAAAAATTCGAAAGCAGCCGTTCCCAAAGGATTCGGAAATCTTGTCGAGATCTTTGTCGAGTTCGTCCGTGACGAGATTGTTCTGCCGAATATGGGGCAGGAGGGGATGAAATATATGCCGTACATTCTGACAACATTCTTTTTCATTCTCCTGATGAATCTGCTCGGCTTGTTTCCGTACGGCGCATCAGCAACGGGGAACGTCAGTGTGACGGGGGGATTGGCGATTATCGCGTTCATCATGATTCAGCTTTCGGCAATTCGCGAGCAGGGAGTGAAACATTACCTCGTGCATCTTACCGGCGGCGTTCATTGGGCTATGTGGCCCATCATGATTCCGCTGGAAATTCTCGGCTTGTTCACGAAAGCATTCGCACTCTGCATTCGTTTGTTTGCCAACATGAGCGGCGGACATATCGTCATTCTTTCGCTTCTCGGATTGATTTTTATTTTCAAGTCGTACATCGTTGCCCCGGTGTCAGTGACGTTTGCTGTCGGCTTGAATATGTTGGAGCTTTTTGTGGCGTTCTTACAGGCGTACGTCTTCACAATTCTCACCGCGATTTTTATGGGACTCGGCATGCAGTCTGAGGAACACGAAAGCGGAGAACACTCTCACTAATCTTAGCAACGTTTAAACTTTTCATACAATCACTCACTTTTAATTTCTGGAGAACACTATGCAGGAAAATATGCTGGAAATTGCCAAAACAACAGCGACGCAATGGGGCTATCTCGCTGCCGGATTCGGAGCGGGATTGTCCGTCATCGGAGCGGGACTTGGAATCGGAAAACTTGCCGCGTCGGCAATGGATGCGAGCGGCAGACAACCCGAAGCGTTAGGACAAATACGTACCTCGATGTTAATCGCCGCAGCGCTCATCGAAGGTGTTTGCTTTTTCGCTCTTGCGATCTGCATTATTCTTGCTACGAAATAATTTTTGAGGTTCATGCCAGACTGCACTTTGTGCTGTCTGACATTTAAGAGGATCAAACGCAGATGTCAGGCGGCTGGACAACGCCGTCGGACATCTTCTCATACTTATAGAGGCGATGGCATGTTAGATATCAATCCCGGACTCATCATTTGGACGATTATCACGTTTGCGATTGTCGTGCTCGTGTTAGGGAAATTCGCATGGAAGCCGCTGGTCGCTGCGCTGCAAAGGCGCGAACAGAATATTCATGATGCGCTGCAACGTGCGGAAGAAGCGAAGAAAGAAGCGGAGCGCGTTCTTGCGGAGAATAAAGCTGCGCTTGCAAAAGCAAACGAAGAAACTGCGCGAATCATCCGCGAAGGGCGCGAACTGGCCGAGCAATTGAAGAATGAGATTCTCGCCAAGGCAAACGACAATGCGAAGGACGCTCTGTTGCAAGCACAGGAAGCGATCCAGCGGGAAAAAGAAGCCGCACTTCTCCAACTTCGGAGTGAAGTTGCTGATCTTGCCGTTACAGCGGCGGAGAAAATTCTCGACGAAACGCTTGATGCTCCCAGGCAGAAGAAGATGGTGGACAAAGTTCTCCAACAGCTTCCGAAAAATTGAAAGTTCGCCGGAGGAGAATTGATAAGCACGACACGAATAGCAAAACGGTACGCTGCAGCGCTGCTTGAACTTGTGAACGAAAGCAAGAATCCGGAAGCGATGATCCGCGATCTTGCGCTTGTTCAGCAGGCGATCAACGAGTCGCGCGAATTGTCGCGGCTGTTGAAAAGCCCGATCGTTTCAAAGCAGAAAAAACACACCGTCGTTGCCGAAATCTTCAAGAGCAAGATCGGCAATATTGTCATGCACTACCTCGCGCTCGTTGTCAGCAAGGGTAGGGAAGCGGCTCTCGAAGAAATGTTAGAGCAATTTTTTCTTCTCCGCGACGAGCAGCTGGGCATTGTGAACGTGGAAGTTCAAAGTGCGGTGGAATTTTCTTCGAGGCAGGAAAAAGAATTGGCGAAACATCTCGAAACGTTCACGAGAAAAAAAGTGCGCGTGAATTTCAGCATAGATACTTCGTTGAAAGGCGGCTTTGTTGCCCGCATCGGCGACACGATGGTGGACGGCAGCGTGCGTCATCAACTGGAGTTGCTGCGTGATAGATTGAAGAACGGCGCGGTGAACAATTGAATGTTGAATACCGAACAAGGAATAATAAAGGTAGCCGCAGACTTTATGTCTGCGGGGTTTGTCAAGCACAGAAATGAACATTGAACATTTTTTCAAAAAGGCAGAATGTTCAATCTTCAATGTTCAATTTTCAACACTCAATACTCAATTATTAAAAGGAATGAGTAATGGCAGAAGTACGACCGGATGAAATAACGGCGATTTTACGGAAACAACTTTCCGGCTTTGAAAAAGAAGTCGACCTCTACGATGTCGGCACGGTGCTGCAGGTCGGAGACGGCATCGCCCGCGTGTACGGACTTTCAAAAGTGATGGCGAGCGAGCTGATCGAATTTCCGCACGAGGTGTTCGGCATGGTGCTGAATCTTGAAGAAGACAATGTCGGGTGTATTCTCTTCGGCGACGATACGGAAATCAAAGAAGGCGATACCGTGAAGCGGACAAAGCGCGTCTCTTCGATGCCGGTCGGTGAAGCAATGCTCGGCCGCGTTATCAATCCGCTGAGCCAGCCGCTCGACGGCAGGGGCCCTCTCAAAACCGAAAAATTCCTTCCGCTTGAACGAAAAGCGCTCGGTGTTATTCAACGCCAGCCGGTGAAACAGCCGCTGCAAACAGGCTTAAAAGCGGTGGACGGCATGATTCCGATCGGGCGCGGGCAGCGCGAGCTGATCATCGGCGACCGGCAAACGGGAAAAACCGCCGTCGCACTCGATACGATTATCAATCAAAAATACACACATACCGAGAAGGCAAAAAAAGAAGGCGTGAAACCGGTGTATTGTATTTACGTTGCCATCGGACAAAAAGGCTCGACCGTTGCACAGGTTGTTGCAAAGCTGGAAGAAGAAGGAGCGATGCCGTATACGACAGTGATTTCTGCAACGGCAAGCGATCCGGCACCGCTGCAGTTCATTGCGCCGTACGCAGGAGCAACGCTCGGAGAATTTTTCCGCGACAGCGGACGCGATGCGCTTGTAGTGTACGACGATTTGTCGAAACATGCTGTCGCATATCGTCAGGTGTCGCTGTTGCTTCGCCGTCCGCCGGGAAGAGAAGCATATCCGGGTGATGTTTTTTATCTGCACTCGCGCTTGCTGGAGCGTGCTTCGAAATTGAGCGATAAATTGGGAGGCGGGAGCTTAACAGCGCTTCCGATCATCGAAACACAAGCCGGCGACGTTTCGGCATACATTCCGACAAATGTTATCTCTATCACCGACGGGCAAATCTATCTCGAGCCGAATTTGTTCAATTCCGGCGTCCGTCCGGCCATCAACGTCGGCATCTCCGTGTCGCGTGTCGGCGGCAACGCGCAGGTGAAAGGAATGAAAAAAGTTGCGGGCAGGCTCCGTCTCGATCTTGCTCAGTACCGCGAGCTTGAAGCGTTTGCAAAGTTCGGTTCCGATCTCGACAAAGTGACGCAGCAACAGCTTCGCCGCGGTTCCCGGCTTGTCGAATTGCTGAAACAGCGGCAATATATGCCGATGCCCGTCGAAAAGCAGATCATTATGATGTATTTAGGCACGAACGGCTACCTCGACGAATTGCCTGTACCCCATATTCAGCGGTTTGAAAAAGAATTTCTTGAAATGATGGAGACGCGTCACCGCGAAATGCTTGACCAGCTTTCGGAAAAGAGAGAGTTGACCGATGACATTGTGAACCGCATTCAGCTTATTGCGAAAGAGTTCATAGAAACCTTTAAAGTATCGTAACGAATCATGGCGACACTACGCGACATTCGGCGGCGAATTTCGGGCGTGAAGAGCACTGAGAAAATTACGAAAGCGATGAAGATGGTCGCGGCGGCGAAGCTTCGCCGCGCGCAGGACGCCATTGTGCAGGCTCGCCCGTATGCCGGCAAAATGGCGGAAATGCTTCATCATCTTTCAACGAAAGTTGATGTTTCTCAGTATCCGCTTATTGCGGAACGTCCCGTTCAGTCCGTCGCGGTGGTCGTTGTTACGGCAGACCGCGGAATGTGCGGAGCGTTCAACACAAATATCATCCGTGCTGCAACGCAGCGCATCAATGCCATGTACGCACAGCTTCGCGCAGAAGGTAAAGTGAAAGTGATCTGTGTCGGCAAAAAGGGGTATGAATATTTCAGCAAACACAAGTTTGATATTGTGCTGAAGCATGTCGGCATTTTCAATGCGCTCAAGTTCGCCGATGCGAGGGCTATTGTGACGGAGATTGTGGAAAGCTTCGGCAGGCATGAATTTGACCGCGTCGAAGCGGTGTACAATGAATTCAAAAGCGCAGTTCAGCAGCGCGTTGCCATCGAACAATTTCTTCCCATTGTCCGCCCGGAGACACAAAACGGTGAGACAAAGGGAGCATCCGCGGGTCTTGATTACATTTACGAACCGGCCTCCGAGGAAATTATTTCAGCGTTGGTACCGAAGCATTTGAATTTTCAAATGTGGCGTGTGCTGCTCGAATCAAATGCAGCGGAGCAAGGCGCACGAATGTTGGCAATGGAAAATGCTTCGACGAATGCCAAAGAGATTATCAACGATCTGACATTGTCGTACAACAAAGCACGTCAGGCTTCCATAACAAAGGAATTGTTAGAGATTGTCAGCGGTGCAGAAGCGCTACAGAATGGCTAACGGAAGATAGAAAACGGACGAAGGAAAAGCAGTTAATCATTCTTCGTTCATTTTCCATTTCCAATTTTCCATCTTACATTTATTGCAATGTTTGAAACTCTTACACAGAAATTAGAGGCAGCGCTGAAGCGACTGCGCGGAGAGGGAAGAATTTCGGAAGCAAACATCGCCGAATCGCTCCGCGAAGTGCGCCGCGTGCTGCTTGATGCCGATGTCAATTACAAAGTTGTCAAAGATTTCATTGACACCGTTCAGCAGAAATCGCTCGGACAAGAAGTGATCTCGAGTCTCTCGCCGGGACAGCTCATCATCAAAATTATTCATGATGAGCTGGTGGCGTTGATGGGAAGCGAAAAAAGCGACATCGCCCTCTCTTCATCTCCGCCGTCTGTCATTTTAATTGCCGGGCTTCAAGGCTCCGGCAAGACGACATTTTCAGCGAAGCTTGCGCGCTTGTTGAAAGCAAAAGGACGAAGTCCGCTGCTTGTCGCTGCTGACGTCTATCGTCCGGCGGCAATTGATCAGTTGGAAGTTTTGGGAAAGCAGATCGAAGTGCCGGTATTCGTTAACCGCAAAGATTCTGCGTTAACGATTGCGGAGAACAGCATCGTCCACGCGCGGCTCAATGCACGCGACACCGTCATCATTGATACCGCCGGCCGTTTGCACGTTGATGAAGAGATGATGCAGGAGATCGAGAAGGTCAAAAAATCCGTTCAGCCGCACGAAATTCTTTTCGTTGTTGATGCGATGACGGGTCAAGATGCGGTCAATACAGCGAAAGCATTTCACGACCGATTGAATTTCGACGGCGTGGTTTTGACAAAGTTGGACGGCGACGCGCGGGGCGGGGCGGCGCTATCCATTCGTTCTGTTGTACAGAAGCCGATTAAGTTCATCGGCACCGGAGAAAAGATGGATGCGCTCGAGCCGTTTTATCCGGACCGCATGGCGTCGCGCATTCTCGGGATGGGCGACATCGTTACGCTTGTCGAAAAAGCACAGGAGACATTCGACAAAGAGAAAGCGCAGAAATTAGAACAAAAAATCAGAAAGGCTCAATTCACGCTCGAAGATTTCTATGATCAGCTTCAGGAAATAAAAAAGATGGGATCATTGAGCCAGATGATTTCCATGATTCCCGGAGCGAGCCGCTTGGGCAATCTCAACGATGTGGATGAAAAAGAACTGAAGTATGTCGAAGCGATCATTCAATCCATGACGATAGAAGAGCGCCAGCACCCTGCAATCGTCAACGGTTCGCGCCGCAAGCGCATAGCAACGGGGAGCGGCACCTCGGTTCAGGAAGTGAACAAGCTTCTGAAACAATTCTTCGAAATGCAAAAAATGATGAAAAACATAGGTAAAGGGAAGAATTTCAACAGAATGCTTACACAACGGTTTCATTGAGTTGTAAATTAATTGTTGTTTCATCATATTTAAGGAAAAGGAGAAGTATCATTGGCAGTCAAATTACGGCTTCGAAGGATGGGGAAGAAGAAACAACCGATCTACAAGATTGTAGCGGCTGATTCCCGCGCAAAACGCGACGGGCGGTTTCTGGAAGCGATAGGAAGTTATAATCCCCGCACACATCCGATGACGATTGAAGTAAAAGAAGACCGGGTCTATTATTGGCTCGAACGAGGTGCCCAGCCGTCGGACACCGTTCGCAATTTGTTGAGCAGAAAAGGCGTATGGCTGAAGTGGCATTTGAAACGGAAAAAAGCGGACGAGGCGGCAATTGCTGCTGCGTTTGAAAAATGGCAAATGGCGCAGCCGTTGAAGCTTCAAAAAGAACAAGAGCGCAAAGAACGACGCAAGGCAGCGAAGAAAAAGAAAGTTCAAACCGCAGAAGCGCCGCAGCAAGCTGAAGCTCCAGCAGTTCAAGCCGAGGCACAGGCTCAAGCATAGCTTGGCAGTATAACATGTTCAAGATTTTTTTCTCGGTAGGTGCATGCCTGCAGGTTGTGCCTATCCATCAGTTGAGCAATCTGAAGATTGCGGCTACAATCTGTATCAGGATTTTTTTAGCAGCCGGTCAGGCCGAAGGAGAGAGTTTGTTGTAGTTCAGTCCCCGCTCGGGTTGGGCAGTCATGCTCGGTCCGAGAAGATCCTTTGGAAAAGCACTCAAGGAGGCATACATGCGCGAGTTCCTCGAATACATCGCTAAGCAGCTTGTGGATCATCCCGATGCCGTCTCTCTTACGGAAGAGGAAAAAGACGGGAAGACGGTTTTTAAATTGAAAGTCGGTGAAACCGATGTCGGAAAAATTATCGGCAAGAAAGGCCGTACCGCGCAGGCAATGCGAGTGCTGTTGAGCGCCGTCGCAGCGAAAAACGGCAAGCGTGCAATTTTAGAAGTGCTGGATTGAAGACAGAGCTCGTTGCTGCGGCAAAAATTCTGAAAGTCTTTGGCATAAGGGGAGAAGTAAAGCTTCACAGCTACGCGCGCACGGCGGAAGAATGGAAATCGCTGTCGAGCGTCTACATCGGCGTTTATGAACATGCTGCTGTTGAGCATCGCATCGAAACTGTAGCGGAGCGCGGGGGAGATGTGTACGTGAAGTTTTATGATGCGGATGGCCGAACTGATGCAGAAAGGCTGGTCGGTCAACTTGTTTTTGTTGAAGAACGGTATCGAATCCAATCCCGCCCGGGGCGGGATTTTTTTGTTGACGATATTATCGGGATGAAAGCAGTTGATACCGCAGGGAATGTTCTCGGCGTCGTTGCATCTGTAGAAAAAATTCCGGCGCACGATCTTTATGTCGTGCGCACGAACAAGGGGGAAGTAAGCGTTCCGGCGGTACGAGCAATCGTACGTAAGATTGATTTAGCGGATCGGACGATGGTGTTAGACCCGCCGGAAGGATTGTTCCCATGAGTCTTCGCATTGCTCCGAAGGGTCAGCCCCTGCGGATTGACATACTTTCAGCGGTTCCGAAGCTACTTGAAAGCCCGTTGAGCGAGAGCATCCTGGCGCGCGCGCAGAAAAAAAAATTAGCGGAAATTGTCGTTCACGATTTGCGCGCGTTCACGCACGATAAGCATCGTACGTTGGATGAACCCCCGTACGGCGGCGGCGCGGGGATGATTTTGAAGCCGGAGCCGATTTTTGAATGCATCGAATCGCTGCAAGCACAACGCGCATATGATGAAGTGATTTACGCAACGGCTGACGGCGAGCCGTTCAACCAGAAAATCGCCAACGAGCTTTCATTGAAAGCGAATCTCATCATTCTTTGCGGACATTACAAGGGAATTGATGAGCGCGTGAGGTCCTTCGAAGGCGAGCTCATCACGCGCGAGCTTTCAATCGGCGATTATGTGCTTACCGGCGGCGAGCTTGCTGCACTCGTGATCACCGATGCGGTTGTGCGGCTCATTCCCGGTGCTATCGGCGACGGTGAATCGGCATTGAGCGATTCGTTTCAGGACGGAATGCTCGATGCACCGTACTATACACGCCCTCCTGAGTTTCGCGGAATGAAAGTTCCCGAGGTACTCCTTTCCGGCAATCATAAAGAGATTGCGGAGTGGCGCGATGTACAGCGTCAGAAACGCACACGCGAGCGGAGAAAAGACTTGATGGAATGATGGAGCGTTGGAATGATAGAATCGGAAAATTTCATCATTCCACAATTCCAGTATTCCTTTTTTCTCAAATTTTTTGAAAAATAGCACTGCATAACTAACACGGAGTTCAGCAATGGATAAAATTAAATTGGTAGAAGCGACGCAGGTGAAAACTGATGTTCCTACATTTTCAACCGGGGATACGGTGAATGTTCACGTGCGCGTTGTTGAGGGAGACAAAGAACGCATTCAGCAGTTTCAAGGCGTTGTCATCGGAAAACGCGGTGAAGGAATGGGCGCAACGTTTACCGTGAGAAAAATTTCGGACGGCGTCGGTGTGGAAAGGATTTTCCCGACGCATTCTCCTCGCATTGCGAAAATCGAGCTGGTGAAGACCGGCAATGTGCGGCGCTCGAAACTGTACTATGTGCGCGGTTTGGCGTCGAAACAGATACGCCAAAAGACGACGAACGTAACTTAAGAATACCGGCAAGTCGGGATACAAACGTGGCACAACCGGCGTTTGAGAATCCGTTTTCACAAAGAAGGATTGCTGCTTTGCACGACGCTATGGCAGCGCCGGTCATTGAGCGCTTTCCGCAGGAGAGGCTTTTCTTTGGCGCTGCCACAGAAAACGCATCGCGGCTTTTGGAAGGTGAATGCGATGCCGCATTCATTACGGCAATTGATTTTGCGAAGAACTGTTCGGAGCTTTCGCTCTATCGTCCTGCTGTTTTATCCAAAGGCGCAAGCAGAGCGATTCTTTTGCTGACAAAACCAAATAGCCGCACAATCCGCACGGTGGCATTCGGAGCCGTGAACAGCGGCGATGTCGTGCTGACAAAAATTATATTGTCGGAAAAGTACGAGTTGGACGTCGCGTTTCAACCGTCAGGCAGAACAATTAACGACAGCCTCCGCACAGCGGATGCGGTGTTGCTTTCGGGCAATGACGCGCTGCATGTTGAGCGCGGGGGGAGCGAAATTAATCTTGTAGACGAATGGAACGATATGACCGAGCTTCCGTTCGTTCATTTTCTTTGTGCCGGACAGCGCAAGTTGTATTCGAAAAAAATATCAGCGATGCTTCATTCCATAGCAGAAACCGCGGCAGAAAATCTTGATCCTGCCGTTGTGCATGTTGCAGCGGCGGAGAAAGTTGATGCAGAAGAAGCGAGAAATTATCTTTCAGGCTTCACGTATGTCCTTGACGACGAGGCGCTTGCCGGTGTAAACGAATTTTTCCGCTATGCTTTTTATTTGGGAATACTGCCGGATATTCCCGATATCACAAAATTTTCTGCCGAGTGATGTCAGTGCCCCGCTTTCTTGACACTCTTTTCATTTATGGCTATATTGGCAAAGTTTTTATTCGATTCGAGGTATGAAAATCAATATCTCAAATCTGTCTGAAGGAATACATGAGTACGAGGTGTTCCAGAGTGCGGAAAATCTCCGTTTGCCCGGAAATTTCACCGGCGATGTTGCTGCCCGCGTGACACTCGAAAAAACTCCGCGCCAGATTGTTCTCCGGGCAAATGTCAGCGCTCATGCACTATTCCTGTGCGACCGTTGTGCGGATGAATTTTGCCGCGACGTGAATTCCGCATTTACTACGGTATACGGATGGGGGAACAACGGGAGCGAGAAGTCGGACGAGTATTATTTGCTCGCATCCGAAATGAACATGATTGATATTTCAGAGGACGTGAAGGAGTACACGCTGCTCGCAGTTCCGCTCAAATTATTATGTAGGGAAAACTGCGCCGGTTTGTGTCCGCGGTGCGGAGGAAATTTGAACGCAATGCCGCACGGAAGGTGCACATGTCCGCCGGAGGAAGGTGATTCCCGGTGGAACGCGTTGGAGAAACTGAGAAAAGCTGCCAGATAAATTGTCATTATTACCGCAAAGTGAGCAAAGGTTAAAGTTTTTTTCAATCATTTCTTAGCGTTCTTTGCGGTTAAAAACACTGATTGCGATAAACTAATAAGAATAAGGAAACACGGCAATGCCAAATCCTAAACGACG
>JAGWND010000210.1 GCA_028873075.1 Bacteroidota bacterium
TAACCACCTTCTCTTGTCTCGTTTCAACCTTCTTGTAAGGAGGTACACATGAAAGTTTTCCCGAAAATTCCCACAGTGTACTTTATGCTGATTGCGTTATCGTTCTACGCCTTGTTCTGCACCACCCCGAACGACAATTCCGGCAATAACAACGGCGGTGGACAAACCCAAAAGAATAGTGACTCGCGCTCGTTATGCGGCAGCGCAATCCCAAAGGACAGCCTTGCCGAAATTTTAGACGGCGACATGGTTGCCGTTGCTCCTTATCTGAGTCAAGGAATTTCGCTGCAACGAATTGCTGCGGATCTGATCATAGGAATGGCGCTGAACGGAGTGAACTTTGACGCGCTGAATACCTACCAACTGAGCTACAGCAGCGGAACGTATTCGTACGTCAGCGGAATGAAGTCAATCAACCTCAGATTTTTCTTCGCGCAGGACTTCGGTTCCTTTCATGCCGGAGATATAATTCCGTACAATCTTTTTTCCATCGGCTCATACCTGACGGATATTTCCGTAGGGCTGAACGGCATAACATACAATGAGGGACCGCTGTACAATTTGATTGAGGGAAATATTTCTTTCAACAATCTGACGCCGAAGATCGCACTGAAAACAACATTGGTCTCGTTCACCATTCAAAGCACCTCGCTGACGCTGGACACTGCCGGAACGTCGGTGGATTCGTTCTTCATTTCTATGACGACACTTCCTGCTACGATTCAGACATTCACAGAGCAGGTGAACGCTGAAGGATTCGGCTTTTCGTACGACTCGACGTTCTTTATCTCAAAGAAGTACAACCTTGACGAAACGATTTACGGTTCAACGTTTTACATGAGGAAGAACGATACGACCTGGTTCTGGGACGGTTATTACAGCGGCGATGTGCGGAAAGAAAATTTTCATTTCTATCTGCGAGGACTCGCTTCCAACCTACAGCAGAATTATACCGGCTATTACTGTGATGCCGCCTTTGCAGATTCTTTCGGCGTGGCGATACACGACAGGTCGCTCCTCTTCGGACATTTTTATTCTGTCTTTGGCGACACGCTGTTCTATTTGCTGGAGTAGGCGCAGACTTTATGTCTGCGGTTTGCCGCCGCGACCTGCGGCCTGCCCGCGACCGTAAAGGTCGCGGCTACCGAATCGCAATCATCACCGCAACCATGAAGGTTACGGCTACCGAATCGCATCATTACTGCGACCATGAAGGTTGCGGCTACCAAATTTTCCCTCACACTTTCAAAAACCATTTCTTCTTCCACATGATTAAGAAATGGTAGCCGCAGACTTTACGTCTGCGGTTTGCCGCTGCGGCCTATCCGCAACCATGAAGGTTGCGGATACCCAAATGCAATTATCTCCGCGACCGTAAAGGTCGCGGCTATCAAATTGCAATCGTTACCGCACCAACCAAATCTTTAATTCCATTCATTCAAATTGTGTATTGTTGACCCTTTGAATGGATACTCTCCCCAATCCTCAACGAGACCCGCTCTAACAGGATTATATAGAATATATCGGATATGCTTTGCTACTTCTTTTTCCTTGCGAAGAATGTGATCATAAAAATCTTTCTGCCAATGTACCGACGGATGATTTTGATACAACCAGAAACCTGATTTTTGCTTGAATGATTTTATTGTCTTCAGCACATCCGACGTTTCATTCTCGCCGCGAAGCAGCAAATGTGCATGATCCGGCATAAACAAATATACTTCGGCTTCGCTTTCAAATTCTTTTAGTGCTTTAAGCAAAAACACCTC
This sequence comes from Bacteroidota bacterium, assembly GCA_028873075.1. Classification (GTDB taxonomy): domain Bacteria; phylum Bacteroidota; class Ignavibacteria; order UBA10030; family UBA8401; genus JAJYOI01. The sequence continues at coordinate 1,770 of JAGWND010000210.1, forward strand.
ACAGTTTCTGAATCGGTCTTCAACGGTGAAGAACGAAACTCTATCCTTTACACAGGCTGTGAACGAAACAACCTTGCATCCCCGATAGAATTCCTCCTCCAAACGATGGTGTTTTTCCCTGATTATTTTTCCCATGCTTTATTATGAACCATCGTGGTAGCCGCAGACTTTAGTCTGCGACCGCGGTAGCCGCTACCATAAAGCCGCAACTATGAAGGTTGCGGCTACCAAATTTTCCCTCACACTTTCAAAAACCATTTCTTCTTCCACATGACCCACGCAATGAGGAAGAGGAACAGCATAAAGAAAATTGCATAGAGCAGCGATGCATTGATCGGGCTTGCAATCGAAAGAAAGAATGTGTGAAAAATCCATCCTTGCAGCGACTGCGTTCCTCCATCCGGTGTCTGCCATCGGACGATGCCTGTGTACAGTCTTCCGATAATTCCGGAAAGGAAAAAGACCGTGATGGCATTCATGCCGTAAATGACAAGCGGCGTTGCCCATTTCTTGTAGCCTTTCACATCGATCAGCCAGTAGAACATTGCAAGGCATACCAGCGCCCAGCCAGCCATAAAAATGCTGTACGAGCTTGTCCACATATTCTTGTTGATCGGCAGCCACATATCGAGGATTGCGCCGAACAGAAGAAAAATATTTCCGGCAACGAACATCCACGCCGTTTTTTCTTCTTTCGTCCGCTCCGATTGCAGCCAGTGTCCTGTGAGCACGCCGAACAGCGTCGTTGCAATCGCCGGGATTGTGCTGACGATCCCTTCGGGATCGAAGCCCGGCACAGGTGCGCCGCTCCATGTATGTCCGGCAAGCACGTGTGAATCAACATACCAGCACAGACTTCCGGTCGGCTGCATCACACCGGCACCGTACCCGGGAACAGGGATGAGTTTGACCATCAGCCAGTAACTTGTAAGCAATCCGACAATCCAGTACACTTGTCCCTTCCATCCGGAATTCATCACGATGAGCGATGCAATGAGATAACAAACGGCGATGCGCTGCAATACTCCGGGAATCCGAATCGTAGCAAGATGGAAATACGGAAATCCTGCAAGAATAAATCCTAAAAGAAAAATTATCACTGCACGGCGGACAACCTGCACGTACAATTTCTTTTTATCCGCTCCCGCTTCCATGCGGTAGCGGAACGAAAATGTCATTGCAACACCGACGATGAAAAGAAAGAACGGAAATATCCAGTCGGTGAACGTCCAGCCGCTCCACGGAGCGTGTTCCAATTGCGGATAAATATGCGACCATGTACCGGGATTATTCACGATCATCATACCGGCAATGGTTGCGCCGCGGAATGCGTCAAGCGAGGTAAGTCGTTCGTGTTTTATCATGGGCGTGCCTTTACGTTGTGAATGAAAATGAGTAAGCAAACACTGCGCACAATCTGAAAAGAAGAAATGAGAATGTCAATGGAAGCTTTTACATTTTCACGAACCGTTGCTTTTTCCACATAATCCATGCAAGAAGAAACGAGCCGAGCACGTACATCATCGCATACAACACTGAAGTGTGGAACGGGTTAACCGCGAGCGGTGCGATGAAATTCTGATAAATGTACGTTTTCAGCATTATTGATTTTCCATCCGGCTGGTTTAACATTACGCTAATGGAAATTTTTCCGATGAGACTTCCGATAAAATAAACGGTAATAGCGTTCATTCCCAACATCACGAACGGAGTTGCCCACCGTTTGAAACCTTTTACATCAATCAGCCAGTAGAATGTCGCCAAGCAAATCAACGCCCACCCTGCTGTGAAAATGCTGTACGAGCTTGTCCAGATATTTTTGTTGATCGGCAGCCACATATCGAGAACGACGCCAAGCAAAAGTAAAACGAATCCTGAAACGAACATCGAAATGGTTTTTTCCTCGTTTGAACGCGATGAACGGAGAAAATATCCGGTCTGAACGCCAAACAGCGTCGTCGCAATCGCAGGGAGCGTGCTCACAATTCCTTCCGGATCCCACGTTTTTGTGTAGATGTACATGTGTCCCGAAAGAAACAGTGAATCAATGTACGCAGAAAAATTCTTTCCCGGTTCCAGCACACCCGTACCGATTCCCGGCACAGGAATAAGCTTCATCATCAGCCAATAGACGGCAAGAAGCCCGACGAGCCAGAAAATCCGTGCTTGCCGTGTTCTAGAAAAAAGAACAATCAACGAAACAATGAAATAGCAAACAGCAATGCGCTGAAGTACACCGGGGATGCGAATGGTAGAAAGATCGAAAAACGGCGCCCCGTTCAAAATAAGCCCGAGCAGAAAAATAATTGCAGAACGGCGCGCTGCATTCATGAGCAATTTCATCGTGTCGTCCCCTCGCTCCATGCGCCGCGCAAACGACATTGTCATTGCAACGCCGACGATGAAAAGAAAGAAAGGAAAAATCCAATCGGTAAGGGTCCAGCCGTTCCATGCGGCATGTTCAAGCTGCGGATAGACGTGGCTCCAGTCGCCGGCGTTGTTCACCAACATCATTGCGGCGATCGTTGCGCCGCGAAATGCATCGAGTGAAGTGAGGCGTTCGTGCTGCATTGAACTATAAAATAAATCTCAGTTTACAACGTACACTCTGTATCCCATTGCCAGAACAACGACCGGAATTGACTTTTCCGGCGAGACGTTGATATCCCACGTGTCCCCGGTGAACACGTCATCAAGACGAATTTTCTTGCCGATGGAAAGCTTCAACCCGGAGAAATCAAGCGTGATCATCGCATTGACTTTCGAAAAATTATACACAACCAGCATTGTATCGGCACTGGCAATCCGTTCGAACGCGTAAACGTAGCGATCGTTGTACGACGGGATACGAACCATTTTCCCTTCGCGCAATGCTGGATGCTCACGGCGGATTTCGAACAGCCGGGTATAGAATTTCCTGAAATTGGCAGTGTCTTTCCAGTCAATCGGCACTTTTTCAAAAAGAGAAAGCTTCTTTGCGTTTCCAGCTTCTTGCCCGTTATAAATAAGTGGAATGCCGGGAATGGTGTTGACAATCACCGCCGCCAACTTTGCTCCTTCTTCGCCGAACTTTACCACATCGGGATTATCCCACGCGTTTTTGTCGTGATTCGAGCTGAAACGCATCCGCAACGAGCCTTGCGGAAATGTCACTTCCTCGCGGTTCAATTCTTTATCGAGCGCATATGCGGTCAGCTTTCCCGTCATCATCGGCGAAAGAATATCGTAAATGTTCCAGCTATAGGTGACATCGAACGCTTTCACATGCTGTGCCGGGACGGAACCTTCGGAAAGCATCATCACCGGCTTAATGCTGTCGAGCGCTGCGCGCGCTTCTTCCCAAAAAGAAAGCGGAACCAACTCCGCAACATCGCAGCGAAACCCGTCAATACCGACATCGCGCACCCAGTATTTCATCATGTCAATCATATAGTGGCGAAGCTCGGGGTGAGAGTAATCAAGATCGGCAACGTCGGTCCAGTCAGGGTTCGGAGAAACGATATTACCGGCACTGTCTTTCCTGAACCACTCCGGATGTCCTTTGATGAGCTTGCTGTCCCACGACGTGTGGTTCACAACAAGATCAATGAGAAGATGAAAGCCAAGCTCGTGTGCGCTGTGAAGCAGATGTTTGAAGTCGTTCAACGTGCCATATTCAGGATTCACTGCATAATAATCCTTGACGGAATACGGGCTGCCGAGCGTTCCCTTCCGCTTCACTTCGCCGACGGGATGAATCGGCATGAGCCATAAAACGGTAACGCCAAGTTGTTTCAATTCGGGAAGTCTTTTTTCAATACCGGCAAATGTTCCTTCAGGAGAAAACGAGCGGGGGTAGATTTCGTAAATAATGCCGTTGCGCACCCATTCCGGCGAAGAGCGTGCGTGCATCATGGAAAGCCTGCGTGCACGTGTGCTATCGAACGATTGAGCAAAAGTAAAAGAAATTACGAGAAGAAGTAACAAAATGAAGAGAAAAAGAATTCGCATAGCGTT
>JAGWND010000347.1 GCA_028873075.1 Bacteroidota bacterium
TCTTACACAACTCAACGACCTTGGCAGCGTCTTCTTCAACGATTGATGGCCTGCCGTCCACTTCGATCAGCAACAGTGATTCAACGTCGAGCGGCAAGCCAAGATGCGTGTACTCTTCTACGCATTTAATTGTTGTGCGGTCGAGAAATTCCACCGTTGCGGGAATTATGTGTGCGGCAATTATTTCTGAAACTGTCTCTGCGGCGTCGCTGCGCGATTGGAAAAATGCGAGCATTGTTTTACTCGTATCCGGTTTCGGGATAAGCTTCAGAAGAATTTTTGTGAAGACTCCGAGCGTTCCTTCTGAGCCGATGAAAAAATCTTTCAAATTGTAACCTGCAACGTCTTTCACTGATTTTCCACCGGAGAAAATAATTTCGCCGTTCGGCAAAACAACTTCCATTCCGAGCACATAATTTTTTGTCACGCCGTATTTCAATCCGCGCAATCCCCCGGAATTTTCCGCAACATTGCCGCCGAGTGTACAGATATTCATACTTCCCGGATCAGGCGGGTAGAATAATCCGATTTTTTCCACTGCAGAATGCAATTGCGATGTGATAACGCCCGGCTCAACCAGCACCGTCAGGTTTTCGCTGTCGATTTCAAGAATTTTATTCCATTGTGTCATCAGCATGACAATGGAATTCTCAACAGGAATTGAGCCGCCGCTTAATCCCGAACCCGAGCCGCGCGGCACCACGGCAAAGTTTTCTTCGTTCGCTAGTTTAAGGATTTCGCTGATCTGTTCTTTCGATTGAGGAATGACAATTGCATCGGGAAGCTGCTTCAGCAATTGCGTCCCGTCGTAAGAATAGACAATTTTGTCTTCCTTTGAATCAAGGTAATTTTTTTTACCGACAATAGAAGAAATTTTTTCGAGTATGGATGGCGAAATCATAGTTTTATTTGGTCGCTAAATCAAGGAGAAATCAAAAAAATGGATGATGGAAGATGTAAGATGAAAGCTGGATGAGTAAAGCAATGTTTTTCCCATGTTCCTTTTTCCATCTTCCATTACTACTTTCGTGTCTTTGTATT
>JAGWND010000211.1 GCA_028873075.1 Bacteroidota bacterium
CAACACACGCTGGAATTTTTCGGCAACGTGGGTGTATTACACGGGGAACGCCGTAACGTTTCCAAGCGGCGATTATACTGTTGACGGGAGGGTGCCGATTCCGTACTACACCGAACGCAACGGGTACAGAATGCCGGCGTATCACCGGCTTGATCTTTCTGTGACGTATAATTTCAGCGCAAATTCGAACCTGAATTTTTCTCTCTACAACGCGTACGACCGGATGAATCCGTACTTAATTTATTTTCAGAAAACCGACACCACCCCGCCGAGTACACAGGCAATTCAGGTGACAATTTTTCCGATCATTCCGTCGGTCACGTATGATTTCAAGTTTTAAGAAGATGGCAACGACAGGAGTTCAAATCATTGCCACGACCTTCATGTCGTGGCAAAGGCGAGCAAGTTCAAATGGGCTTTAACCAAAGAAGCATTTCTACATTTGTAACCAGAGAGTACTTTTGGCTAAAGCCGAAAGATTTAGAACACTGTTTATCTTGTGTAAAGTAATGAGAAATTGAACAATGAAGAAGTTTCTTTTCACGACAACGTTGCTTGTTAGTTTGGCGATGGTTTTTCAATCGTGCCAGAATGTAATTTCTGTTGATCTCAACAAAGCAAACCCGCAGGTTGTCATTGAAGGAAAAGTGACAGACCAGCCTGGTCCGTACACAGTAACGATCAGCAAAACGGGAAATTATTTCGATCCGGTGTTGGAGTTTCCGCCCGTTGCAGGCGCAACAGCAGTCATTTCCGACGATAAAGGGAACACGGATACACTGCACGAGACGGCAGCCGGAACGTACAGCACATCAACGCTGCAGGGAATGAGCGGACGAACATATTCACTAACCGTAACTTCGGAAGGAAAAACATACAGCGGCGTTTCTTTTCTTCCTCCGAAAGTATCTATTGATTCATTGAGCGCAACCTCATTTCGTGCACCGGGTGGCGACAAAGTCTATGAAATTGATATTACGTTTACTGACCCGCCTGAAGCAAAAAATTATTACCGCATCGCCCTCCATATCGGTTCTCTTTCGCCCGATTCCATCGCCGGTGGAAGGTACTATCTGTATACCGATAAGTTGTTCAACGGTAATACCGTTACTCAGGAAATCCGTTTCCGGGATGATATTGGTAGTATCCGTCCGGGAGACACTCTTACGGTAGACCTCCTTTCGATTGATGAGGCGACGTACAACTATTTCAATACGCTGAAGGGCATCATTGGCGAAAATGATAGAAATATTTCCGCTTCGCCGGCAAACCCGAATACCAATCTCAGCAACGGTTCGCTCGGATATTTTGCGGCGTACGCGATTGACACAAAAAATTTGATTCTCAAATAAGTTTCGTATGAATGTTTTAACTGCTTGTTTTTTTTACCAATCACCAAAAAGGAGGAGATAATGTCAACATTCTCTAATGTAACTTTTGAAGATATGGGAAAGCTGATGATCCGCATTGCTGTCGGCGGCTTGATATTATTCCATGGCTTTGCCAAAATGGTTCACGGCGTCGCATGGATCAAAGGTCCGCTCGGAGCTTTTGGGTTGCCGGGATTTCTTGCGTACGGCACATATATCGCAGAAGTCGTTGCACCAATATTAATTCTTCTCGGAGTTCGGGCGCGGCTTGCCGCGCTCGTGATTGCATTCGATATGGTCATGGCAGTTCTCTTGGTGCTGAGGCAAAATATTTTTGTGGTGAAACAGGCTGGCGGCGGATGGGGGATTGAATTGGAAGCATTCTTTTTCTTGACATCGCTTGCGCTTTTTTTCATCGGCGCAGGCAAGTACAGTGTGTCAAAAACCAGTATGTGGGATTAAAAAATCTTGTAGCTTGCAGCCTCCTCTCCCTTTCGGGAAGAGAAGATGTATTCCCTCCCCTGAAAGAGGAGGCATTGTGAAAACAAAAAGCACCCATGGTCAAAGTATATTTTTTTCTATTGGAATTGACACAAAAATGCCCCGTTCATCGCGGGGCATTTTTGTGTGTGATGAGTTGTTTTCCGTTGTTATGCAACGCCGGCAGGTTTTTCTTCCTCGTGCGGCGGAGTCCCGCCTACGGGGGGGATAGCTGCGCCCCCGGCTTGTCGGCGGTGTTTGTTCGCGTCGGTGAATCTCAGCTCTTCGGATTTCTTGTTGAAGGAAACTTTGATCTTACTCCCTTCGCTGAATTTTCCTTTCAGAATTTCTTCGGCAATCGGATCTTCGACATATTTTTGTAATGCCCTGCGCAGCGGGCGCGCGCCAAAGTTCGGGTCGAATCCTTTTTCCGCAAGAAATTCTTTTGCCGCTTTGTTCAGTTCAACGGTGATGTTCATTGAATTCATCCGCTTGAACAAATCTTTCGTTGCAATATCAATGATCTTGAGAATATCGGGCTTCTCAAGAGAATGGAACACGATGGTGTCATCAACCCGGTTAAGAAATTCCGGGTTGAAGACGCGCTTCAGTGCATCTTCAATCGTGTTTTTCATCGCTTTGTAATTGTCCTGCACCGTTGCGTCGCCGAAACCGAATCCGCTGGTCGCAGCTTTAATATCCCGTGCACCGATGTTCGATGTCATAATGAGAATGGTGTTTTTGAAATCAACGCGCCTGCCCAAGCTATCGGTCAACATGCCGTCATCGAGCACTTGGAGAAGGATGTTGAACACGTCGGGATGCGCTTTTTCGATTTCATCGAGAAGGATGACAGAATACGGTTTGCGTCTCACTTTTTCGGTGAGCTGACCGCCTTCTTCGTAGCCGACGTAGCCGGGAGGCGCACCGACGAGCCGCGAGACGGAGAATTTTTCCATGTACTCGCTCATGTCAATGCGGATGAGCGCTTCTTCGGAATCGAACAGGTACCGCGCAAGCGCTTTTGCCATTTCGGTTTTTCCGACGCCGGTGGGTCCGAGAAAGATGAACGACCCGATCGGGCGCCGCGGGTCTTTCAAGCCGGCGCGCGCGCGGCGGATCGCTTTTGTCAATTTTGAGATCGGTTCGTCTTGTCCGACAATCTGGCTGCGGAGAGCCGATTCCATTTTCAGCAGCTTGTCGGATTCGGATTCGGCGATTTTATTGACCGGAATTCCCGTCATCATCGCAACGACGTCGGAGACGTTTTCTTCCGTTACCTCATAAATGGTATCCTGCGCTTTCAATTCCCACTCGCGTTTTGCAATTTCGAGGTCGCTGAGATATTTCTTTTCCAAATCGCGCAGCCGCGCAGCTTCTTCAAAATTTTGATTCTTCACGACCTGATTTTTCGACTGTTTGATCTTTTCGATCTCTTCTTCCAGCGTAAGAATTTCTTTCGGCACGACAATGTTGGCGAGGTGAACGCGCGCTCCGGATTCATCGAGCACGTCAATCGCTTTGTCCGGCAGGTTTCTGTCGCTGATGTAGCGGTCGCTCAGGCGCACGGCGGCATCAATCGCTTTTTCAGTATACCGTACACCGTGGTGTTCTTCGTACTTTTGTTTGATGTTTTTCAGAATTTGGATGGTCTCGTCAACGGTCGTCGGGTCAACCATAATCTTCTGGAAGCGGCGGTCGAGCGCGCCGTCTTTCTCGATGTACTGGCGGTATTCGTCTAATGTCGTCGCGCCGATGCATTGGAGGTCGCCGCGCGACAGCGCAGGCTTGAACATGTTCGACGCATCGAGCGAACCGGATGCGCCGCCCGCCCCGACGATCGTATGCAGTTCATCAATGAACAGAATGACGTCCCTCGCTTTTTCGAGTTCGTTCATGACCGCTTTCATGCGCTCTTCAAACTGCCCGCGGTATTTTGTGCCGGCAACGAGCGCCGCGAGATCGAGCGTCACGACGCGCTTGTCGTGGAGCACGCGCGAAACTTTTTTCTGAACGATGCGAAGCGCCAGCCCTTCGGCGATCGCCGTTTTGCCGACGCCCGGCTCGCCGATGAGCACCGGATTGTTTTTCTTGCGGCGGCTCAGCACTTGCGCGACGCGCTCGATTTCTTTTTCCCGTCCGACAACCGGATCGAGCTTTCCTTCTGCGGCAAGCTTGGTGAGATCGCGTCCGAAATTATCGAGGACCGGCGTTTTCGACTTATCCTGTTTCTTTTCTCCGCCGCCGTGCGACTGTGCCGGCGTGGAGGGCTTTCCGCTGATAATGTTGTCAAGCTCGTTGCGCACGGCATCGTAATGGACGTTGAACTGGTGCATGATCTGTGCTGCGATGTTGTCGTCGTCCCGGAGAAGCGAAAGAAGCAAGTGCTCGGTTCCGATCACGTCGGATTTGTAAAGCTTCGCTTCGAGATAGGTGATCTTTAGAACTTTTTCTGCCTGTTTCGTGAGCGGAATGTTGCCGATGGTGAGCGTTCCGCCGGAAGTGCGGACGGTGTCTTCGATCGCTTTCTTCAGCTTGTAAAGGTCAACGCCGAGGTTCCGGAGAATCTTGACGGCGATGCCCTCGCCTTCGCGGATGATGCCGAGAAGCAAATGCTCCGTGCCGATGTAATCATGTCCTAACCGGAGCGCCTCTTCGCGGCTCAATCGGATAACATCCTGAACGCGGTTTGAAAAATTTCCTTCCATTGCTGGTTCCTTTTCTATAAAAAAAACTACGACACTAACTGTTCTCTTTTACTTCTGAACACTGGAAGAAAGGGAGAGGTTTCATCCGTAAAATCTTGGAGTCAATATAAATAAAAAGGAAGGGGGTGTCAAGAAATAACGCTCACAGGTTTACCTATGCTATGCAGCGTTTTTTTATGGAAACCGTTGAAACGGTTCATCTTCGACAAGCGATTATCAGCCCACGGCTTAAGTCGTGGGCTTCGGAGGGCACCACAGTGCTGCTAAACCGATTTATCGGTTTCTAATTTACATTCATCAACATACTGACGTGGGTAAACTCGTGATAACGCTGAATGATTAAACTTTGAGAAAGGCGTGCGGGTGATTCTGCGGTGCTTGTTGAATTTTGCCTATAACGCTGCCGAATTTTCGTGACATCCGAAATTTTGCTCCGCGAGTAGGGCTCGAACCTACAACCCTGCGGTTAACAGCCGCATGCTCTACCATTGAGCTATCGCGGAATAGCCAAAAATGCGACTGAATGTCGCCCAAACTTTATTTAAGATATTGAAATGCCCCCCTAAAGTCAAGAATATTTTCTTTTTTTACTCAGCAAAGCTCGCTGTTTTTATTGCAAGCAGCGAGGATGTTAAAGGGCAGACTTGATTTTGTGAAAAAGAAAAGGGAGATTATGCCGTTGTTCGGCGAGCCTGCATGCGGCGGGCAGGAGAGAAGAGCCTGAATTCTCTGACATTCATATTTTCCCCATTTGTTGTCCGCTTGCACCAACGCTTGAGCGGCGCAAGCCGAGTGGTGTCCGGCTGTGATACGATAGTAAAGTGAGCGGGATAACACTCCGGCAGTGCCGGCATGATAGCCCGCCGGAAGCATGAAACGCAGATTGAAAATGAAGATTTTGCTGAAATATAACATTCCAATTGCCGGAATGTTAGCCCGCAATTATGGCAGGATAATGAATAGTTAGTGGTAGTTAAAAACAGAAGTAGGATAAGATGCAAAATGAAAAAATCGTAGGACCAGATAATACAGCTATAAGAACAGCTTTATGGAGAGCTTTACACGTTCAAGTGGATGCAAAGCCTCACATATTGGAAGATGAAGTTGGCTTGAAGTTAATTGATCCTCCTGATGGTTGGCAACAGCGGCCTGATAT
>JAGWND010000212.1 GCA_028873075.1 Bacteroidota bacterium
GAAATACAATTCCTGTCTGGAAAGCGCGCTCGATGCCGCGAACATTCCCGTGCAGGTGTATTACAGTCTTGTCGAAGGCGTGAACAACAATCTCCCCACGTTTTACCGCTATCTGAAATTGCGAAAACGCATCTTAGGCGTGGATACGCTTCATTACTACGATCTCTACGCGCCGCTGGTGAAAGGCGTTGATCTCAAATATTCCGTGGATGACGTGGAAAAAAATATCCTCGCCGCGCTTGCGCCGCTCGGAAAAGATTATGTAAGTGTGATTCAGGAAGCGTTCAAAGACCGATGGATTGATATGTATCCGAATGACGGCAAACGTTCCGGCGCCTATTCCAACGGTTCGGTGTACGACGCGCATCCGTACATGCTCATCAATTACAACGGCGAGTATAACGATGTGAGCACGGTCGCGCACGAGCTTGGCCACACAATGCAAAGCTATCTTTCCAACAAAACACAGCCGTACCCGACTGCCGACTATCCGATCTTCGTTGCCGAAGTGGCGTCAACATTCAACGAAGCGCTGCTGATTGATTACATGCTGAAAAACATTAAAGACGACAAGGTGCGTCTTTCGCTCCTCGGAAATTATTTGGAAGGAATCAAAGGCACCCTCTTCCGCCAAACGCAGTTTGCGGAATTCGAGCTTCGCATCCATGAGAGGGCGGAGAAAGGAGAGGCGCTCACCGGCGATGTGCTCGACAAACAGTACGACGAGATCGTCAAAAAATATTACGGCAGCGATCAAGGCATTTGCATTGTTGACGACGCAGTGAAAGCGGAATGGGCGTACATCCCGCATTTCTATTACAACTTCTACGTGTACCAATACGCAACGTCGTTCACCGCTTCAACCGCGCTTTCCGAAAAAGTAATGGCGGGTGACAAAGCGGAAACGAAACGGTATCTCGAATTTCTTTCCGCGGGCGGGTCCGATTATCCGATCAACCTGCTGAAAAAAGCCGGCGTGGATATGACCACGACACAACCCTTCGATCTGACAATGCAGAAGATGAACCGCATCATGGACGAGATGGAAAAAATTCTGAATACAATGGGAAAGTAGATTTTTTTTCTTACGGCGAAGGACGTGAAGGAAAGAGAGAATAAAGGCCTCTGAAAGACTTTCGAGGTAGTCATGGTGAGCGAAGTCGAACCATGCTTCTGCTTCAATTTTCGCACTTCGACTGCGCTCAGTGCGGCTGTACGTTATTTAAAAACAATTTTTCAGATGTCTCAAATAGTATATTCCAAACTTCGCGTCCTTTGCAGTGAATAGTCAATATTGATGTCTTTCACACAACAGCCGGAAAAAAATCTTGCCAGAAGTCTCGGCCTGCTGCACGCAACGGCGTCGAACATGGCGACGATGGTCGGCATCGGACCGTTCATCACGATTCCGCTTATCGTCTCTGCAATGGGCGGGCCTCAAGCGATGCTCGGTTGGATTGCCGGCGCGATCATCGCTATTTCCGACGGACAAGTGTGGGCTGAATTAAGCACGTCCCTCCCCGGCGAGGGAGGGACGTACATTTATCTGCGCGAAGCCTACAAAAAGATGTTCGGGAAAATGTTCGCCTTCCTGTTTATCTGGACATTTTTGCTGAGCGGACCGTTTGAAATCGCTTCCGGCATTGTCGGAATGACGGAGTATCTTTCTTTTCTTCTTCCCGGCTTAACGCCGATGCACTTCCGCATGTTTGCGTTCGTTGTCGGCATTTTCACAATCATTCTCCATTACAATCGCGTGAAGTTTGTCGGTGCCGTGACGGTAATTCTCTGGATCATCATGCTTGTCACGGTCGGTGCGACAATCGTTATCGGCATCCTGCACTTTCATTCCGCAAATGCATTTGCATTCCCGCCTGGATGGTTTTCATTTTCGTGGGGGTTCGTGTTCGGTATGGGCGGCGCGACACTTATCGCGATGTATGACCTGATGGGATACTACAACATCTGCTATGTGGAAGAGGAAGTAAAAAATCCCGGCTACGTTTTTCCGCGGGCCATTTTGTGGTCCATCGTCATCGTCACAGGACTCTATGCGCTGATGAATCTGATGATCCTCGGCGTACTGCCGTGGCAGGAGATTGCTGCGTCGAAGCACATTGTTTCAGACATTGTCGAAAAATATTACGGCACAACTTCCGCTTCGGTAATGACGCTGCTGGTCGCAGTCACGGCGTACGGCTCCATCTACGCACTGATGATGAGCTATTCACGCTTGCCGTTTGCCGCGGCGCGCGACGGATTTTTCTTCCGCTGGCTTTCGGCTGTCCATCCGAAAAAACAATTCCCGCATTACTCGCTGCTGCTTGTCGGAAGCATCACGAGCATTGCCTGTCTGTTCGATCTCGATTTCATCATTGCCGCCACGATCTCAAGCAGAATTCTTATTCAGTTTCTCGGACAAATCACCGGCTTGACAATTCTTCGCCGCACGAAACCAAACATGCCCCGTCCGTTTAAGATGTGGCTCTACCCGATTCCTTCCATAATTGCATTCATCGGATTCAGTTACATTTTTATCAGCTCCGGGATCGAAGCAATCGGACTTGGGCTTGTGTGGCTGACTGTGGGAGTGGTATTTTTCATTTGGTGGGCGAAGAAGAATAGTGAGTGGCCGTTTGGGAAAAAGAGGACGATAGTGTTGGGATGTTAAACGTCCCGATTTCCATCTTCCAAGCTCGTCAATATTCCAGAAACACCGTCAGGCTTAACGGTCCTTGTGCGCCGATAACAAGCGATTGTTCAATGTCCGCCGTTTTCGACGGACCGGAAATGAACACACCGTACCCTTCGTGAAATTCGTTCAAGCGAGCACACGCTTCGTGCATATTTTCCACAATTTTTTCTTGTTGAAGAACGACGACAACATGCGCCGCAATAAAAGGAATTGAGCGGTGAAAAAAATTTTTATCGGTTACCCACACAGCTCCGTTTTCAGCGACACCGAAGTGCGCCTCGATAATTGCGAGATCGAGCTTCTCCAATTCCTTCGCAGAAGAAATTTTTCCGGTATCAATAGTTCCGCAGTCAACTCCCTCAACGCAGGAAACGATTTCCTTCGCATCGGGAAACAACGCTGCGATCTGCGGGCTAATTTCCCTGCGGGAAGAGATGTGAACAACTCTTCCTCCGACCGATTCGAGATTCCGAATAAAAGTCTCTGCTTTACCGCTTTCGTCCGAAAACCGGCTCACATCAATTTCGGGAAGGGAACTATCGGGTGGTTTGGCATTCCGAATTTTTTCTATGATCGGATCGCGGCTCATGTCTTCCTTTTCTTGTACCATTGTGAAAAAGTTTGTACCGGCGCTTCAGGCAGGTCGCGCTGCTTCGTCCAACGCCGCACCGCGCTGTTAATGAGAACAGGAGGCAAAACCTTCTGCAAAAAATTTCCGCCGATACCTGCCGCACGAAACAATGCGGGATGAGAGAACATGATTCCGGCAACACTCATGATCATTCTTTTCCCTATTGAAGCGCCGTGCCGTGTTGAAATGATTTGCCGCCACGCGTAGAGCTGCGCGTGAATATCAATCTTGACAGGACAGACATCCGAACATGAGCCGCATAACGTGGAAGCAAAAGGAAGCGAGCCGTATTTTTTGACATCAATACCGGGCGATAAAATAGAACCGATCGGCCCCGGAATCGTGAAGCCATAACTGTATCCGCCGCTCCGCCGGTACACGGGACATGTGTTCATACACGCGCCGCAGCGAATGCACCGAAGGGAGCTTCGGAAATTTTCTCTTGCCAATTGTTCCGACCTGCCGTTGTCAACGATGACAATGTGCATTTCGCAGCCGGGTTTCGGCTTTCTGTAAAAAGAAGTATACGCGGTGATCGGCTGGCCTGTGGCGCTGCGGGCAAGGAGGCGCAGAAAAACACCAAGATGTTCTGTTGTTGGAATTATTTTTTCCATTCCCATGCACGCAATGTGCAGCGGCGCAGCATGGACCCCCATATCAGCATTCCCTTCGTTCGTGCAGACAACAACGGCGCCGGTTTCCGCGATAGCGAAATTCACACCTGTCATCGCCGCTCCCGCAGAAAGAAATTTTTCGCGCAAGTGTTTTCGTGCTTCTCGCGCAAGATATTCCGCATTGCCGCCGGAACGCTCGGTGTTCAAATGATGATGAAACAGCTCGTCAATCTCTTCCCGCTTCTTATGAATTGCCGGCATCACAATATGGCTTGGCGGCTCATTCGCTAACTGAACGATTCTTTCTCCGAGGTCGGTATCAACGACTTCGATTCCTTTTCGTTCGAGAAAATGATTCAGCCCGCATTCTTCGGTCAGCATGGATTTGCTTTTCACGGCTAACGTCGTGCTGCGTGAGCGGAGAATATTGTAAACGATCTCGTTGTGCTCCTCTGCATTCATCGCCCAATGAACGCGAGCACCGTTTGCCGATGCTTCGTGTTCAAATTGCAGCAAGTATTCATCAAGATGAGACAGCGTGTGTGCTTTGATTGCTGCCGCAAGCGTGCGAAGCTCTTCCCATCCTTTCACTGATGAAGCGGCGACATCTCTTTTCTCACGGACAAACCACAGCGCTTTGTCATGCCAGTTGACGCGATCTTCGTTGTGAATGAATTTTTCTGCCGCTGAGGAATGATTGTTCATGCTATGTTCACTAAACGACCCCACCCTAACCCTTCCCTTTCTGGAGAGAGAATAAACCCTCTCCCCCTGTCCCGAAGGGATGCCTTCGGCACAAGGGGGAGAGCTAAAGAGGGTGTCGGTAAAAGCACAAGATGTTTTCAGCTTGTGCCGTTCAAAATTTCTGCAATGTGTTTCACTCGTACCGGAAGTTTTCTTCGCCTGATAATTCCTTCGAGGTGCATCAGGCACGACATATCTGTTGCGGTGATGACTTCAGCATGATGACTGAGATGATCGTTGATACGATCAATCCCCATTTTGACCGACACGGCTTCTTCTCCCACAGCAAATGTGCCGCCGAAGCCGCAGCACTCGTCGTCTCTGTCTAGATCAACTAATTGAATTCCTTTGACGTTGTTCAGCAGTTGGCGGGGAAAAGAATCCCGCTGTACGGGATGCCGCTTCGCGGTAAATTTTTCGCTCATGCGTTCCGACGGCGTTCCGAGATGAAGCCCGCGCAAACCGTGACAGCTTTGATGCAAGCCGACACGGTGCGGAAATTCCGCATTGAAACGATCTTTCTTCAAAATTTTTATAAGAAACTCGCACAGCTCGTAGGTATTGTTTCTCACGCGCTGTACGTTTTTGTCTTGTCCAAGAAGAGTGTAATGCTCGCGCACGTGATACACGCAGCTTCCCGACGGGGCGACAATATAATCGTACGAATGAAAATTTTCGACAAAGAGCTTGTATGTTTCAAGGGATTCTTTTTCAAACCCCGAATTCGCCATCGGCTGGCCGCAGCAGGTTTGATTGCGGGGATACACAACATCAACGCCGTGCTTCTCTAACAACTCAAGCGTCGCAATGCCTACCTGCGGATAGAACTGATTGATATAGCACGGAATGAATAAACCGACTGTCATCTCAATAGTTTCCTGGCGATCATTTCCGCCATCACTTTTGCACCTGCCTCATTGGGATGGATACCGTCCGGGAAATTCTCAGCTTGATTCTTCATCGAATGATACAAGTCAATGATAGTCACATTGTTTGCCTTCGCAATCTTTTCAAC
>JAGWND010000213.1 GCA_028873075.1 Bacteroidota bacterium
GTCGAGAATATTGATGCGATGATCTCGCCAAAAACATGTTGTCGCGGCAGACGTGATCGTGATGCCGCGCTCTTTTTCCTGCTCCATCCAATCCATTGTTGCGGCGCCGTCATGCACTTCTCCCATACGATGCAGCACACCGGTGTAGAACAAAATACGTTCCGTTGTCGTCGTTTTACCTGCATCAATATGAGCCATGATACCGATATTACGGGTTCGCTCTAATGAATATTTTCGTGCCATACCACTCTACTACATCTTTCTCTTCAACATCCAAAGACAACACATCGCTTCAGACACATTGTCTGTGCAATGTTCAAAAACAAGACCTTTTCTCTTTATTTTCTTACCACTTAAAATGTGCAAAAGCTTTGTTAGCTTCCGCCATCCGGTGAGTATCCTCTTTTTTCTTCACAGCATTTCCTTCACCGTTTGCAGCAGCAAGAAGCTCCGCAGCGAGCTTTTGCGACATTGATTTGTCCGAACGTTCGTTGGCATAGGTTATGAGCCAGCGGATAGCAAGAGCGGTTCGCCGTTCGGGACGAACTTCTGTGGGTACCTGATAGGTTGCACCGCCTACGCGCCGTGCACGAACTTCGATCAGGGGCGCAACATTGTTTACAGCTTTCTTAAACACATCGAGCGAAGGAACGTTTGCACGCGTACCGAGAATATCAAGAGCATCGTAAAAAATAGATTGAGCACGGTTCTTTTTTCCCCTTTTCATGATACTGTTGATAAAACGGGAAACCAGCGGGTCGTTGAATTTCGCGTCGCTTTGCGTTGGTCGTTTTTCAGCTCTTTTCTTTCTCATTGCTCAGCTCAATTTTCTAGACATTAAATTTCCTGCCGCTACTTCGGACGCTTCGCCCCGTATTTGGAGCGCCCTTGCTTGCGCTCATTCACTCCTGCGGTATCCAATGTTCCCCGAATAATATGATAACGCACACCGGGAAGATCCTTCACTCTTCCGCCGCGAATCAGTACAATAGAGTGTTCCTGCAGGTTGTGTCCTTCACCCGGAATATATGCCGTGACTTCGGCTCCGTGAGTCAACCGCACACGGGCAACTTTTCTCAGCGCAGAATTCGGCTTTTTAGGAGTTGTGGTATAAACTCTTGTGCAGACGCCGCGTTTTTGAGGATTTCCTTCAAGTGCGGGCGCCTTGCTTTTGAATAGTATACGCTCCCGCCCCGAGCGAACTAACTGATTTATTGTCGGCAAAACTTTTTGCTCCGGTTGATAACAACACTGTTTTTAATACAAAAGTTTAGTAATATAAGAAAATCGTTAAACTCTGTCAAGGTCTTTTGTTTTTAATTTTTCTGGAAATAATGCTCTTCTTTCTGTACTATAGAACAAAACAATGACATTATCTCTTTCCCAAAGGTCTAAAAGACTCTTTTCGAAGGGCTTACCGCCGGTTATCCTCATCACAGGAGCGAGCCGCGGACTCGGACGAGGCATTGCTGTTCATGCGGCGCAGGAAGGTTTCTCTGCCGTTATCAATTATGCAACACAATCACGCGCAGCGGAAGATGCTGTGCAGGAGTGCCGCTCGCGTCAAATCGACGACAGCCAGCAATTCCTCGCAATTCGCGCCGACATCGGTTCACCGGGTGGAAGAAAAAAGCTGGTTGAAGGCACATTGAAAACGTTCGGACGCATTGACGCGCTGATTAACAATGCCGGCATCGGTCCGGAAATCCGCATTGATGTAACAGAGGTATCGGAAAAATCTTTTCGAAGAGTTCTTGAGGTGAACTTGGCAGGACCGCATTTCCTCACGCAGCGCGTAGCAAACTATTGGCTTCACAAAAAGCCCGTACCTTTTCTTCCTTCCGGGTTTACTGTCATCTTTATCTCATCAATTTCTGCTGAAATGCTTTCGTTGGATCGCAGCGAGTACTGCATCTCCAAAGCAGGTCTTTCGATGGCGTCGCAAATTTGGGCTGCGCGCTTGGGGGCTGCGGGAGTGAATGTTGTAGAGCTTCGCCCCGGCATCATGGCAACCGATATGACAAGCCGTGTAAAAGAAAAATATGAAAAGCTGTTCGCTGACGGCACAGTTCCGCAGCAACGATGGGGAACTGCCGACGATGTCGGAAAAGCAGCCGCTGCAATTCTGAAAGGCTCCTTCCCGTTTTCCGCCGGCAGCGTCATCCATATAGACGGCGGCATTCATTTGAAGAGGCTGTAGCATGATCCATATTGATACAACATTGCAGCCTCACGATTTGCTTCCGCACATGACAGCGCTGTGGAGTCTTTCAGCCGAAAAAATCCTTTCGCTCCGAAAAACATGGGATGCCCCGCGCGGAGCACCGGTGTTCACTGTGAAAGGCGAATACACTTCACGCGGCTGGACGGAATGGACGCAGGGATTTCAATCCGGCTCGGCGCTTCTTCAGTTCGATGCAACAGGTGAAAAAGAATTTCTCGAGTACGGAAAATATGAAACGATCGCGCACATGGCGCCCCATCTCAGTCACACCGGTGTCCATGACCACGGCTTCAATAACGTCAGCACGTACGGAAACTTGCTGCGGCTGATGCGTGAGGGAAAAATACCTGAACAAGTGTGGGAAAAAAACTTTTACGAGCTCGCACTCAAAGTCAGCGGGGCGGTGCAGGCGGCACGGTGGACGGCGCTCAGCGCCAATGAAGGATACATTTACTCGTTCAATGGCCCGCATTCGCTCTTTGCAGATACCATGCGCTCTCTTCGTTCGCTTGCACTCGCTCATCAATTAGGACAAACGCTGATGGCCGAGCATGACAAAAAAATAAATTTGTTAGAGCGGCTTCTTCAGCACGCGAATGCAACATCCCGCTACAATGTTTATTTCGGAGAAGGACGCGACATCTACGATGTACGCGGGCGCGTTGCACACGAGGCGATCTTTAATCTCAACGACAAAACGTACCGCTGCCAAAATTCCCAGCAGGGATATTCTCCTTTCTCCACATGGACGCGCGGGTCAGCGTGGATACTTCTCGGTTTCGCAGAGGAATTAGAATTTCTTGCCTCTCTGCATGAAAAAGAATTTCCCGCAGACTTTGAAAAATCAAAAATGCTCGAACTTGTTCTACACACTGCCGAAGCAGTTGCAGATTTTTACATAACACAAACGCCGACGGACGGCGTTCCGTATTGGGATACCGGAGCGCCGCTACTTTTCAAATCAGGAGATTATCTCAACCGACCTGCAAATCCTTTCAACGATTTCGAACCGGTGGACAGTTCTGCCGCAGTGATTGCCGCACAGGGATTTCTTCGATTAGGAAATTATTTGCACGATAAAGGGAAAATGGAAGATGGAATAAAATATCTTCAGACAGGTTTAACAATCGCGAGAACTGTTTTTAACGAGCCGTATCTCTCAACCGACAGCAAGCATCAAGGATTGATTCTGCATTCCGTGTATCATCGTCCGAACGGCTGGGATTACATTCCGGCAGGGAAAAACGTTCCCTGCGGAGAATCATCTATGTGGGGAGATTATCACGCGCGCGAGCTTGCGTTGATGATTCAGCGCATGGCGGGGAAGGAAGTGTACTACCGTTTTTATTTATGAAAAATGCTTTGACATTCAAAGAAATTTCGAATATCGAACACTGAATAATGTATACAGAAGTATCTTTGGGGACGACCTCACCGTTCTACTTCTCCAGCTCGCTCAACCCCGGCACGCGCCACTGAAACTCCGGGTCAATATACGGCTCGTCGTGCACATGTTCCTTCATCAATTCTATTTTCTTTCGAAGATATTCACCGAAGTTCGAATAATACATAAACGTCGTCTCACCTGTTCCGGAAATAATCATCCACTCCGTTTTTGAATTTTCCCAAAGCGACAGCAGCTCTTCAGTGTTCTCGATTTCATCGCGCACTGCGGCGCTTACAATGGCCCGGCATCGTTTTTTCGCTGCAGAATTTTTCGCTTCTAAAAATCCGTGCACACCGGCAACCCACGCAGCAACAGTCCGTTGATTGCGGTACCAGCATTGCAGCGCGCGCATCCGGTCATGAAGATCCGTAACGCACGCACGTGCTTTTTCAGTTGAGGCGCTTCCGCTCATTTTTGCGAGAAGAATAACCCCTTTCTTCACCTGAGGAAAAAGATCGCGATCCATTAGAGTAACACAGTGCTTCGCGTGAGCAGCATCTAAAAGATCGAACCCGACATCGTAGCGAAAATCCACTCGGCAGCGATTGTGCGATGTGGCAATAAGAAATTTCTCAGAATACGCACGATCGTTTTCCGAGATAGCTTCGATGTTCGGAACAATCGGCCGAATGAACAAACGGTACCACACGCCCCACGCGGAGTAAATCCAGATCGGGACGGGGAACGAGCGGAATGCTTCGTCGGAATGTTTCCAGACGCTGACAAGGTCTGCGGCAAGCTCCTCCCCAACCCACTCTGCCGCTTTTTGATACAGGAAATTTTCAAGACGAAGTTCGCTGTCAGCCTGAAATGCGCGCACAAGTTCCTGATTGATATTGTACGGAGCGAACGAACGAGGCGTTGTGCCGCCGTTGAAACATGCCGTCGCCACATCTTGTTTTTTCATGTCAACGAGCTTTTCGTACACCAGCCGCGGAAAAGGAATACCGAGCAGCGGCTCGTGATTCCAGATTGTCCCCGGTGAAAAATATATATCCGCTTCGGATTTCTTTTTCCGCAATTGCTTAATCACCGCCTTTTCTGCATTCACAAAATGGTTGTGAAGCGCGGTGCCGTGAATTTCTCTCGCTTCCTCATATTTCGGATGTTTGTACGCCAATCCCCAGCCTTTTGTAAGCAAAGAAGAAACTTCAACATCAATTCCTTCTTCCAACTGACTCCAGATATATTCATGCTCTGCCCAGAACGGCTCTAAACGAATCAGCGTGCGGAACTTCGGATTCACTCTGCGCCCGGCATCGCGAAGAACTTTCATGAAGCGCATAAGATTATTGGCGGCAGCTTCGGCAATTTCCGTGTCGCCCTTCCACTCGCGAATGACATAGCCGCCGCCGTTCCGTCCGACGTACAATGAGTTCGTGTACTCAAATCCGGCGCCACTGTCGTTCGACCACACGGACATATATTCGATCGAAGGAACTTCATGCAGCAAATTCTCAACTAACTCGGCGTAATGCTCACGCACGACCGGATGCGCAACGGAGAGATTGTATCGCGGATGAAAGCTTCGCAGCGGGTGATCAACGCGGGCGCCACGAAGAACGGGATAGCGGTCAAGCAATTCATCCGGAACCGACCGGGGTTCAAAGCAAACAAGACCCGGCGCGAGGCCGTACTTTTCAGCAAGCGCCGCATTCGTTTTCAGAAAATTGAGATTCGCTTGAAGATAATCATCGTCATACATGCCGTGGTTTAGTCTGCTCGAAACAAATTGATCGAGCGAAGGACAATAGGTGTAAAAACGGTGAAGAAGCTCTCCTTTCGGTCCCCGCTCAAACGGTACAGGGAATGCAAGACCGTTCACTTCGGCGTGTGAAAATCCGAGGCGGGCAAGATTGCGAAGATGCTCCTCGCGATCAAAATGACGTACGGTGCGCGCGTGCTGTGTCAAAAATAAGTCATAGACGGGGCGAAGATTGGGAAACGCCGGATGGAGGATTTTCCCCGCAGTGAATTCCGAAACATTTATATCCTTCCAATCTTCTACCGCGAA
>JAGWND010000214.1 GCA_028873075.1 Bacteroidota bacterium
GAAATTACTTTTTCCTCCGTCCAAGGGGAAGCGGGAAAATCGGTGAACATGAATGCGGAAGCCTGCAACGCATGTCATGTTCCTGGAAAATCACCCGCGCCGCCAAACGGACGCGAGTTGAGCCGAATCTTTATTTCCCCGAAAGGCTATCGCGTGCTCGGCTTGATCACGCCGATTCGTAATGAGAAACAATGTTCGACCGCAGACTGCCACGCTCACTCGCCTTCTCAGACAGTTCTCGGCGTGCTCGATGTGATGCTGCCGCTTGCCGGCCTCGACAAAAATCTTGCCGCCGAAAAACATGCGGCGTACATGAACGGCTTGCTCATGCTCGGATTGATGACTCTCTTTACAGGAGTGTTCATCTGGTTTGTCGTGAATATCCCTGTAAAAAATTTAACACGGGGAACGCAGGAAATTACCAAAGGCAACCTCGACCATCGGATCCCTGTCCGCTCGAAGGATGAAATCGGCAGGCTCGCCACTTCCTTCAATCAAATGACTGACGAAGTGAAGCGCGCTCACGACGAACTGACGCAGTGGGCGCAAACACTGGAAGAGCGGGTTGCACAAAAAACAGAAGAGCTTCGCCGTGCACAAACGACCATGGTGCAGATGGAAAAAATGGTCTCCCTCGGAAAGCTTGCATCAACCGTTGCACACGAGCTGAACAATCCTCTTGAGGGGGTGCTTACCTACGCAAAGCTGCTGAAACGCTCGGTGAAACCCGGAATTCTGAACGAAGAGCAAGCATCAGAAATTCAGAATGAGCTTTCCGTTATTGCCGATGAAACAGCACGCTGCGGCAATGTTGTGAAGAATCTCCTTCTCTTTTCGAGGCAAAAAGTCGGAGAATTCCAAGAATCCGATATCCGCTCCGCCATTGAAAATTCTTTGAAATTGATTGATCACCATCTGCGCATCCATAACATTACGCTTCAAACGTCACTCCCAGATGATAAGCTCATGTTCTTCTGCGACATTCAGCAAATCGAACAAGCTCTGCTTGCAATTGAAATCAATGCCGTCGAAGCAATCCCCGACATGTCGGGGGGAACACTGACGCTGAGTGCACGACGCAACATTGACGCCGGCACTATCGAAATTAGAATTAAAGATAACGGCATCGGAATCAGCGGCGAGGATTTACCGCACATTTTCGAGCCGTTCTTCACCACAAAAGAAAACGGGAAAGGGACGGGCTTGGGACTCGCCGTAGCGTATGGGATTATCGAACGACATGATGGAACGATCGAGGTGCGTTCGAAACTGCATCACGGCTCGGAATTTATCGTCACTCTACCTGTAAAGAAAGCCGATGCCGGAAGCCGGGGGACAGATGCCGGGGATCAGAGCCCGGGAGTGAGAAACCGGTCATGAGTCATAAGGGTCATGGAACTTCAATTTCCCATTTACAATCAACAACCTTCAATTTAGAATGATCACCGTCATGAACGGAAAACTTAATAAACAAAACAGCATTTTAATCGTTGACGATGAAATTGTCGTCCGCGATTCGCTTTCAAAGTGGTTCAAGCAGGACAACTACCGTGTTGAGACGGCGGAAGATGCTGCGCATGCCCTGAAAAGAATGAGCTGCGGACCGTGGGATGTTATTCTTCTTGACATCAAAATGCCGGGCATGAGCGGCTTAGAATTACAGCAGCGCCTGCATGACATCGATTCCGCCGCAGCGATTATCATGATCACAGCATTCGCTTCGGTCGAAAGCGCAGTACAGGCACTGAAGGAAGGCGCATTCGATTACGTGACGAAACCGGTTGACCCTGATCATCTCTCGCATCTTGTCCAAAAGGCGATTCAGCACAAAAAACTCGCCGATGAAAACGCACAGCTTCGCCAGCACATTTCCGAAATAACGAAAAGCGAAGATATCGTCGGCAGCAGTCCGCAGATGAGAAAAGTCATTGAGCTTGCAAAAACCGTCGCGCAAACCGACACGACAGTAATGATTCGGGGTGAAAGCGGGTCGGGAAAAGAAATCATTGCGCGGGCAATCCACGCAAACAGCGCACGAAGGTATTTTCCTATCATTGCAGTAAATTGCGGCGCTGTTCCCGAAACCCTTCTTGAAAGCGAATTCTTCGGGCACGAAAAAGGCGCGTTCACCGGCGCACAATTCCGGAGAAAAGGAAAATTTGAAATGGCAGACGGCGGTACGATTTTTCTCGATGAGATCGGGACGATCACACCGAAAATGCAGGTGCAGCTGCTGCGCGTCATCGAAACAAAACAATTCACCCGCGTCGGGGGGAACGAAGTGATCGCCAGCGACTTCCGCATCGTCTGTGCAACGAATCATGACCTCGAAGCGGCCGTGAAAGCAGGAACATTCCGTGAAGATTTATATTACCGGTTGAATGTCTTCACGATTTTTATTCCGCCGCTCCGCGAACGAAAAGCTGATATTCCGCTTCTTGCGCGGCATTTCCTTCTCCGCTACATCTCTTCAATGAACAAGCCGGTCAAGGACATTTCGCCCGAGGCGATGGATATGCTGGTGCGCTACGAGTGGCCCGGCAACGTGCGCGAGCTGGAAAATGTCATCGAACGCGCGATGGTGCTTGCTACACCACCGACAATTCGTCCCGACGACTTGCCGTTCCAGCTCATTCCGAAACACAACGCTCCGGCTGGTGAATCCATTGATGCGATTGAGAGGGCGCACATCGAACATATTCTATCAAAATACGGGTGGAATATCACGCAGTCTGCACGAGTGTTGGATATTGATCGGGTAACGCTGTACAACAAAATTGCCAAGTACGAATTACTAAAACCGTGAGCAATGCCGCCCCTCCTTCTTGTCCCAATTCATCCGGTAGAAATCGAATGTATCGAGCCTCTCCGCACGGTGTTGCAGAAAATATTCCGGCTCGAAACGACTATTGATACACGCGCTCACCTCGACGCTGCCCCCGCATTCGACGCATACAGAAATCAATGCAACTCGTCCCTCTTGCTAACACTGCTGCAAGAGCATTTTCCCCGCTATGAAGGAAAAATTCTGGGCATCACCAGCGTAGATTTGTTTGTCCCAGTGCTGACGTATGTGTTCGGAGAAGCGCAGTTGAATGGAACCGCCGCAGTTGTTTCGACGTACCGGTTGAATGATACGTTGTACGGGTTCCCCGAAAACCACCAACAATACACAGAACGGCTTGCGAAAGAAGCCGTCCACGAATTAGGACACACCTTCGGGCTGTATCACTGCCTCGAATACGGCTGCGTCATGCACTCATCAACAACAGTCGAGGACATTGACATCAAAGGGACAAATTTCTGTATGAAATGTTTGCACGCTGTGGTGAAAAAAATGTCTTTGTTATCCGAAAGCTAAGCTCCCGGACAGAACTCGGTTAGATACTCGGCGAGAACATCTTCTTGAAAACGCCCCGAAGCTTCCCTCGCTCTTCCCAATTGAAAAACCGCATAGCGTACAACAACACAAAGAAAAGAAGAACTAAAGCAACCTTCATCAATTCAATAAAAACTCTCGTGTGGATATGCAGCCAATGCGGCGATAACAAAAAATAGAACGCCGTAATGCCCCCAGCCGAGATAGCAATTTTTGAAAGCCGCCACAATTCATATTTTATCGGATAAATTTTTTGCACAATCGCGTACACAACGAGAGCCATTGCGAAATAGGCAAGAAATGTTGCCCATGCTGCGCCGGTCATCCCGTAAAGGGGGATGAAAAAATAATTGGCAATAATATTCACCGCCGCACCCACGAAGGTGTTCACTGAAAGCAGCTTCGTTCTTTTCTCAATGTAGATCCCTGCCGTAAGATTCGTCGAAATACCGAGGAAGAAATACCCCAAGAGCACAATCGGCACGATGTTCAAACCGCTCCAATAATCGGGATGAATGAGATGTTTACCGAAGACGCTGAGCTTGACAATGTCGCCCACAAAGAATGTGAGCGCAAGGAAAACTGCGGACATGAAAAGAACAAGATAGGTAAGAACGCGTGAGAAAATTTCCTTGGCATGCGGTTCTCTCACGATGGAAAAGTAGAACGGCCTCCACGCGTAATCGTACATCGAAACGATCAGCATCATAAAAATTCCCAGGCGGTAATTTGCTTGATAGATGCCGACGGTCGCATCGTTTGTGAATGCGCGCAAGATCGGGCGATCAATAACCTGAATTGCCATCGTTGCCAGTCCGGCGGGAATGTACGGCACGCCGTACTTCAGAAGAGCTTTGTATAACGTACCGTTTGCCGGAAGCGAAAAATGTCTTACCACCGTCGGTACCAAAAAAAGAAACGTGCCTGCTGAAGCGGCGAATCCGCTGATGAAAATTCCGGTAATCCCCATTTTCAAAAAAACAAGAAAATAAATATTAAGAAGAACATTGATAACGATGTTGAGCAACTTCAGCGCTGCAAATCGTTTCGCTTTGCGCTCCATACGCAGCGACGCAAAAGGGATGATAGCTATCGCATCGAATGCGAGAATGCCTGCCGTGTAGTACACGATGGAGCCGTAATCCTGGGCAACATTGATGAGACGAAGAATCGGATGCGCCGCGACGATGATGAAAAGTGAAAAAACCGCAGATGTTCCCGCGACAGAAAGAAACGGCGTCGTAAAGTTTTGCTTCACTGTCCCGATCTCCAGCGTGGACGAATACTTGAAATACGCCGACTCTATGCCGTACGAATAAATGACATTCACAAATGCGATGAGCGAATAAACGTACGAAACGATCCCGTATTCGCCCGGGACCAAAACGTTCGTATAAAAGGGAACGAGAAGGAAGGTAAGAAATCTGCCGACGATCGTGCTGATTCCGTAAATCGCCGTATCGGCACCGAGCCGTTTAATTTGAGCAAACATATTACTTCATGTCAAAAACTATCTTTAGCTTCTGTATCACTGCTTCCATTGTCTTCTTGGTCAGTGCACCTAATTCACCGATGATAATCTTCTTATCAATGGTGGCGAGCTTATCAATTTTCAGCACAGAATCGGTCTTCAATCCCGAAGAAGAAAAATCAGAATGGTCCGTTGTCAACACAATATCCGTTGGAAAAAGATTCTTTTGATTATAAACGGAAGAAAGGAAAGCAATAATAACGACACTCCCCTGACGTGAGTCGGAAGAAATAATAAGAGCGGGACGGCCTTTATGTCCGGATAAATCTGTAAACGGAAAGGGGGTGAGAATAATTGTGCCGCGTTTCACCGGTAGCGAATCTTGACATCGTTTACCGAATAAATATTTTCTTCAGGCGCGTTGAGGAAATCAAATGCCCCGCTTGCTTCTTGAAGCTTCATCAATACCTCAATTGCAAGGTCATCGTTTACTTCTTCCACGGATACTTCACCAGCTTTCCTTGCCTGTTCGACAAGAGAATCGAATTGATCAATGGGAAGTACAATTGAAGATGAAATTTTATTTGCTGTAATGTTCAGCATAGTATTTGAAAACAATGTACTCTTTCTTATTCGGAGAAGCAAAAATTCAGGGAACAAATTCCAGCGAAATATCGAGCGCCTTCGGCGAGTGCGTGAGCGCGCCGACAGAAATAAAATCTACACCAGTCTCGGCGATAGCGCGCACCGTTTCGAGCGTAACGCCGCCGGAAGCTTCAACTTCTACAGCGTGATCAATTCGAC
>JAGWND010000215.1 GCA_028873075.1 Bacteroidota bacterium
TGTATTGCAGCAGGTAGTGAACTCCGATATCCGAAACATTCTTCTTGTCCGTACCGATCGAATCGGCGATCTCATTCTTTCATTGCCGCTGCTGCCGGCGTTAAAGCGTAATTTCCCCGGAGCGAAAATTTCCATGCTTGTCAGACAATACACGCGTGAGTTGGTCGCCGGGCATTCGTGCGTGGATGAAATTCTCATTTACGAGCATGAAGACAGCATTGCTTCGCTCTGGGGCACATTACGGCAAATCCGCTCGCGTCATTTCGATCTTGTCATCATTCCCTATCCCCGTCTCCGCATCACGACGCTGATGTTTCTTGCCGGAATTCCGGTGCGCGTCGGAACGGGGTACCGCTGGTATTCGGTTTTCTTCAACCGGAGAGTTTTTGAACACCGGAAAGATGCGAAGCGGCATGAAGTGGAATACAATCTCAATTTGCTCAAAGCGATACACGCTGACAGCCCTCAGCCCCCGCAGTTCGAATTCAATATTCCGAA
Source organism: Bacteroidota bacterium (assembly GCA_028873075.1). GTDB lineage: Bacteria > Bacteroidota > Ignavibacteria > UBA10030 > UBA8401 > JAJYOI01. The sequence goes on from JAGWND010000215.1 coordinate 499, forward strand.
AGAAGCGGAGATCGCTGTCGAGAAGCTTCTTCTTGAAAATGAAGTGAACGGAGCGTTCGCTGTTCTGCATCCCGGCAGCGGCGGCTCTGCACGCGAATGGAGCCCGGAAAAATTTTCCGCCCTCGGCGACATGCTTCACGAGCAATTGAATTTTTTTATCGTGATTACGGGGAGTGAAAACGAGCGGGTGCTCGTCGAAAAAGTTACCGCAGGAATGAACGCGCGTGCCGTCAATGCGGCGGGAAAACTCTCTCTGCGGCAGCTCGGTGCGTTGTACAAGCGTGCAGCAGCGTATATTTCAAATTCAACGGGACCGCTTCACATTGCGGCAATTGTCGGAACGCCGGTCGTCGCTTTGTACCCGCCGATGATTCAGTGCAGTCCGAGGAGATGGGGTCCGTATACGACGGCAAAAAAAATTTTTACGGCAGATAACAAAACATGCCCGCTTTGCCGCGGCGGCGCATGTCAATCGAATGTGTGCATGGAACAAATTTCTGTACAGGATGTTTTTACCGCGGTTACGGAACTTTTGAGATCCCGTGAGAAGATCAGGCAATAATCGTCGGCTTCTTCTTTGCATTGCTGTCGTTGCGGCGGCACATGTGCTTCGGGCGCAGGACGCGAACGGACAAAAGGCGTTCTCCGTCGGGGAACGGCTCGTCTTCGATGTCGGCTATGCTTTCGTGACCGCCGGTGAAGCGGTGATGACGATTCCGTCGTACGATACCATTGCGGGCAACCTCTGTTACAAAGTGCAGTTTGAAGTGAATTCAACGCCGTCGTTTTCATGGATTTACGAGGTGCGCGACCGCTACGAGACGTTTCTCGACGTGAAGGGAATTTTTCCGTGGCGGTTCGAACAGCACATTCACGAAGGGGGGTTCCACAGGGATTTTGCTGCAAATTTTGATCAGAACCGTCATGTCGTGTCCGCCAAGGGGAAACAATTTCCTATTCCGCCGTACGTTCATGATATTGTCTCGGCTTTTTATTATGTTCGTACAATAGATTTCTCGCATTCGCGTCCCGGCGAGCGCATTCACCTCCACAATTTTTATAAAGATTCGACGTACGCGCTCGATGTGAAATTTATCGGCAGGCAAACAGTTGATGTGAAAGCAGGAACGTTCAAGTGCATTATCGTCGAGCCGTTGGTGAAGGAAGGAGGGCTTTTCAAAAGCGAGGGGAGAATTTTGATTTGGCTTTCGGATGATGACAGAAAAATTCCTGTGAAGGTGAGCACGGAAGTGCTCATCGGCTCCATTGATGCCGAGCTTCGGGAATATGGCGGATTGAACGGTCCACTCACAGCAAGGATCAAATAAATGTCACGCTACAAACAGGCCGATCTCTCGACCATCAAGACGATTTCCATTAAAGGAAGAAAGAGCAAAGTCTCGCCGAAAGATTTCGGAAAAGTGTTCGAGCCGGCGTCTCAGAAGTTTTCCGAATTTGTCGGCAGTCTCCCGGGCATTCTCGCTGCCCGGAGTCTCCGCGCGCTGGTCCGCGACATAACCGCCGCGCGGGCAAGGAACAAACCGGTCATTGTGATGATGGGCGCGCACGTCATCAAAGTCGGTTTGGCACCGATTTTGATTGACCTTGTTCGAAGGAATATCGTCACGGCAATTGCAATGAACAGCGCAGCGGCAATTCACGATGTTGAAACTGCGATGTGGGGAAAAACGTCTGAAGATGTTGCGGAAAATATTCTCGATGGCCGCTTCGGCATGTCGAGAGAAACCGGGGAGTTCATCAACACTGCGCTGTCGCGCAATTTTTATGCGGGCGATTGCGGTTACGGGGAAGCGCTCGCCAAAGCGCTTATCGAGGCGAAAGCGACGAATGCTTCTGTCTCCATGCTCACAAATTGTTACGAGCGCGGCGTGCCCGTAACTGTTCACGCCGCAATCGGAACCGACATCGTTCACCAGCAGCCGACCATGGACGGTGCGGCAACAGGCGAGTTGAGCTACCGCGATTTCAAAGTTTTTGCAAACGTTGTGAAAGATTTGACGAACGGGGGCGTTGTGCTGAACATCGGTTCAGCCGTCATCATGCCGGAAGTTTTTTTGAAAGCGCTCACGGTCGCCCGGAACCTCGGTCATCATGTGCAAGGATTTACAACGGCAAATTTCGATATGCTTCGTCACTACCGCCCCTTGATGAACGTCGTAACGCGTCCGACGCAGAAGAGCGGCGCCGGCTACGATTTTGCCGGACATCATGAGATTATGATCCCGCTTCTTGCAGCGATGATCAAACTGAACGTGGCGAGCAGGGATAAAAAAGCTATGCCAGGAAGGCTGAGGGGCGCAAAGAAATAAAAAGGGATGACGGATCGTCGGAGTATTGGATCGCCGGTTCCGTGCCGTAGTATCCATTTATCCGTCAATCCGTTGCTCCTTTCGGTCGGTGCTTTGGTGACCTCGTGGTTAGGGTCTTGAGGCATTGTGCGTACCATGACGTAAAAAATATTTCCATGTCCGAGTTTCACGCAAACGAAAAAAATGTCGTTGCCGCACAGCCGGCTCAGTCGTATCCGCGGATCCAGCCGCTAGGCTTTGCGGTCATTGCGCTCATCGGTATTTTTATTCTCTACCAACTCATCGGCGGCGCGCTGACGGTAATTTTTTTCGGATCGTCGGTTACACAAAGTAATGTTAACGTCATGCGGTGGTCAACGTTCGCCGCTCAATTGCTTTTTCTTCTTCTTCCGACATTGTTTTTGATGCGATGGCAGAACGGCAGCATCGCCTCCGTTCTTGGAACACGAAAGCCCAAAGCGTCGGAAATTCTTCTTGCGGTCATCGGAGTTTTTTCTCTCGAACAATTTTTTGAAGGATATTTGGTTCTTCAGGATAAAATTCCGTTACCGACGACGATTCAACCGTTCGTTGATTATGTAAGACGAGTGATTGAAGAGACATTCCGTCTTCTTGTTCACGCGCATTCAACGCCGGAATTGCTGGTGGTGTTTCTTATCGTTGCGCTCACGCCGGCGGTATGCGAAGAAATTCTGTTTCGCGGAATGATCCAGAAAAATCTCACGCTTGGCACAACAACAACAAAAGGGTTTGTCTGGACAGGAATTATTTTCGCCGTGTATCATCTCGATCCGTTTTTGCTCGTGCCGCTCATCGCGCTCGGCATATATTTAGGATTTCTCCGCGTCCGTTCCGGAACGATTGTGATTCCGATGATTGCACATTTTACCAACAATTTTGTTTCAGTCGTCGGCGAGCACGTACAGGCACAGGCCGCATCGTCGCCCGCGGTCAATTTCCTTCTCGGTGCCGAAAATGTTGATCTCTCCGTCGTCGTTACGATGATGATCGGCTCCGGGTTGATTTTTCTTTTGTCGCTGTACGTTTATCTTCATGTTACGTCTGTGGAAAAAACCGGGACGGTGGTATGATTTGTCCTCATTGTTCCTGTCCTGTAAAGGAAGAAATTCATTTCTGTTTGAACTGCGGCTCGGCAGTTTCGACCATCGCCGAGATCGAGTGCGGCAATCATTCCGGTGCAGCGGCGGTCGGTGCGTGTGTCGTTTGCGGGGTACCCGTCTGCGGCGATTGCGCAGTGACGAGGGGAGGGAAATTATTCTGCAACGACAGTTCCCATGCGGTGTTCTTGGTCCGTTACGCGCTGCTCGGCGTGGCGATCTCGGAATTTGAAGCGGATATTATCGTCAGCAACCTGAAGGCGAACGGCATCTCGCCGCAGTTCTTTTCTCCAAAAGAATTTTTTAATTTCAAAAACGATGAACCCGATTCTGCTGTGCGTGTGTTCGTTCTCAAAGACGATCATGCACGTGCCGTCACTCTTCTCACAGAATTAGAGCTTGAAGATTTCATTCACCTTGAAACTATTCAACCCTCATGAGCACGTCCAATCTTCGTTCGCGCGTTCTTGTTGCTGTAGTCGCGATTCCCGCGATCGTGGTAGCATGTTATTACGGCAGCATTTGGTTTTTTGCATTTGTTACGGGCGTCTCGCTTCTCTCGCTGCACGAGTTCTACGATCTTGCGCTGCGCAAAGGCGCGTCGCCGCAAAAAGTGGCCGGCATGACGGCGGCATTTTTTATCAATGGTGCTTTTTTTCACGAGCAGTTGCAGTTGTTCATTCTCCCGTATTTTGTGGATCGCGGCATCGGCGTCTCGCTGATGACGAAGTGGCAGTTGCTGTTCACGGTTCTCCTTCTTTCTGTCGTGATTGTTTTGCTGTCGGAGCTTTTTCGGAACAAAGGCTCGGTGTTTGTGAATGCCGGCTATACGCTCCTCGGTATTTTTTACATCGGATTGTTTGCCGGATCGCTTCTCGGGGTGCGCGAATTGTTCGGGATGGAATTTCCGTACTGGCTGGCGGAGCGGCATCTCGATCTCGGCGCCGGCTATTCGGATGAGGTTGTGCGCGCCACAACGTACGCGTGGGGCGGCATGACGGTGATCGCAATTTTTGCGACGATCTGGCTGTGCGACACGGCGGCATATTTCGGAGGCAGAGCGATGGGCAAGCACAAGTTATTCGTCCGTGTCAGTCCGAACAAAACATGGGAAGGCGCCGTGTGGGGATTTGCCGCCGCGGTCGTTACCATGATTACTGCGCAGCATTTTTTTCTTCCGTACTTGAAGCTTCATCAGGCAATCATCATCGGCGTCATCATCGGCACTGCCGGACAGTTGGGAGATTTGGTAGAATCGCTCTTCAAGCGGGATGCCGGCGTGAAAGATTCTTCGAGTCTCATTCCCGGTCACGGCGGCGTGTTCGACCGGTTCGACAGCCTGTTGTTTGTTGCACCGATTTTGTATCTTTATATTGATTTTGTGGTGCTGTCGTGAAATGATTTACCGGAAGCCGTTACATACCGACGAAGTCTTGAAAAGAGCAGCTGCCATAGCTCGAAAGTATCTCTCCGATGTGCAGGGTGTAGAGTTCTTCTTGTTCGGCTCCCGCGCATCAGGAAAATATCACGACAGATCTGATTATGACTTTGGAATTACCGTGTCGTCCAAGCTAGACATCAAAAAATTTTGGGCATTGAAAGACGAGTTGGAAAATATTCCGGTGCTGCAACAGATTGAGCTTGTTGACTTTTCACGTGTTTCAAGAAGCTTTCGGGTACTCGCATCGAAGAATAA
>JAGWND010000011.1 GCA_028873075.1 Bacteroidota bacterium
AATTGGTCGGCGTGGATTATGTCGGACTCGGCTCCGATTTCGACGGGATCTCTGCAACTCCTCTCGGCATGGACGATGTCAGCGACATGCCGAAAATCACCCGCGAGCTGAAGAAGCGGGGTTACTCCGATGACGATGTCAGAAAAATCCTCGGTGAAAATTTTATGCGTGTATTCGAGGCAAATTCCAAATGAAGATTTGATGTTCAAGACGGACAGCAAGCAAAAACCCATTCTGTTTTTTTCAGAATGGGTTTTCTTTTTTTACATCTTCTCTTCAGCTTCAGTCCGCTGTGCGCGCCGTATTGCTTTCATTCTCTTCACCCTTTTTTTCACGGATGGCTTGGTGAAAAATGCGCGCTTCTTGTATTCTTTCAAGACGCCCGAGCGCTCATATTTTTTCTTGAAACGCTTCAGGGCACGGTCAATAGTTTCGTTTTCGTTAACAACGATACCAACCAACTACAATCACCTCCTTATCGTATCGAATGCGTATGTTATACCTCTGCCTGCAGGTTTTCGATCAGCCGCTTAGCGCCCGATTTTTCAAATGCGACGACAATGGCAAATCCCCCGCTCGACGTTTTCTCTTTCGCCGTCACCATACCCATATCGTCCCAGTCCGTATGATAGATTGGCTGCCCGACGGAGTAGCTTTTTTCGGGCGAATAAGCGATGCACTCTTCTTTTGTCAGTTTGATCACGGTATCCGTTTTCTTTGGAGCGGTATGGTCAAAGCTGCTGCTGTGATGGCACCTCGTACACCGATACCAGATTTTGTTGCCATCCCCATTCATCGTGCCGACGATTTCCATTTTTGCCTCTCTGCCGCACGACGGACAAAGATGGGTTACGTATTTTGTTTTACTCATGCGTAAAACTCCCTTCACTAATAATAAAAAAATAAAGCGATGAGCCTTACTGCAAGGGAAGCGGGGGAAGAGCTATTCGCCGATTCGTTTACTATATAGTACAAAAAATGAGCGTTGTAGTCAAGAATTTTCTCTACCGGTAGTGGGCCATTTTCAATCTTGTGTCATTCCGGCGAAAGCCGGAATCCAGAACCCCGACAATTAGATACCAGTTTTCGCTGGTATGACGTTTGTTTTTTGTTCGGGTTCGTCAAACTGACCTACTACCCTCTACCGGGATATTGCTGTCTTTATAGGCTTGGGTGACATCAAGCCGGGGTAAAAGTCGTTCTTCCTGAAAAGTGCGGCGAGTTTTCATACAATGTTTTTTATTGGCAGGCAATTTTGTACATTGGAGGCAAATTAAAACCCAATTTTCCACTACTTCATACGGTATGCCATGAAGTTTATCCATGTTTTTGCGTGTGTATTGCTCTTTCTATGTATTGGAAATCCCTTTGCTGCAGTTTCAATGCAGGCGCAGGTCCTTCGTAATCCCAATGTCGAGCAAAAGATTGATTCGTTGATTGCGAACATGACGTTTGATGAAAAAGCCGGGCAATTGTCTCAATATAGCGGCGGCTTCAATGACAATGCCACGGACAATCCTGCGAAGTCGCATTACGAGGAATTGATACGGGAAGGGAAGGTTGGATCGCTTCTCAACGTGCACGGTGTGAAAACGACGCACGATCTTCAGCGCATCGCCGTTGAAGGCTCGCGGCTGAAAATTCCGCTGCTTTTCGGTCTCGATGTCATTCACGGGTACAAAACAATTTTCCCGATTCCTCTTGCAGAAGCGAGCAGTTGGAACCCCGGGATGGTCGAACGCGACGAGCGCATTGCCGCTCGTGAAGCTTCCGCAGATGGAGTGAATTGGACGTTTGCGCCGATGGTGGATATTGCTCGCGACCCGCGCTGGGGAAGAATTACGGAAGGTTCGGGCGAAGACCCGTATCTCGGTTCCGTGATGGCAGCGGCGCGCGTGCGCGGGTTTCAAGGAGCGAATTTCGACAGCGCTGTTTCAATTCTTGCTTGTGCAAAACATTTTGCAGCATACGGTGCTGCTGAAGGCGGACGAGATTACAACACCGTTGATATTTCCGAGCGAACGCTGCGCGAAATCTACCTTCCGCCGTTTCACGCTGCGGTGAGAGCGGGAGCCGGAACACTGATGAGCTCGTTCAACGAGATCGCCGGCGTTCCAAGCTCGGCAAATCATCACTTGTTGACAGACATTCTTCGCGGAGAGTGGGGGTTCAACGGTTTTGTTGTCAGCGATTGGACTGCGATTAACGAGCTGCACGTGCACGGCATCGCTGCAAACGACGCCGAGTCGGCATCACTCGCGCTCAACGCCGGCGTTGACATGGCGATGGAAGGAGGATTGTACCAGGAATATTTGCCGGCGCTTGTGAAGGAAGGAAAAATTCCTGAAACGGTTGTGAACGAAGCTGTGCGGCGTGTATTGCGAGAGAAATTCAGGCTCGGTTTGTTCGATGATCCGTACCGATTCGGAAGTCGTGCGCGCGAAAAATTGGAAACACTTTCTGCACCGTTTCTTGCATCAGCACGCGACGCGGCGCGGCAATCAATTGTGCTGTTGAAAAATGATAACAATATTCTTCCATTGAAAAAGACGATTAAAACTCTTGCTGTGATCGGGCCTCTTGCGAGTGATGCTCGAGACCCGCTCGGGTCGTGGAGCGCGCTCGGTGATACATCGAATGTCGTTACCGCTTTGCAAGGGATTCAAAGGGCTGTCTCAAAGGAGACGAAAATTTTGTATGCTCGCGGATGCGATATTGTGGGAAGCTCGAAAGACGGGTTCAGCGAAGCCATTGCTGTTGCAAAAAAATCGGATGCGGTCATCCTTTTCGCCGGGGAAGCGTCCTCGATGAGCGGCGAAGCGGCAAGCCGCTCGTCACTCGATTTGCCCGGCATTCAGGGAGAGCTTGTGAAAGCTGTCGTTGCTGTCGGCAAACCTGTCGTGCTTGTCTTGATGAACGGTCGTCCGCTTTCCATTTCGTGGGAAGCCGAACATGTTCCCGCAATTGTCGAAACGTGGTTCCTCGGCGTGCAGACAGGAAATGCAATAGCCGATGTGCTGTTCGGAAATTACAATCCGGCCGGAAAACTGCCCGTAACGTTTCCGCGCGCCGTCGGGCAAGTGCCGATCTATTACAATCACAAAAACACCGGCAGGCCCGGAAATGACACGGTGCATTATACTTCTCGTTATATCGACCTTCCGTCATCTCCGTTGTTCCCGTTCGGCTACGGGTTGAGTTACACAAAATTTGAGTACGGCAATCTTCGTTTGAGCGCAGAGGAAATTTCACCGACAGATTCGCTTACTGTCAGTGTTGATGTGAACAATGCAGGTACACGTGACGGCGAAGAAGTCGCTCAATTATATATTCGGGACGAATATGGAAGCGTAACGCGGCCGGTTGAGGAATTGAAAGGTTTCAAAAAAATATTTTTGAAAGCAGGTGCAACAAAAACAGTTTCTTTCACACTTACGCCGGAAAGTCTTTCCATGCTTAATATCAAGATGGAAAAAGTGGTTGAGCCGGGAACGTTCAAGGTTTTTGTCGGCACAAATTCTGTTGATGTGAAGGAAGCTTCGTTTAAGGTGGTAGAGAGGTAGCAACATTTCTTCATCTTGCCCCACGAACCTGTTTTGGGGAGAAGGCGCGAAACAAAAAAGCCGCTTCGAAATAATTTCAAACCGGCTTTTGCTTCTTCTGCGGGGCCGACGAGACTCGAACTCGCGACTTCCTGCGTGACAGGCAGGCGCTCTAACCAAACTGAGCTACGACCCCCTCAACAATTTGCAGTTCAATATACAAAAACTCGTTTATTGAAGCAAGGATTGCTTCAACGCCGGTTGCGTGTTTACTTTTAAGGTGAATCACATTGAGGACACACAGTTCTCTCATTATTTGCAAGGTACGAATCAACTTTCTATATTGACAAACGTTATGGCACTGATAAAAAAGATTGGAGCTGCTTCAGTTTGCATACTTGCTCTTGCGATTTTTTTCTCGTCGTGCCGCACTTCATCGCGCCGAACAATGACGGTCTCCGCGGCAATAAGCATGAAGAACGTTCTTGAATCGTTGCGCGCAGAGTACGCAAAATCGCATCCCTCGGGAGATATTACGTTCAACTTCGGCGGCTCAGGCGCGTTGGAGTTTCAGATTGAAAACGGCGCGCCTGTTGATCTTTTCATTTCAGCGTCTACAAAGTATGTTGATGCGCTGGAGCGAAAGAAAATGATACTTGCAGGGAGCAGAACAACCGTTGCAACAAATCAACTTGTCATCATTGCGCCGGAGAAGAACTCCGGGATTCATTCTCCCAACGATTTGCTGAACAGGTCAATTCGCCGCGTTGCTGTTGGAGATCCGAAAAGTGTTCCCGCAGGAAGTTATGCCGCTGAAGCGCTGAAAAACCTTCGCCTCTTCGATCGGCTTGCTTCCAAATTTATTTACGGCAACGACGTCCGGCAAGTGCTGACGTATGTTGAAACATCGAACGCCGATGCCGGTGTTGTCTACACTACCGATGCGCTTGAATCAAAAAACGTACGCATTGCGGTGCAGCTTCCCGATTCTCTTCACGATCCGATTATGTATCCGGCGGTGATTGTCGCTGCATCGAAAAATCAGGCGGAGGCGAAAGCGTTTCTCGAATTTCTTTCATCGGATTCAGCGCGGGCGATCTTTTCTCGTTTCGGTTTTCGATAGCCACAAGACACAAAGAAGTTTTGTTCTTGAATCTTCAATCGTACATCGGCAATTGTCAATGGATTACAGTCCCGTTTGGATTTCGCTGAAAGTAACTCTCGCCGCAACCGGCTGTTCATTCTTGCTCGGAATTCTTGCGGCGCGCTGGAGAATGGAATATCGCGGCTCGTTCGGGTGGCTTGTTGACGGCGCCATCGTTCTTCCTCTCGCGCTTCCTCCAACTGTTGTCGGATTGATTCTGCTTCTCATTTTCGGAAACAGCTCTCCGATTGGAATATTTTTTTCCTCGTGGTCTCTTCTTTTTACGTGGCGCGCCGCCGCGCTTGCAAGCTTCGTCGTCTCGTTCCCCCTGATGTATTTGACGACGCGGGCAGCATTTCAACAGATTGATCCGATTCTCATTGACACGGCACGGATTGAAGGATTGAGCGGATGGAAGATTCTCTGGCGCGCGTTCGTTCCCCTTGCATGGAACGGCATTGCCGCGGGAACGACGCTCGCATTCGTGCGCGGGCTCGGCGAGTTCGGTGCAACGCTGATGATTGCCGGAAACATTCCCGGCATTACTCAAACAATGCCGCTTGCTATTTACTCATCGGTCGAAGCGGGAGAGCCGAGCGCGGCAGTTATTTTTTCGCTTGTCAATGTTTTGATTTCCGTGTGTGCGCTGCTGTTGGTAAGTTTTTTTGAGAAGAAGAGGGCGTGAGTGGTTTGAGGTTTGGGTTTCGAGTTTTGAGCGGTTTACATCACTGTCAATCTTGAATCCTGAATCTTGGAACTTGAATCTTCAACACTCAACACCCCAAACCCCAAATCCCGAACCTCGAGCCTCATTCATAATCCGAAAGTTTGTATCCCGCCCGCTCCAACGCTCGCCGCGTTGCATCCGTTATGAGCTGTCCGGTTTTGTGAGGGTGAAGCGGGACATCAGAAGCTGCGCGTATTTTTTTCATCAGCTCTTCAACGTCGTTGTTCGCAAGCGCATCGAGCGCTTCGTACATTCCTCTCGGACCTTCTTCCAACGCATCGTGCCGCGCAAGGATGTCGCGCAATGCCGCAACGATTGCCGGCGACGGCGGAGGAACCATCAACGCGGTGATTGCGCCGTGATCGAGACGAATACGTGCGGCAATCGGCAGCGGTTCGCCGCCGCGCGTTTTTTGCGCGAAGGGGAGAAGAATTGTTTCTTCTATTTTAATATGCTTCAGCAAACCGGCGCGGAATTCTCCGTACGCGTTCATCTCGTACGTTCCCGGTGTCGCTGTTGCGCGGTCTAACAATGCTTCGAGCCGGCGATGGTCGTTTGTGCAGTAAGTATAAATTTCTTTTTGCATGACGAAAATGATTCTTTGCCGCGAAGTCACTAAGCTACAGAGAGAATGATAAGAAAAATTTTGTAAAGTTCAACTATTTCTTCGTTTTGGAATATTGGAATGTTGGAATAGCGGAATAGAACAGGTTGAAGGATCCATTATTCCATTATTCCATTATTCCACTATTCCGTTATTCCTCCGATAGAATCGGAATGGCTTTGTGGCGAAACCGACATTTGCTATTCGTCCCGAAAACAAGTATATTATTACCGCAATTACAGTACGTAGCTTGTGTGCTTGAGTTGTAGATAGTTTTACGAAAGACCAGTGTCCTCGCTATCCTTCTTCAGAAGAGCGATCCCACGTTTAACAGTCCTTCACTACGCAAAGCGGCAAAGATTTTCGTACACATGTTTCACAATTTCTGAAAGGGTTCCGAATGGAACAAGGAACTGTTAAGTGGTTCAGCGCAGAAAAAGGATACGGCTTCATCTCCCGTGAAAACGGCGAAGACGTGTTCGTGCACTTTAAGGAGATCGTCGGCGAAGGATACAAATCGCTGAGCGAGAACGACAAAGTGAAATTCAACGTTGAGCAAGGCAGAAAAGGTCTGCAGGCGACGCACGTAGAGCGCGTCTGACACTCGACTCTTAACAACAAGAGCCCGGCTGCTGAAAGGTATGTCGGGCTTTTTCTTTTTCAGGGGAAATTGTAAACCGTACAACGGCGTTGGTTGTGCGGTCTTCTGTCTCACTATGACGATTGACAAAGCTTCAGTGTAGTCAATCACGGAACTTTAATGAATATATTGCTTGTCTATCCTCTTCACCCCGCCACATTCTGGAGCTTCAAACATGCTCTGCGCTTCATTTCAAAAAAAGCAAGCTACCCTCCGCTCGGATTGCTGACAGTTGCCGCTATGCTTCCGGTAGAATGGGATGTCCGGCTTGTTGATATGAACGTTGAGCATTTGCATGACGGCGACCTGCAATGGGCGGACTGCATTTTTATCAGTGCGATGTCCATTCAAACGGCTTCCGTCCATGAGATCATTCTCCGGTGCAAGGCGTTTGGAAAGACAATTGTTGCAGGCGGGCCGCTGTTTACAAGCGATCCGGAATCATTCACCGACGTTGACCATCTTGTGCTTGACGAAGCAGAGGTAACGCTCCCGTTGTTTCTCGATGATTTCCAAAAAAACAAAGCGCAGAGAATTTATCGCGCAGATCATTGGGCAGATATCGGAGCGTCGCCTGTACCGCGATGGGATCTCATCACGAAAAAAAACTACGCCTCAATGAATTTGCAATATTCACGCGGCTGTCCCTATGATTGTGAGTTTTGTAACATTACCGTTTTGTACGGACGAAAGCCGAGAACGAAATCATCGGCACAGGTGATTGCGGAACTAGAAAGCCTGTACGAATTCCGCTGGCGCGGCGATGTCTTCTTTGTTGACGATAATTTTATCGGCAACAAAGGCCGTTTAAAAAAGGAAATCCTTCCCGCTATCATTCACTGGATGGAAGAGCATAAGCATCCTTTCAAGTTTTCAACTGAGGCATCGGTGAATCTTGCCGATGACGACGAATTGCTTTCAATGATGGTGCGCGCCGGATTCGATGCTGTGTTCGTCGGGATTGAAACGCCGAACGAAGAGAGTTTGCGTGAGTGCGACAAGAATCACAACAGGAATCGCAATCTTGCTGCGAGCGTTCGGAAATTACAAGTTTCCGGATTGATCGTGCAAGGAGGATTCATTCTCGGCTTTGACAGTGACCCGGAAACAATCTTCACACGGATGGTCGAGTTCATTCAGGAGACAAGAATTGTCACGGCGATGGTCGGTCTTCTGAACGCGCCGCTTGGCACGCGCCTGTATAAGCGTTTGAAAGAAGAGGGGCGCATTCTTCGCTCGATGAGCGGCGATAATACCGATTTCTCGATGAATTTTATCCCGGCGATGGCAGAAAAAGTTCTCACCGAGGGGTATCAAAAAGTACTGAAACGGCTTTATACCCCGGAACATTACTACCGGCGCGTCAAAAATTTCTTGAAAGAATATCACCCGCCATTTCATCCCCGTGAGATTTTGATGAAAAGAAAATTCAGCGTGACCTTGAGAGATATTTCGGCGTTCGCGCGGTCGGTGTGGCGGCTGGGATTGCTCGGGAAGGAGCGGTTCCATTATTGGCGCTTGCTCACGTGGACGCTTGTGCACCGCCCGCGCTTGTTTCCGATCGCTGTCACATTTTCAATTTATGGCTTTCATTTCCGAAAAATTATTGAAATGTGATGAGAACTGTTTTCATTGTATTCTGTCAAATCGAACCGGCGCCCGCCGCCACCTCTTCTTGACCTTCACAAAGGTTTTACTTACTTTTGTGCAATCAAAATTCCCATCAGATAATGTAAAACTGAATTTTTCAACCTCGGCCTTTTAGGATTTTTTATGGAGAATCTCTATCAAGTTCTAAAGTTGTGGCACATCGTTAGTTTTGTTTTCATGTCCATTCCGCTTTTCAATCTCATTGTTGTCAACGAGCGGGCGTTGATGGGCGCGTCGTTCAACTACGGAACCGACCAGTATATGGAAAATATAATCCGGCACGGCGCGGTCCGATGCTATGTTTTTCAGACTTCGGCTTTTCTTTCGGGCATTCTCATGCTTGTCGTCGGTCCGTGGGGCATAGAAGCACTGTGGACAAATTATATTCTTCTCGCAAAGACTGTGCTGCTTTTTACGCTCATGGGTTTGCTCTCTTTTGTTCATTTCTCTTTGCAGCCGAAAATCAACTCTCACTTCAAGGACGTTACGCCCGACACAAAAGTGCCCGACAATTTTCTCGCGTCGGTAAAGCCGTTTCGCGTTCTTCGCAAACGGCTTGCGACGTTTTGCTTGTTTCTTGTTGTTACGGCAATCATACTCGGAATGCAAGTGTACGCTCCCTTCGGGTTTACTCTGAATATTATTCTTATCGGACTTGCGGGACTTTTTGCATGGCGGGTTAATAAGACGTTAGTTTTATTCGGATGGGTTTAGGTGAGCAAACGGGACGAAGGAGAGAAAGGTTGCTGCTGGAATCGTGCTTTGACCTTCTCGACCGTTTTACTTACTATTGTGCATCCATTTTTTCACAAAGAGAGGATCCCTCCGTGCTCGCTTACGGAGGAGAGAGTGAAAGAGTTCTTACCGAAAAGATGGCTCATTGAAGGATGAATTAGCAATCTTAATTGTTGCCCGAATGGAATTGCACAAACCACCCTCTTTTTTTATGACACATTATGAGTTTTCCTATGCTTCGGATGCTATCTATTAAGAAGCCAAAGAAAGTTGCTCTGACAATGCGGGGAGCAGAATAAAGCAACAGTGCCTTGACCGTTACGGTCAAATAAGCGAGAGCGATGAAGGAGATAGGCAAAGGAGATTTTGAAGAATTAAGGGAGCTTGAAGAATCGCTTTGGGTTTCAAAAACGCGTTTCGACATTGCTCATGTAAGCCGCATTTTTGCACCGGATTTTTTCGAGTTCGGCAAATCGGGGAAAATATATACGCGCGAAGAGGCTCTTGCCGCGCCTCCGCACGAAATTAACCCGAAGCTGCCGCTGAGAAATTTTAAAGTTCATCCAATCACAAGCGAGGTTGTGCTTGTAACGTATGTGAGTGAAGTTCAATCCGACACGCTTGAAGTGACAAACAGAAGTTCGCTCTGGTTACGAACGCCGAACGGATGGCGGTTGCGGTTTCATCAGGGGACGCCGGTTCGAAAGTAGAACCCGCAGTTTAGCATACAGAGAGAAAATAGATTCCCGCTAAAAGCGTGCAGGAATGACGATACTTGGGGAGCGCTGAGCAGTTACTAAACGAAGGAGAATATGAAAACATTTGACTTCCGTTTCGTCAAAGAACACAAGTATCTTTTCCTCATCGCTTTCCTCAACTTTGTTCTCATCTATGCTTCGTCGTTTGTCAAAGCGTACGGTTATTTCATTGACGAGTTCTATTATATTGCGTGCGCCGCACGGCCTGCGTTCGGGTATGTTGATCATCCGCCGTTAGCCCCGCTTGTTCTCACGGTGTTTCAGCTTTTCTTCGGCACATCGCTGCTTGCGATACGAATACTCCCTGCGTTGGCGGCGTCGGCGTCCGTGTTTCTTACCGGAATACTTGCAAAAGAAATCGGGGGCGGGAGATTTGCGCAATGTCTCGCCGCGTGTGCAGCGGCGGCTTGTCCGGTGATTGCGGCGATGGGCGGGCTTTATTCAATGAATATTTTCGAAACACTCCTCGCGGTTGTGCTTCTGATTTTTGCGGGAAGAATGATAAAAGAAAATGATCCGAAGCGATGGATTGTGCTCGGCATTGTGATGGGCTTAGGAATGATGAACAAGCATACGTTTGCAGTTTTTATTCTCGGCGTTGTTTTTTCTTTAATCGTTGCGGGACAGTGGAGACTTGTTTTCAACAAGTGGTTTGCCGCCGGCTCGCTGATTGCGTTGCTCATTTTTCTCCCAAATATTTTGTGGCAAGCGGCGAACAATTATCCTTCGCTTGAGTTCTACAGGAATATCAGCGCGCACAAGAATGTGTACACGCCGCCGCTTGCTTTCTTCCGCGATCAGATAATGTGGATGTCGCCGTTTACTTTTCCGGTTTGGTTTGCGGGAATCATATTCCTGCTTCTTTCAAAAAGCGTGAAGAGTTTTAGATTTCTCTCGGTTTTATTTTTGAGCTTGTTTCTTTTTATGATGCTTTCAGGGACAAGCCGTCCCGACAGGTTAACGTTCGCGTATTCTGCGGTTTTTGCCGGCGGCGGTTTCTTCTTCGAAAATTTTATTTTCAAGCATAATGCGCGGTGGCTGAAGGGGGTACTACTGGTTTTTTTGTACGCCGGACTCGCACTCTCATTGCCGCTGATACTTCCGTATTTCCCGTACGAGTCGGTGCGTGAGTATACGAGATTTATCGGGATGAATACCGAACAGGAAACAGGAAACAAGCCGCCGCTGCCACAGATTCTTGCCGACAGAATAGGATGGGAAGAAAAATTCAAATTGGTTCTCAATGCGTACCAGAGTCTGCCGGATTCGGAAAAACCGAAAACGATCATCGCGGCGGAAAATTACGGGCAGGCGGGGGCGCTTGAGCTGTACGGAAAGAAGTATCATTTTCCCTTTGTGGCTTCCGGGCACAACACGTACTATTTGTGGAGCAGAAAGAAGCTGGAAAGCGGCGGAGGTTTCAAGATTCTTCTTCAATTAGGACATGAAAGAGAATAGAACGGCTTGAAAAATGTTTTTGAAACAGTCGAAGTGTATCCGGGAGAATTTACAAGCGAGTACGTTACGTCGCATGAAAATCACTTGAAAGTTTTCGTCTGCCGCGGTCCAAAAATTCCTCCTATAGAAATGTTGGAGAGAGGAAGGTTTTATTATTGATGGAAGGATATATCCTGATAAATCATCTGTAATTTTAAGCGTATACCTTATGGCCTCACAAAATTCAACCGGAGAAATAATGAATGAAACCACTGAAACAGAAGCTTTGAATCTTGCGTGGCACCCCCTTTACAAAATCGGCGGTGCGGCTGCTGCGCTGATGGCAGTGTTCATTCCGATTCAAGTTGTTGTCTTCATTCTCTGGCCTTCGCCGACCGACGTTACCGGCTGGTTCGCACTTTTTCAAAACAATAAACTGATCGGGTTGCTCGATTTAGACCTGATGCTCATTGTTGATCAGGTTTTCATGCTTTTCATCTTTCTTGCTCTTTATATTGTCTTGAGAAAATTCAGTCAGTCGTTCATGGTAATCGGTTTGGCTCTCGGGCTTGTCGGAACAACGACATATTTTTCTTCCGGCTCAGCGTTTGAAATGCTTTCTCTCAGCAATCAATATGCGGCGGCAACAACAGAGAGCCAGCGGGCAATGTTGTTATCTGCCGGTCACGTCATGATAGCGAATTATCAGGGAACTGCATTCAATGTGGCGTACGTTTTTCAAGGCGTCGCACTGCTGATAATCGCAATCATTATGCTGAGGAGTACGGTCTTCGGCAAGGCAACTGCGTACGTGGCGGTTGTGTTAGGTGTAATGTCGCTTCTTCCGCCGACGGCAGGAATAGTCGGCATGTTCTTCGCGCTCGGCTCTCTTATTCCACTGGAGATTTGGGATATTCTTATTGCACGAAGATTGTTTCATCTTGCGAAGTGATAGTAACCCGAAGTTATGCAGAATCTTTTTTTCACAACAGAAGTGAAGGATCGTCATTCCCGCGAAAGCGGGAATCCATTTATGGATGCCCGACAAAAATGCCGCTTTACGGCATCCCGTACAGCGGGACATTCGGGCATGACAGTTTTTTTCATTTATGACGTAAGGAGAAAAACAATGAAATCACAATTTGAACGGAGCTATAGGACTGCTGTGTTTATGGCAGTTCTTTTCTTTCTCGCATCGTTTCCTCTCTTTGCCGGAGATACCGGCTTGGCAAAAACTCCGCCGATGGGATGGAATAGCTGGAACAAGTTCGCGTGCGACATCAACGAAACGCTGATCAAACAAATTGCCGATGCAATGGTGAGCAGCGGAATGAAAGACGCCGGCTATCAGTACGTTGTGTTGGATGATTGCTGGATGGCGCACTCGCGTGATAGTGCAGGAAAGTTGGTGGCGGACTCAATGCGATTTCCGAGCGGCATCAAAGCGTTGGCGAATTACGTTCATTCCAAAGGATTGAAGTTGGGAATTTACGAAGACCGCGGCTCGGCAACGTGCCAGGGATTTCCGGGGAGTTACGGACACGAGGCTGACGACGCGAATACGTTCGCATCGTGGGGCGTGGATTATCTGAAGTACGATAACTGCCATAAAGTCGGCGATCTCCAAAGCGATTACACGAAGATGCGCAACGCTTTGGATTCATGCGGCAGACCGATTGTTTTCAGCATTTGCAGTTGGAGTTTTCCGGGTCCGTGGGTCACGGGAATCGGGAACTTGTGGCGCACAACCGAAGACATTTCTGCCGACTTTGCGGAAGATATTAATCACGGCACATGGACGCAGCTTTCTATCTTGTCAATCATTGATGCGCAGGATAGCCTCCGGCAGTACGCCGGTCCGGGACACTGGAACGATCCCGACATGCTTGAGGTCGGCAACGGAATGACGAACGGCGAGGATCGCGCGCATTTCTCAATTTGGTGTATGCTCGCCGCGCCGCTCATGGCTGGAAACGATTTGAGAACGATGGCGCAGCGGACGAAAGAAATTTTGATGAACAAGGAAGTTATTGCGGTGGATCAGGATCCGCTCGGCATCGAAGGTTTCAGATTTTCTTCGAAGGACAGCGTTGAAATTTTTTTCAAGCCGCTCGCGAAAGGCGATTGGGCAATGTGCTTTTTGAACCGTGGCGTGAATCCGAAGAATGTTTCGTTTGGGCCTGAAAATGGAGATGTTACAGATACATTGTCAGGCATAACAACAGGCTTTCAACACATTGCATACGCAGTTCGTGATTTGTGGTCGCACAAAGGCATCGGCACGTCTGAAAAAGATTTGAAGGCAGTTGTGCCCGGACATGATGTGTTGATGCTGCGGCTAACGCCGGTGAAGAAATAAACGCTGGATTGTTGTCCCAAAGGCACTCCTTTGGAGGATTACTGGATTGATGGGAAAACAGATGAATTCCATCAATCCACAAATCCATGTATCCAATAATCCGTTTCAATAATCAGTTCCTTGATTCTCTTTTCATTTCATCTTATATTATTTATGTTTTCCAATGAACCTGAACAGAGAATGCACAATAAATGTCCCACAGAGCACGAACTTCTCCATCTCAAAACTTATCACCAACGGCGCGGAAAGCGCCTGTTTCAAGCTACAAAAAAACCACTCTTCATAACGGCATCAGGATTGTCAGCGAAGAAATTTCGCACGTAAAGTCCGTTACCATCGGCGTGTGGATTGATACCGGTTCCCGTAACGAGAACGACGTCACTAACGGTATTTCCCATTTTTTAGAGCACATGGTTTTTAAGGGGACGCAGCATCGTTCCACGCAGGCAATCGCGCGCAGTCTCGAATCGGTCGGCGGTTACATGAACGCATTCACGTCGAAAGAACACACGTGCTTCTACGCACGCGTGTTGGATGCGCACGCGGGGAAAGCCGTGGACGTCCTTTCCGATCTCGTGCAGTACCCGATATTTCCAGAAAAAGAAATTGAAAAAGAAAAGCAAGTCGTGCTGGAGGAAATAAAAAATGTTGAAGACGATCCCGACGACCTGATTCATGATGTGTTTGAAGAAAACATTTATGCCCCGAGCGCGTTGAAATATCCTGTGATCGGCACGGCGAAAAATGTTTCGTCGTTCACTCGTGAAGCATTGCTTCGCTACGTGAAAACGCACTACGCGAACAACCGTATTGTGGTTGCGGCGGCGGGAAATATTTCTCATGACAAACTTGTTGATCTCGTTGAAAAATATTTCACGCTTCGCGGCTTACCGAACGGTACGATTCGGCGTCCTCATGGAACTCACCGCCGCCGGGAAGTGGGAACAGTCGAAATCTCCAAGCCGATCCAGCAGGCGCATGTGTGCAGCGGAACGGTTGCGTTCAGCATTCACAGCAAACACCGCTATCCGTCGCTTGTGTTGAACACATTGTTGGGGGACGGGATGAGTTCGCGCTTGTTTCAAAATATCCGCGAGAAGTACGGCTACGCATATTCCGTTTATTCATTTTTGAACATGTTGAACGATACCGGCTCGTTCGGCGTGTATGTTGGGACCGACAAAAAACACATCGCGCATTCGCTCGATCTGGTCCATGAAGAATTATTGAAGCTGAAGAAAAAATCTGTTTCCTCTGCCGAGCTGAAACGCACGAAGGAACAATTGAAAGGAAGCATGCTGCTCGGTTTGGAGAGCACGTCGAATCGCATGATGCGCCTCGGCAGCGGTGAATTATATTTTGGAGAATTCACAACGCTTGACGAGATTACTCGTCACATTGATGCAGTGACTGCCGAAGAGGTGTCGGGAGTTGCGAAGCTGCTCTTCCGCGAAGAACAATTTTCAACAATTATTTTTTCACCGGAAGAAATTAAGTAAACACGAGAAGTCTTTAGAAAAAAAGAAATTCTCTTTCCTAAGGTTTCGTTACGAACGAAAGAACAATGGATTCCCGCTTCTGCGGGAACGACGATCCTCCGGTCGATTGTACAAAGGCTGATAACTTTGAACCTTGAAACTTGAGTCCTGAACCTTGAATTATGAATCAACCAACTTAAACTTTTCACTGACAAACACAGAAGAGACTATTATGATAATCGGCGTACCAAAAGAGATCAAGACAAACGAAAACCGCGTCGGACTGTTGCCGGTCGGCGTGCAGACATTAAAATCATTCGGGCACACGGTGCTCGTGGAAACAAAAGCGGGGGTCGGCAGCGGCTTTGATGACGAGACGTACGCAAAAGCAGGGGCAAAGATCAGCAAAACGGCGAAAGAAGTGTACCACAAAGCAGATATGATCATCAAAGTGAAAGAGCCGATCAAGCCGGAATATTCGCTGATCCGTGATGGACAAATTTTGTTCACGTACTTCCACTTCGCTGCCAGCAAAGAGTTGACCCAGGCGATGATGAAAACGAGAGCCGTCTGCATTGCGTACGAAACGGTGCAAAGAGCGGACGGTTCGCTTCCATTGTTGATTCCGATGAGCGAAGTTGCCGGACGCATGGCGCCCCAGGAAGGGGCAAAGTATTTAGAGAAGACGATGGGCGGACGCGGAATACTTCTCGGCGGCGTTCCCGGAACAGAACCGGCAGATGTTGTTGTGTTAGGCGGCGGAGTTGTCGGAACGAATGCAGCGAAAATTGCGGCGGGTCTCGGTGCACGTGTTACAATTCTCGATAATAATTTGTACCGCCTGCGCCATCTTGACGACATCATGCCGAAGAATGTCGTAACGATGATGTCGAATCATTACAATGTTCAAAAAGCCGTCTATCGCGCCGATGTGGTGATCGGCGCTGTGTTGATCCCCGGAGCGAAAGCGCCGAAGCTCGTAACGAAAGACATGCTGAAGCACATGAAACCCGGCAGCGTTGTGGTTGACGTTGCGGTTGATCAGGGCGGGTGCATCGAAACCTGCAAACCGACGACACACGAAAATCCGACGTTCGTTGTGGACGGTGTTGTTCATTATTGCGTTGCGAACATGCCGGGAGCGGTTCCGTTCACTTCAACTGTTGCGCTCACAAACGCTACGCTTCCGTACGCCGTTGAGATTGCGAACAAAGGATGGGAAAAGGCTGTTCAAACAAATAATGAAATCAAACTTGGTTTGAACATGGTTGATGGTTATATTACGTACAAGGGTGTTGCCGACGCCTTCGGGTACAAATTGACCTCCGTTGAAGAAGCAGTGCGGTGAAGTATATCCACCGTGTCAAGGTACTTCATTGTACGATGAATGAAAAATATTTATGCCTACAGTAAAAATTACGATTGACGGTACACAAATCGAAGCCGACAACAAGCGGACGATCATTGAAGTAGCGAGAGAGCATGGAATAAAAATTCCTCACTTTTGCTGGCATCCGAAACTTTCTGTTTCCGGCAATTGCCGTATGTGTCTCGTTGAAATTGAAAAAATGCCGAAACTCGCCATCGCGTGTTCGACGCAGGTTGCGGACGGCATGGTGGTGCACACGAAGAACGAGCGTGTTGTTCATGCACGCAATGCGGTGATGGAATTTCTTCTCATCAACCATCCGCTCGATTGCCCGATCTGCGACGAAGCGGGGGAGTGCAAGCTTCAGGACTACACGTACAAGTACAGCACGGGTTACAGCAGATTCGACGAAGACAAAGTTCACAAACCGAAACGTATTCAACTCGGCCCTCACGTCATGTTCGATGCGGAACGGTGTATTCTCTGTTCCCGCTGCGTCCGCTTTTGCGATGAAATTGCCGGCGTGCACCAGCTTCAGTTCATTCAACGCGGAGATCATACGGAACTGACGACTTTCCCGGGCGAGAAACTCGATAACCCGTATTCGATGAACGTTGTTGATATTTGTCCCGTCGGCGCGTTGACGAACGCCGATTTTCGCTTCAAAGCGCGCGTGTGGGAAATGTCGTTCACGGATACGATCTGTCAGGGCTGTGCGCGCGGCTGTAACATCGAAGTCGGTGTTCGCAACAACGAAACCCTTCGTCTTACACCGCGCCGTAATGACGACGTGAACGGCTACTGGATGTGTGATCACGGCAGACTTGACACGTTCAAGTTCGTGAATGCGGAGAACCGTATCAAAGCGCCGATGATCAGAAAAGACGGTGTGCTTGTTGAAGTGGGATGGGACGAGGCGATTGCGCGTGTGGCGTCGGAGTTGAAGTCGTTCAAGAAATCGGAAGTTGCAGCGCTCGGCTCTCCCTTCGCGACGAACGAAGACAATCATATTTTCCAGCGCTTCGTGAAAGAAGTGTTGGGAACAAAGAATGTGGATTTTGTGCGTCACATTGTCGAAGGAGATGAGGACAATATTCTTCTTCGTTCGGACAAAACTCCGAACTCGATCGGCGCGGCGGAGGTCGGCGTTGCACCTGTTGAAGGCGGGATGAGCTTCGATGCAATCATCGAAGGGATTCATGAAGGAAAAATCAAAGCACTTTATGCGTTGGAAGATGATGTTGCGGCGGTTCCCGGTGTTGCCGAAGTTCTTCCAAAGCTTGAATTCTTCGCTGTTCATGCAGCGAACGAAAACAGCACGACGCGTTATGCCGATGTTGTGCTTGCGGCGGCAACGTTTGCTGAGAAGAACGGAACGATGGTTAACTTCCAGCGCCGCGTTCAGCGTCTTCGCCCGGCGGTAACGACGCTAGAGCTTGACCGCGCGATGGATGGATTTGAGATGAGCCGCTGGGATAAATTCGCCGCGCATAACGATAAGTGGGGGAAGGGTCCGCGGCGTGATGCGCGTGCATCGTGGAAAATTGTCGCAAGCATTGCCGCAGCAATGGGAACGAAATTCAAGTACAATTCAGCAGACGAAGTGTTCAACGAAATTGCACAGCGGGTTGAAAGCTTCAAAGGACTTTCGTACCTCAAGGTCGGAAAGAAGGGGGCGCCGTTGAAAGCAAAGGCCATGGCGCCAGTTCACGCATAATTATTGTTCCTTGTGATTTAGTGGTGAAACAAAAATGAATATCATCGAACCTCTCGTTAAAATTGCTCTGATTCTTTTGATCAACCTGACAACGGTTGCCTATCTTGTTTACACGGAACGCCGCGTCAGCGCTTTTATTCAGAATCGTGTGGGACCGAACCGCGTTGGACCGATGGGCTTGCTTCAGCCCGTTGCGGATATTGTGAAGCTTTTTTTCAAAGAAGATATCGTACCGACTGCGGCGAACAAGTTCGTTCACAGTCTCGCACCGCTTATTTCACTTATCGTAGCGCTCTCAACGTTTGCAGTGATTCCGTTCGGGAATACGATTCATCTTTTCGGCAGAGATATTAAATTGATGATCGCCGACGTCAATGTCGGGTTGTTGTATCTTCTTGCACTGTCGTCGCTCGGCGTGTACGGCATCACGTTGAGCGGATGGTCGTCGAACAATAAATATTCTCTCCTCGGCGGATTGCGCTCGTCGGCGCAGATGATCAGCTACGAGCTTTCGATGGGCCTTTCGATCATCGGGGTGCTGATGATTGCGGGCTCGCTGCAGCTCGACAAGATCGTTGTGCATCAAGGAAATTATTTAGGCGGTTTTTTACCTGCGTGGAATATTTTTCTTCAGCCGCTCGGCTTCATTACTTTTGTCGTTGCATATTTTGCGGAAACGAATCGTTTGCCGTTCGACTTGCCGGAAGCTGAGCCGGAGCTTGTGGGCGGTTACCACACGGAATATTCGGGAATGAAGTTCGGACTCTTTTTTCTCGCCGAGTACGCAAACATGATTACTGCATCGGCAGTGATCACTACGCTTTATTTAGGCGGGTGGCAGTTTCCGTTCATCGAAAATTTCGGTTTTTCTCCGCTCGCGGTAAGCCTGTTGCAAGTTGCGGCATTCGGAGTGAAAGTTGCGCTTGTGCTGTTGTTTTTCATCATTGTGCGGTGGACAATTCCGCGCTTCCGGTACGATCAGTTGATGAACCTCGGATGGAAGGTGATGCTGCCGTTGGCGGTTCTGAATATTATCATTACAGGCTTTTTTATTCTTGTTTGAATGTGAACGAGGTGTTCTATGAACAGCGAGAGAAGTACAATCATTCGAAAAAAAGATTTGTCACTGTGGGAGCGAATGTACATTCCCGAGATCGTGAAAGGAATGAAGCTCACGATCCGCCAGATGTTCGCGCCGACGTTCACCACGCAATATCCCGACGAACGTTTTCAGCCGCCGGCATCGTTCCGCGGACGTCCGGTGCTTGTGGAAGAAAACGGGGTCGAGCGCTGTGTCGCGTGCGGATTGTGCAGCCGCGTCTGCCCCGCATTAGCCATTGAAGTTCAGGCTGGTGAAACAGAATTGGGGAAAGAACGGTATCCCGAAAAATTTGAGATCAACATGATCCGCTGTATCTTCTGCGGCTTCTGCGAAGAAGTGTGTCCTGAGGAAGCGATCATCATGAGCCAGGAATACGAGCTTGCGTTCACGAAACCGCAGGACGCACTCTTCGGCAAAGACAAGCTTGTAGTTCCGATAGAAAAAGTGCAAACGCGTCTTAATTTTTTGCGGGCAAACCGGTAAGAGGCGCGAACTTCTTTTGCCACACGCTGACGAAGAGTGTGGAATGTCCCGGCAATTTTTTCGTCAGGGGATTTTACTTCTGCCGAAAATTCCGTAGCTTCACTGACAACAAACTGCAAGGTTCATTATGCTTTCAGTCGTTCTGAGCAGTGCAACGTACGGCATTAATGCCTACCTTATCGAGATTGAAACCAACATTGAGAACACCGTCCCGAATTTTTTCATGGTGGGGCTTCCCGATAATGCTGTGAAGGAGAGCCGCGAGCGCGTCGCCACGGCGATAAAAAATTCGGGCTTCACCTATCCGAACAAACGCATCACGATCAATCTTGCACCGGCTGATGTCAAAAAAGAAGGTTCGTCGCACGACCTTCCGATCGCTGTCGGAATGCTTGTCTCAAGCGGACAAGTGCCGGAAGATCTGCTAAGGGATTTTGTCATTCTCGGCGAGCTTGCTCTCGATGGAAGTCTTCGTCCGGTGCACGGAGTTCTCCCTATCGCTGTCGAGATCAAGAAGAAGGGGCTGCGTGGAGTTATCCTTCCGAAAGACAATGCACGCGAAGCGGCAATGGTAGAGGGACTTCATGTCTACGGCGCTTCGACGCTCGCAGAAACTGTAGATTTGCTCCATGGAAATTTTGATGCCGTTGCGCCGACGGAACTCGACGTCAAAGAAGTCTTTGCAGTCGGGCAGCAGGTGCATCTCGATTTTTCCGATGTGAAGGGTCAGGAGAATGTGAAGCGCGCTCTCGAAGTTGCCGCTGCCGGCGGACATAACATTATCATGATCGGTCCGCCCGGTTCTGGTAAAACAATGCTTGCACGAAGGCTGCCGAGCATTCTTCCGCCGATGACATTTGAGGAAAGTATCGAAACAACAAAGATTCATTCTGTCGCAGGCACGCTTCCGCCAGGATCGGCGCTCGTTGCTCATCGTCCGTTCCGTGCACCGCATCACACGATTTCCGACAGTGCGCTTGTTGGCGGCGGAACAATTCCGCGACCCGGAGAAATTTCTTTGTCGCATCACGGCGTTTTATTTTTAGACGAGCTTCCAGAATTTGCGCGTAATGTTTTGGAAGTGATGCGCCAGCCGCTGGAGGATGGGAAGGTCACGATCAGCCGCTCGAAACTGTCGCTCGAATTTCCGGCTCAGTTCATGCTTGTCTGTGCGATGAATCCCTGTCCTTGCGGTAACTTTGGAAATCCGCATCACGAATGCACCTGCACGTCGATACAGAGACAAAAATATATGGCGAAAATCTCCGGTCCGTTGCTCGACAGGATTGATATCCATATCGAAGTGCCGGCGGTGGAAGTGGCTGAGCTTGGGCAGAAAAAGCCGGGCGAGCCTTCTTCATGTATTCGGTCCCGCGTTGTGAAAGCGTGTGAGCGACAAGCGCGCCGCTTCGAGCATTGCAAGGGGTTATTTGCCAATGCGCACATGCAGTCGAAAGAGATCAGAGAGTACTGCAGAATTAATTCGGCGGGTGAAGAGCTTCTCAAGACAGCGATGACAAAGATCGGCCTCTCCGCCCGTGCGTATGACAGAATACTGAAAGTTTCCCGTACCATTGCAGACCTTGCCGGAAGCGAAGAGATTTGCACGGAGCATTTGAGCGAAGCAATTCAATACAGAGCACTCGACAGAAATTTGTGGGTAGGATAAGCAGAATTTATTTCCACGAAAGATTGTAAATCCCGCCTCTGTTTTTTATATTGACATATTAGTCATTTCAGTTTCGAAACAACCCCGTGGAAGTTGAATGCAGAAACAATACGTCCGCACTCTTTTCGATTCCATTGCGTATCGCTACGATTTTCTGAATCATCTTCTCAGCGGCGGCGTTGATTTGTACTGGCGCCGCGTTGCCGTTGAAGCGCTCAGGGACTCCGGGCCGGAAAAAATTCTCGACGTCGCTACCGGCACAGGAGATTTTGCAGTCGCGGCGCTTCGGCTGAATCCGCAGGAAGTTGTCGGCGTGGATATTTCGGAAAGGATGCTCGCTTTCGGAAAGAAAAAAATTCAGGCGCGCGGATTAGAACGGGTTATCAGGCTTGAAGCAGGCGATGCAGAACACCTTCACTTTACAGACGAAACGTTTGATGCAGCAATCGTTGCATTCGGTGTAAGGAATTTTGAACATATCGGGAAAGGAATTTCAGAAATGTATCGCGTTCTGAAACCGGAGGGGAGAATCGTTGTCTTGGAATTCTCTAAGCCGCGCATTTTTCCTTTCAAGCAAATTTATTTTTTTTATTTTCTCAACATTCTTCCCCTCATCGGAAGAATCGTATCGAAAGATCGAGCGGCATACCGTTACCTTCCTGAAACAGTGTTAAAGTTTCCCGACGGTGAAGAATTTGTTTCAGTTTTGCGTGCAGCGGGCTTTGTTGATGCTACGTCTCAGCCTCTCACGTTCGGCATTGCTACGCTCTACATGGGGAGAAAAAAACGAAAGCCTGAGGTCGGAGGTCGGGAATCAGAAGTCATGAGCCATGAAACTTGAGTCGTCAATCGGGAATCGTAATTCGTCAATGCTCAATCTTCAATATTTAATTTTCCATGGTCAGTCTCGAAGCCCTGGCATTCTACAAACTAATCACCAATCTCCAATTATCAATAGCAACCGATGATGAACGAACGAATTATCAAAGTAGGGCACAGTCCTGATCCGGATGACGCATTCATGTTCTACGGATTGGCAAGCGGGAAAGTGAAGTTGGACGGAATAAAGATTGAACACATGCTGGAAGATATCCAATCGTTGAATGTCCGTGCAATGAAAGCGGAGCTGGAAGTAACGGCGATTTCCGCGCACGCGTACGCGTTTGTTGCCGATAAATACTGGATCATGAAAACCGGCGCGAGCATGGGAGAAGGATACGGACCGGTGATCGTTTCAAAAAAACATAAAACGCTGGAAGAACTGAAAGGCAAAACAGTTGCAACGCCGGGGAAAATGACGACCGCAACGTTGATGTTCAAAATTTTTACCGACGGCATTGCGAACAGTGATATTGCGTTCGACGAAATTATGCCGCGCGTTTCGTCCGGCGAATTCGATGCCGGCGTGCTCATTCACGAAGGACAGATCACGTACCGGCAGGAAGGCTTCAACAAAATTCTCGACTTCGGAGAATTGTGGGAGAAGAAAACGCGCGGACTTCCTTTGCCGCTCGGTTTGGATGTGGTACGAAAAGATTTAGGCGAGGAATTGGCTGTAAAGCTTTCAAGAGGATTGCGGGAAAGCATTCACTACGGGTACACGCATCAGAACGAATCAATTCCCTACGCGTTGAAGTGGGGGAGAGGAATCAGCGAACAGTTGGGCGAAAAATTTGTGAAGATGTACGTGAGCGAACTGACGATTGATATGGGAGAAAAGGGGAAGAAGGCGTTGGAGCTTTTGTTCAAGCTCGGGCATGAGAGAAAAATTATTCCGAACGTGCCGGAAGTGGTGTTGTACTGAAAGGTAGGTCGAAGCGCCGCTTCGACCTACTTCAGGATGAATGAGTGAACAAAGTCCTCGTTCACATTTATTTTTACATTCTCGACTAACGCAACTTTCTTGTTGTACACAATAACGACGGAAAAGGCATCGGGGATTTTGTAAGCGCCAATAACTTGATTGTTTTCATTTATTACCGAATATGTTTCTCCAATTCCTAATGTCGAATAAGGTAGCTTAACTATCAATGGATTCCTGCGTGGTGTTTACCCCGCTCTAAGCAGAGCGGAAATGATACTGAGTAAACTACTGTGCAGTTACGCCGCTTTTGCCCGCGGGAAAATTTTTTTAATCTCGTACAGCGTTCCCCGTTGCACCGCATCAAACCCTGATTCGTGAATCATCTGAATGCACTCTTCCATATTCGTTTTGTTGACGAAGTTTGCAGCAGCGTGAACGTTTTCTTCAAGCAATATTCCCCCGAAATCGTCCGCGCCGAAGTGAAGCGCAATCTGTCCTGTCTTTTTCCCTTCCGAAAACCACGATGCCTGAATGTGCGGGAAATTGTCGAGATAAATCCGCGAGAACGCGATCATCTGCAAGTAACGCGTCGGCGTTGCATAATGCGGAATAATTTTTTCTAACGGTGTGTTGCCCGGCTTGAAACTCCACGGCACGAATGCAGTGAAACCGTGATAGTCATCCTGCAACCGACGAATGCTTTCGAGGTGAATCAAAATATCTTCGTCGCTCTCCAAATGTCCGTACATCATCGTTGCCGTGCTCTTGTAGCCGATCTTGTGCGCCTCTCTCATCACGTTCAGCCAATCGGCGGACGTTCCTTTTTTGTTGCTGATTTTTTTCTTCACGCGGTCGGAAAGAATTTCGGCGCCGCCTCCCGGCAAGCTTCGCATTCCCGCATCCCACAATTTTCGAAGAACATCGTGAACAGAAAGTCCCGATACGTTCGACATTCCGATAATTTCCGAAGTCGAATAAAAATGCGGATGAATTTGCGGAACTTCTTTCACCGTTCGTTGCACCATTTCAACATAATAATCAAAAGGAAGCGAGGGATTGACGCCGCCTTGAAGAAGGATTGTGGTGATTCCTTTCGCCGCCGATTCCTTGAATTTCTGAATCATGTGATCAACAGAATACGTGTATTCTCCTTCTTCGCCTGGATGGCGGTAGAACGCACAGAAGATGCAATCAACGTTGCAGAGGTTGGTATAATTCGGATTTGAGTCGAGCACAAATGTCACAGCCGGGTCAGGGTTTTTCTTGAAACGGATTCCATGGGCGAGGTCCGCGAGATCGAGCAATTCTGCATTGCGCAACAACAACAATCCTTCTTCTTGAGTCAATCGTTCGCCGCTATGAACCTTCGTGTACAATGATTCCACGTCCATTCTTTTCTCTCATTATTTCAATTTCATCGAATTATTCAGGCCATCCTTAGGAATATTGGAAAAGAGGAATAACCCATTTCATTCCACTATTTGAAATTTCCATGATTCCAGAATCACTATAACATTGCTTGTTCACGGTGCGATTAAATTGAAACCGCATAGCCTGCGGCTTTCAGTTCTTTCATAATGCTAAAGCTGATTTCTTCCAGTTTCACGACAATTTCTTTTTTCACGACGCCCGGGACGCTTTGCGGCGGCTGCATTTCTTTCGTGTGAATGCAGCACACTTTGTTTGCTCCCACTTTCGCAACAAGATATCCCAGCTCGAACATGGCGTTCGGAATATCATCGGCGTTGAACAGCCAAAACGCGTACCGCACATCATTTGCTTTTTCGAATTGTGCAACCAGCGATTCGCTTGCACCGCTCGCTCTTTGGTACACCGTTGCCGTTACTCCCAGTTCTTTCAGCATTGTTGTGAGCTGTTCCAGAAACGGATTGTTTGGCGATGAAACGACAAACACGCGGTTGCTTTCAGAGGGAGCGTGTTGCTTCGCGGTTTGTTGTCCCTGTTCCACAGGAGTCCTTTGCGACTTGCCGGCAGGAAAGCCGGGCTTCGAAGCAGCCGCTGCTTTTTCTGTCGCCGCATCGTTTGCCGCTTCTCTCAAACATTCGAGGATATGTTGTGTTGAAGATTGATAGAAATACGGACCGTTCTCGTCATTAGCAACGCGTGAGCGAAACGCAATTCCTTTCTCTCCTAATTTTCCGAACAGGTCAAGGCAATTTTTTCGCCACAGCAAGTATTGCGGCTGCATCTTCGCGTTGTATCCGGAAAATTCCAGCCCTCCCTCCGGCAAGAGTTTTTCTCCGTGTTGAATAAGCTCCCGAAGCTTTGTAAGCAATGAAGAATCCATGACTAATTTCGGAGGATGAATAGATTGGCGGATGAATGGAAATTTAATATCCGGCAATCCACTAACCGATCAATCCCTCTCTTTTTGTAATTGGGTTCCTGAGTTAACTTCCCGGGCAATATTTTCGAATAGTTCTTGGAATTGCGCAATCGCTTCACGTTCCCGCTTGCCGACATGATAATTGAAACCTTCCAAATATTCCTGCGTTTCTTCTTCCGTCAATCCGATGCGGCGTCCGTGCAGTATGCCGACACGGTCCAATTCCGATTCAGCACGTTCGAGAGAGTGCGCAAGAAGTTGATGTAGCTCGCTCTTTCGTTCGGCACTCAACGCTTTTTTCTGTGCCCACACTGCAAACACAAACGGAAGTTTTTGCCAGTTGTACCATTCTTTCGCAAGATCGAACACGAGTTCGAATCCGGGCAAACCGTACTTGTTGCGTTGCAGCGCTTCATCGCCGATGAGAAGAACGGCGTCATATGCGTCGTAACGGTTCACGCCGGAATGCATTCGCTCAAACCTTGCATGCACGTTGTACTTCTTTGCAAGAAGAACGTGCAGCAAACGGACTGAGGTTGCCGTGTCGTCGGTAATGCCGATTGTTTTGTCTTCGAGTCCCGTCCAGCCTTCCTTTGAAAAGAGCATCACGCTCTTTACCTGATCGCGTGTTGCAATGCAGTAGTTCATCATCTCAAGTTTGTCGGTGTTGCTGAGAAAATCCATGAGCGAAAACGGTCCGGCCTCGATTTGTTCTTTCTTTGCAAGCTCGCCCATTCTCCGCGGCACAACCGGGAAAATTTTGAATTGACGCTTTTCAAAATGGCTGTAAAACGGAACGGAGTTCAGATACGGAATTTTTCCGATGACGTTATCGGTATAAAGGTTCAGCGGATTGTAGAAGACGTCGCGCTCGACCGGAATTTTTCCCGCGTCGTTGATGATCTTGATGATGTGATCTTTTGCCAATTTCATCGGGCTGACGGCGCCGGCATCGTGCGCGATTTTTTCTCC
This sequence comes from Bacteroidota bacterium, assembly GCA_028873075.1. Lineage (GTDB taxonomy): Bacteria > Bacteroidota > Ignavibacteria > UBA10030 > UBA8401 > JAJYOI01. The sequence goes on from JAGWND010000011.1 coordinate 26,538, forward strand.
GCCGACGGTTCCGTCCATGTCGTCCGCACCAAAATGGAGCGCGACCGAAGCGACTTCTTCCGTCAGCATCACCCAATATGCCTTGATGTGCGGGAAGTTATCAAGCATGAGCCGCGAGACGGCGATAGTTTTCAGGTCCTCAATTGCGGAGGTGAAATCATTCTTCGGCTTGATTCCGGTGTCGCCGGGCTGGAATGCCAGCGGGATGAACGTGAGAAATCCGCCGGTTTCGTCCTGCGCTTCGCGCAGTTTTATCATGTGCATGACGCGCTCTTCGTACGTTTCCACATGACCGTAGAGGAGCGTTGAATTTGTCGGAATGCCGAGGCGATGTGCCGTTTTGTGGACCTCGAACCATGTTTTTGCCCCGATCTTTTGGTTGAAGAGAAGCTTGCGCACGCGCTCAGAAAAAACTTCCGCGCCGCCGCCGGGCATTGTACGAAGTCCGGCGTCTTTCAATTGAAGAAGTACTTCCTCAATCGGCATTTTGAATTTTTTGTGAAAGAAATCTATCTCGACCGCCGTGAACGCTTTCACGTCAAGGTTCGGAAAATTCTTTTTAATTTCCCGAACCATGCCAAGGTAGTATTTCCATTCCCAATCCGGGTGCAATCCGCCGGTGATATGCACTTCGTGAATTTCCGGCGTGAGTTTGCTCAGGATTTCTTCGATCGTCATTTCGTAGGCGTCGGGCTTGCCGGGTTTCGTGGCAAAGTCGCAGAACTTGCAGGAAAGAACACAAATATTTGTCGGCTCGATCTTTTGATTGACCACGAAGTAAACCGCGTCGCCGCTTTTTTGCTGCTGCACCGCGTGCGCCATCTTTCCGATCGAAATGATGTCGCCGGAATTGAAGAGTGTTACACCGTCTTCAAGTGAAAGACGAGTGCCTGTCTGAATTTTTTCCCAGATGGGGAGAAGATTTTTATCTCTAAAGTGGATTGAAGAATTCATTGGCAGTTGAATAATGGTAATTGATATTTTACTTCCAGTATCTTTCCCACCGCTCGTCAACTTTTTTCACGATCTCTTCGCTCATCGCCAACGGTTCGGGATAACCGTGTTTCCATGTCGCGTCAATTCCCATCATGCCGTTGTACACCGGTGAGATGCCGATGAGTTTTTGTTCGGTGAAGAAAACATCCCGTTCACAATCGAAACGGGTGAACGCTCCCCAAATATAACTCTCTTTGTTGTGAATATCTATATCCTCGCTCACAGCAGCGGCGATCTTTATTCCTTCGAGTTCCGGCAGCGCAACGATTTTTTTGATTATCTGCGCACCGTCTTTTTTTACTTTTACGAAGAGAAGCGTGTTTTCAATAAGATTCACGTCGAGAATGCGGCGGTCGGAGTTTTTGAGCCCACGAACTGCGCCGGCGAGCTTTCGGGTTTGCGTCAACTTCGATCTCGGCTCGCGCCTGTCCGCGGCGGCGGATTTTCGCGTTGCGTCGAGAATCATTTTGCTGCCGAGATTCATTTTATACGAAGTGAAGTCGAGCGTATCGAGCGGCACTTTCGGGAGCATAATGAAATCGTAATGCGGGTCAAAATTTTCCCGTACGGCTTTGAGCGCGGCAGAAAAATCACGCGGATTCACATCTTCAGAAACGGTGATAATACACTTCGTCAGCGAGAGCTGCTGCGTACCCATCAATCCGAGCGCAGTTTTCATCGCTTCCTTTTGGTAACGTTCTTCAATTGAAACAACGAGAAGATTATGAAATCCCGCTTCGTAATATGCCCACAAGCTGTGAACTTCAGAATGCAAAAGCTTGGCGAGCGGACCAAGAATTTTTTGCGTCGCATCGCCTAAAAATTTATCTTCCATCGGCGGAATGCCGACAACCGTTGCGGGATAAATCGGGTTTCTTCTGTGCGTGATTGCCTTGATATGAAAGACAGGGAATTCCGATGCAGCGGAATAATGTCCAAAGTGATCGCCGAACGGCCCTTCCATGCGGCGGACTTTCGGTGCGACAACGCCTTCCAAAACAAATTCTGCATCTGCCGGCACGCTGATGGAAATTGATCGTCCGCCGATCATTGCAACACGTTTCTTCCTCAAAAATCCCGCGAACATCACTTCGTCAATTCCTTCCGGCAGCGCGGCAACAGTGGCGAGAAGCATCGCGGGATCGGTGCCGAGCGCAACGGCAAGCTCAAACGGCTGGTTCATTTTGTCCGCGTGATAATAATGAAAGCCGCCTCCTTTTTGAATTTGCCAGTGCATGCCGGTTGTCTCTTTGTTGAAGACGTGCATACGATAGACGCCGACGTTGCGTTTCCCGCTTCGCGGATCGTACGTGAACACTTGCGGCAGCGTGATGAATCGCCCGCCGTCTTTAGGCCATGACTTGATAATCGGCAGCTCGTTGAGATTCGGTCGTTCAACAACTTCCTGTGAGCGCGCGATCGTAACATGACGCGGACGTGCCTTGATCAGCCGCCATGTCGTGCGCGGATGCTTCAGAAAAATTCTAGGAGAAGGAGGAAGTGCTTGTTCGAAAAATGAAATGAGCTGCTCGCCTAATTTGTCTGGATGAACTCCAAGCGCAAGCTCGATGCGCCGTTCGCTTGCAAGCGTGTTGATGACGAGCGGATATTTTGCACCTTTCACATTTTCAAAAAGGAGCGCCGGCTTTCCTAACCGCAGCGCGCGTGTAGCGATTTCTGTGATCTCTAATTCCGGATCAACTTCAATAGTGACGCGATGAAGTTCACCGTTGCGTTCAAGAAAGGAAACGAATTCTCGGAGCGCAGTGAAGCTCACGGTTCACTCCAATTCTTCAGCGCGCCAGCCGCGTGAAGTCCGTTCGCCCAAAACGCCGAGAAGCTTTTCGGTAAATGCATGGATATATTCGTCTACTGATTTCGGAATGAAATAAAGGGGCGAGGAAATCGGCATGATGACGGCGCCGTAACCGGACAATCGCGCTGCCTGTTCAAGTGAAAGCGTTGACATCGGAGTTTCGCGGATGCAGAGCACGAGCTTGTAACGCTCTTTCAACGCGACTTGCGCCGCGCGCGTGATGAGCGAATCACCGATGCCCGATGCGATTTTTCCGAGCGTGGAAGTCGAACAGGGAAGAATGACGACCGCATCGAAGCGATTTGAACCGGAGGCAAGCGGGGCAGAAAGGTCATCGTTGGCAAACTGGCGCTTGATGTACGGCTGAAGGTCTTTTTCTGTGAGATTCACTTCATCCTTCAGCAGCACTTTCCCCCATTTGCTGACGATGAGGAATTTTTCTGCAGTGGATTTTTTCAGAAAATCCACTGCATAGATGGCGCCGGAAGAACCTGTAATGCCGAGAACAATTCTCATGCGAACACGTTCGTTAATATCACCATGATGAAAACGTTGAAGCCAACGAGAAGGTTGATCTTAAAAAACGCCAGCTCAACATCGTCGGCTTTTTTCTGTTCGAGATAGAGAAGCGCACCGCTCAGCAGAAGGAACGGCACGGCGACAAATGCTTTCAGCGAGTGGACAAAGAGAACGACGAGAACGATAAACGCAAGCAGATGAAGTATACCGGAAATTTGCAGCGCGCGCTTTCTGCCGAAGCGCGACGGGAATGAATAGAGATTTTCTGCACGATCAAAATGTTCATCCAACGTTGAATAAATTATATCGAATCCCGTCCCCCAAAAAAGAACGAAGAGAGGAAGAATGATTCCGGTGCCGAGATCATGAAAAGAGCCGACAATGGCAAACCATCCCCCGAGCGGCGCCATTGACATACCGAGTCCGACGCCGAAATGCGCAAGCGGCGTGAATCGTTTGAGATACGGATACACGACAAAAATGACGAGAGGAATCGGCGCGAGATAAAAACAAAAATCTGAAATGAGTTTTGCAGAAACGAAATACAGTGCGAGTGCTCCGAAGAGAATCCCGTATCCCTGCAGGAGAGAAAGCTTGCCGCTCGGCAGTTCGCGTTTTGCCGTGCGAGGATTCCTCTTGTCAATGTGCCGGTCAATAATCCGGTTGAGCGTCATCGCGCTCGAACGTGCACCGACC
>JAGWND010000216.1 GCA_028873075.1 Bacteroidota bacterium
ACCTTCAGCCATTAACCTTAAAACGCGAACCTGGAAATTCGAACCACTTCTAACTCTGGCAAACTTTCTGACCTGCTCTTCTCACTTCGACTTCTTTAATGCTTGCTCAATATCGGCAATGATATCGTCAATATGTTCCAAGCCGACCGAGATGCGAATCAGCCCCGGTACAATACCGACTCGCTGCCGCTCGTCTTCCGTCAATTTCGCGTGTGTTGTCGAAGCAGGGTGCGTAACGGTTGTGCGCGTGTCACCAAGGTTTGCAGTGATCGAAAGCAGCTGAATCGAATCAATAAATCGTTTCGCACGCTCGAAACCACCTTCTACAACGAACGTCACTATTCCGCCTCCGCGCTTCATTTGTTTTTTTGCTAACACATATTGCGGATGCGACGGCAAGAACGGATACTTGACTTTTTCGATGCCGGGTTGCTTTTCCAAGTACTGCGCGAGCGCAAATGCGTTTTCACAATGGCGCTCCATACGCACTGCAAGTGTCTCTAAGCTCTTTGAAAGAAGCCACGCGTTGAACGGCGATAACGCCGGACCCGTGTGCCGCGCGAAGAAACGAATCTCTTTTATCAAATCCTTTTTTCCAACAACAACGCCGCCAAGAACACGCCCCTGCCCGTCAATAAATTTTGTTGCGGAATGTGTAATAAGATCAGCGCCGAAATCTGCCGGCGTTTGCAAATACGGCGTTGCGAAACAATTGTCAACGTTCAACACAATGTCGTGCTTCTTTTTCAGCTTGCCGAGCCATTCGAGATCAATCAACTCTAATGCCGGATTCGACGGCGTTTCGATGAAAATCATCTTTGTGTTTTTCTGAATTCCCTTTTCCCACGCATCCGGTTTGTCAACATCAACATACGTGTGTGTGATTCCCCACTTGGCAAGAACTTTCGCCAGCAATTGATGCGTTGAGCCGAAGAGCGAGCGGCTTGCCAGCACGTGGTCGCCCGCTTGCAGCAGCGCGCCGAATCCGGTGAAGACCGCCGCCATTCCCGTTGCGAAAGCAAAACCGTCTTCCGCATGTTCAAGCTCCGCCATCTTTTCCACAAACTCCGACGTGTTCGGGTTCGAGAAACGGGAATAAATATTTCCGTCAATCTCGTCGGCAAACAGCGCTCGCCCCTGTTCCGTGTTTTCAAACGTAAAACTCGATGTCAAATAGAGCGGAACAGAATGCTCGCGGTTTCCGGTTTGCTTATTCTGAATGCGGATTGAACTTGTTTCAAAGTGTTTCATACTCATTTACGTTGAAAAGTGTAAATCTTTTCACATGTACCGAACGTCCACCCTCCCGTGGAGGCGGGAACCCATTCTTAGATTCCCGCTAAAAGCATGCGGGAATGACAGCACGAGAGACACGGCAATGAACGTCTTACAAAATAAAAAAGTCTTTCCCGAGGAAAGACTTTTGATAAAGTAAAAAGTTTATCGTACAGTCCTTCACGAAGGTTTAAAAATCTTTAGACAACACGACACAATTTGGTTAACTTGGCTCGGCATTACTTGTAATATACAAAGTTGAAATTCATTCGCAACTGTTAATTCAACGCCTTGTATAAATCAAGTATAAATCTTACCTTAGACGCAAATAAAGGACACTTTATTCCCGCTTGCCGGACTCCATATTGAAGGCAGCCATTCCAACAAATATACATCCCGGTTTGCTGCGCTCGCTGCAGCAGTTTGTCGGATTTACTCAATCCGAGTATGAGCTTTTTTGTACATTTTTGGAGGTGTGTCACGTGAAGAAAAAAGAAATATATCTTCAGCCGGGCAAAATTTCGCACGCAACCGCGTATGTTAACAAAGGATGCCTGCGTCGCTATATTTTAGACGACCATGCAAAAGAAATCATTGTTAATTTCGCAATCGAAGATTGGTGGATAGGCGATCTGGAAAGCTTCGTCCATCAGACACCAACAATTTATTATATTCAGGCACTGGAAGATTCCGAGCTTTTCCTTCTTACACGCTCGAGCTTTTCGGCGTTGTGCGAAGAAATTCCGAAGTATAAAACATTTCACGATGAAAAAGTACAGCGCAATCATTATACAACGTTAAAACGGCTCGCGCTTGCAAAATCGGGAACACCGGAAGAAAAATATCTCCTGCTGATGAAAGAACAGCCCCAGCTTTTTCAACGCATTCCGCTTCATTACATCGCATCCTATCTTGGCATCGAGCCGGAATCATTAAGCCGCCTCCGAAAACGCCTCACGGAAAAACCTCAAAAATCCTAACCATCGTCAATGCAATCGTAGGCCTCCTCGCTGTATTTTGGTAATGCCAATTAACCAAAGGAGGTCGTTATGCAAACAGCAACGAAAGCACCGGAAACGCCGGTACAAACCGCACAACTTGATCCCACACACATTCTGCAAATCGGAATGGGATACTGGGCATCGAAAACACTTCTCTCTGCCGTCAATTTCCAGCTCTTCACATTCCTCGCGCAAAAACCGAGAAGCGCTGAAGAGATTCGGCAAAAGCTCGGATTACACGAACGTTCGTACCACGATTTTCTCGATGTGCTCGTCGCGTTGGGATTTCTGAAGCGCACAGGAACAGACGGCAGTGCAATGTATCAGAACACTCCGGAATCTGATTTCTTTCTTGACAGAAACAAGCTGTCATATCTCGGAGGAATTTTGGAAATGTCCAACAACCGTCTCTACCGGTTTTGGAGCGATCTTGATGAAGGGTTGAAAACCGGGCTCCCGCAAAACGAATTGAAACAAAGCGGCTCAAAAACTCAGTTCGACGATTTCTACAGCAACCCGGAATCGCTCAAGGAGTTTTTGCGCGCAATGTCGGGGATTCAAATGGGTGCATTCATCGCGTTTGCAAAGCAGTTCGATTTTTCACACTACAGCACGTTCCTCGATGCAGGCGGAGGCAACGGCGCATTCTGCGTGCAGGTTGCTTTGAATCATCCCGGCATTCAATGCGTCAATTACGACCTTCCCATTGTCGAGCCGGTCGCAAAAGATACGATCGCTCATTTCAACCTCTCATCAAGAATAACAACAGCCGCGGGCAATTTCTTCAAAGATGGGTTACCGAAAAGTGACGTCATTGCAATGGGAAACATTCTTCACGACTGGAGCGAAAACGAGAAGCTGTTCCTGATGAAGCAGGCATACGACGCATTGCCGAAAGGCGGAGCGTTCGTCGTCATCGAAAGCATTATTGACAACGACCGAAGCCAGAATGCATTCGGGTTGTTAATGTCGCTCAACATGCTGATTGAAACAAAAGAAGGTTTCGATTACACTTTCAACGATTTTGACCGCTGGGCACATAAAACCGGCTTCACCAAAACCGATTGGCTCCCTCTTGCCGGTCCAACCAGCGCGGCAATTGCATACAAGTAATTTTGCTGTTCCCGTGAAGTCACAAAATGTCGGCTTCATGTTTATCCATTCACTTTTTTTAAGAAAGGAGTGTCATCATGTCTAAGATGATCGTCAACCACAAAGTGCGGGACTTCGCAAATTGGAAGACCGTTTTCGATTCCATGTATGCTCTGCGCAAACAATTCGGGTGCACAGCCGAGCATGTCTATCGTGGACACGAGAACCCGAATGAAGTCCTCATCGTCACACATTGGGGCAATCCTGAACAGGCACGCAAGTACGGCCAATCTCAGGAATTGAAGGATGGAATGCAAAACGCGGGCGTTGTGAGCGCGCCGGATATTTACTTCGCGGAATAGCCGGGAGATTTCTTATACATAGCACTATACCGTTCACCTGTAATTCCTCGCCCACGGCCAAAACACGAAAAGCCCGGCAATCTTCACTCGACTGTCGGGCTTTTTCCTTGCGATGCTGATGGATTCAGATGTATAAATGAATTGTTGCTTCCTGCCGAGGCATTGCGGAGCTATAGAGCGTTGTCTTCGATCCGTACTTGTCTTTTTGAATTGTTGCCATTCTCGGGAACATCTCTGAACAACTTATTTTTTATTTGAAGATATCTGAAATAACATCATCGTCCCGAATTCCGAACTTCAAAGCATTCTCCTGCTGTTTCCCGGATTGAAGCAAGCTATACATTGACTCAATCGTCCGCAAAATGTTGACATGCGTTACTCCTTTTCCTTCGGGATAATCGCCGGCAGCTACGTGAGCGCCTGCGATTATTGTCGGAATTCTGTTCCTGATGTCGCGATTTGCGCTTGCCGGATCGGTCAATCCCCGGTACCCGCTGTGGTCGTCATTCTCATCAAACGTGATGATGAGCAGGCTGTTATGCTTTTTCGCCCACTGATAGTAACGATCCAAATTCTTTTTAAGCCACGCGTCTCCGTTCTTCACGCTGACAGCAATAGACCCTGGATTGTGCATGTCATCAACGAGATTCGGAATGACAAAAGAAACAGTGGGAAGCTTGCCGTAATCCGAAGGGAATTGCACAAACTGAAGATTTGCTGAAGCCTTCTCACTGTCTCCATTCGGAATATTTCCAAAGCTTATCCACGGAACATGTTTGCGGGCGTAATTGCCGGTGTACGGTATCGTATCTCCAATCGCAGGCAGGCTTTCAGAATAACCCTTGAAAGAATAACCTTTTGCAAGGAGCTGCTCGCCGAGGTTGCTCGGGAGGAACGGATAATTTTTGTTGTTGGCGGGATTCGGAATAACGTCATTGAACCCGACATTTTGATTACTGCCCGAGAACAACCAGAAGTAGTTTCCTTCGCTTGCGTGTTCTTCGGAAAACATGCGCGTAAGATTCGCTCCTTCTTTTCTTAATGAATTGATGTACGGAGCAGCGGCATTCCCAATAACCTGAGCGTACGATTTGTTCTCCTCCATAACAACTACGATATGATCATAGGCAGGAAGTTTATGAACGCTCCTCGTTGCATGCGCGCCGGGCTTTGAGACAAAGCCGAAGAACGATATTAAAATGAATAGAGCAGCTATAAGATTTTTCACACTGCTTCTTCCTTTTGTGGTTTACCGTGTCATTCTTCTGCAAATTTCTTAATCGCGTCGAAGTGTTTCACAATTGCTTTCGCCTTATTTTTTCCAAACGAAAACCAGTGCCAGTTTGTTTCCGCGTTCGGGTTGTCAACCGTCGGGATTCGGATGACCGGCTTCCCTTGATATTCTCCGATGACGGGCTGCGCGGAGGTCGGTTCTTTGTTTTCTTCGGGCATATCCTGCTCCTTCATTACTTGTTATCGCTATTTTAAACTTAAATTGCGCAAATTAGTTTTCAATCTCTTACAGAATAGAAACCAACTTCAATTGCCTTAACCAGCATGTTTTCAAATTCAAAATTATAAAATATTGCCTCGTTGTGCATGGGCAGTAATATCGAACATCGGAAAAAAATGAGACGAACAAATATGAAAATCTCATTGATGCACCTTCACCGCTTCACTTCATTACAAAACTCATGATTTGTAGTATTGGCTTCAGAGAATCTCCAACATCATACAAAACCTGATTCGTTTTGCTGCATCTCAGCCGAATCAGGTTTTTTCTCCTTACTCCCTGCTCTCTACTCTTTACGCCGCTTCTTCCTTTCTCTCCATCGCTGCCTGCACTTTCTCACCGATCCATGCGCCGAACAACGTCAGCAAAAATCCTTCGAACATTCC
>JAGWND010000217.1 GCA_028873075.1 Bacteroidota bacterium
GAAGAATGGAGAATGAGTCTTTAATCCTGAATCTTCAATCGTTCTTTTTCCGTCTTCCATCTTGAATCGCGAACCTCACACCTCGAAACATTATTTGACCAGCACCATCCGCTTTGTGGCAATGAAGCTTCCTGCCTGCAGATGATAAAAATACACGCCGCTCGCAAACCTGCTTCCGTCGAAATTCACAGCGTATGTTCCGGGTGATTTCTGTTCATTGACCAGCGTCGCTACTTCTCTTCCCAACACATCATAAATCTTCAGTGTCACGAATCGTAATTCGGCAATCGTAAATCGTAACTGCGTTGTTGGATTGAACGGGTTCGGATAATTTTGTCCGAGCGCGAACACGAGCGGTGCGTCAGTAGGCGCCGACGGTGCAGCACTGACATAGCTCCATCTTTGCTGCGCGGTTGTTACTGAAGAAATCAAATCCGAAAGCGTGGGACTTGCCATGACCGCAATTGTAAATGTTGTGGAATCTCCGCTTGCCAGCGTCGCCGGTCCTGTTCCGATAACGAACGACACATCTCCGACGCCGGCGCTTGCTTTTGAAATTCCGTTATGCAGCGCATCCCATTTTTCTGCACGTGAAAAGCCGTCATAAATTCCCCACACAGTACCCGTGTCGGCGTTGTTGATGGCGTGGAATTGCGGTGAACCATCACCGCTCAGAATGGCCACACCGGCGTATGTCGAATCTGTCTTTGTTACATCGTACACATAGCCGAGATTATGCGCTGCATCGTACTGTGCGATATTGTTGCTTGCCGAACCGACATCCCAATCGAAAAATGTTCCGCAGTACAAACCGGATAACGACGCGCCGGAACTATTTGTAATGCGATAGCGAATGATGACACCGTTGTTGAACGGTGGATTCTTGAAAGCGAATCCTTGTGTCGTAACGCTGATGCCGAGGCTGTGGCTTCCTGCAATTGCATCGGAAAACTGTGAGACGATTTCCTGATCGGAGCGTGAGCCGGGGGAAAAGACACTCAGCGGAGCAGTTGCAACGAAATCGGAATCCTGTTCATTTCCCGTGCTGTCGCGCGCAACATCAACTAACTTTACATCGCTCACACCCGCCATGAATGCTCCTTCGAATAAAAGATTTGTTTGTGTGAGCTTGTTGAAGAACCCGTCGCCGACAATATTGTTCGGATAATCGTCGAAGCCTAAATTGCCTCGACCGTTGAACGTGAGCGCAACGGTTCCAACATTGGCATCGCGGTAGGTGGCGTTCAGCAAAAGGCGAAGCGGCGCGTAATCGTCGTACGTTCCGTTGCCGTCGTGAATGTCGCATACGAGCGTTGCAACATAATTTGCCGGTGTAGATGCACTGATTTGGAAAACGAACGGATGAGAATTGTTGTTCGCCGATTGAAGCTCTCCAAGCGCGCCAACCTGAATTGAGGAATCAAGAATTGTGACGTACGGACTTTTCGATGAAAGCGTGATAGTTAGATTTACGCCCGGCGCAAGATAATTTTCAAACGCGCAGAAAAGCTGAATTTTTTCTCCCAATTCGAGCGAGCCGTTGCCGTTGCCCAATGCGGAATCGGACGCTGTGAACGAAACGAGCGCAACACCCGGCGATGTTAAAGTGACAGCGCGTTCTGCGTCTATTCTTCCGAAGCCGAGCTGCTGCGTGTAGCCGGAATTTAGATTATCAATATTATCAGCGGAAACACGCACCTGCTCCCGCACTTGATCCGCAGTCCAATCGGGATGGACAGACTTCACTAACGCGGCGACGCCTGCCGCCATCGGACTTGCCATTGACGTGCCGCTGAGATAATTGTAACTGTTGTTCGGAAGTGTGCTGTAAATATTTTCCCCCGGCGCGCTGGCATCAATTCGAAAACCGAAATTGGAAAAATAAGATTTAGTGTCAGATGAAGAAACAGATGCGACCGAAAGCACACCGGGATAATCGGAAGGATAATGTGGAGTCGAGACGTTTTCATTTCCTGCGGCGGCAACAACGAGAGCGCCTTTTGCTGTTGCGTACTGAATAATGTCCTGCCCGTATTGAGAATAATCCGTTCCACCCCAACTGCAATTGATGACGCTCGCACCGTTTTCTGCGGCGTACTGTATTCCTTCGTAGCCGTAATAAATTAGCCCCTGCGAATCGCTGTCAAGTCCGGCTTTCACTGAAAGAATTCTGCAATTGTAAGCAACGCCTGCAATGCCGATGCCGTTGTTTCCTTTTGCGGCGGCAATTCCTGCAACATGCGTACCATGTTCGTTACCAGGAGTTGGATTATTATCGGGCGTGAAATTAGCACCGGCAAAGTCCCAGCCGATGACGTCGTCAATATAGCCGTTTTGATCGTCATCAATGCCGTTGTTGTCGCCGGTGACGCCGTTGATGGTTTGTGTAGAAGGATAGTTGTCGAACTTTCCGTTGCCATTAATATCTTCTTTCGGATTGATGTGGATGTTCGGCAAAAGGTCGGGATGTTTCCAGTCAACGCCGCTGTCAACGATGCCGATGATGACGGATGAATCTCCCGTTGTGGTGTTCCACGCAGCGTCTGCTTTTATTTGTGTGAGATAATATTGTTTGGAATAATCCGGATCGTTCGTCGCGATTTTTTCTTCCCGATAAATATAATGCGGCTCGGCATATTCGACGAGCGGGCTTTTTGAAATTTCTTTTGCAACGGCAGCCGGATCGAGCGCGTACGAAAATGTGTAATAGTGAATGCGGTCAAGTCCGACTTCTTTCGCCGCAGCTTCAGCCGCGCTCTTTGGAAACGCCTGAACGATTTTTGCTCCCGGAAATTTTTGGAAGTATGGATCGTGCTGTGTCAATTGTGAAAGCGATTGAACAACGCCGAATTTTCTCAGCGTGCTTTGCACTGCGGGATCGGCAGCAGATCGAAACTTCACAACAACAACGCCCGGAAGAACGTTATTGTGCTGAATTGCAGAGACGGAGTTCCCATTGTTGTTCGATGATTTCCCGAAAAGCTGAACGGGAATTGTAAGAGCGAAACAGATGAGAAAGAAATTTATTTTGTGAAGCCGTAACATTTTAATTCTCTGTGTCGGAGTTTATCCCGCTTATGCGGGATGGCTAAAAGATTATTTGAGTCAATATAGCAAAGGAAAGATGAGCGAGCAAATAAAAAAGGCTGCCTCTTTTTCAGAGACAGCCTTTTTCAATCTCTCACGGGATAGGCAGAGCAGGAGCGCTTAGATGATGAACATTAAGCCTGCTGTGGCAGAATTTTGTGAGCCGAGATTATAATCTGCGTTGATGTTCAAGAATAACAGCTTAATGCTTACGCCTAGGGTCAGGCGTGTCTTATTTGCACCTTCAAGCTCGAAGCTGATTTGATCGGAAACAGGCGGGAGGTTCGGATTGACCGTGTAGGTGTACGCGTACGTAACAGTCATCTTCGAAGACTCGATCATAAAGCCCGCGTACGGCGTGATGTTGATAGCACCGGGACCGAAGCGCTTGCTTGCATTGATTCCGAACGCAGTTGTCTTTGTTTCAAAAATGCTTCCGATTTTTAAATCCTGCGTGAAGAAACTGACTGCAACATCAACCGGCAAAGGATTTGCAAACCAGAGTCCCGGATTGTGCTGAATACCGAACCCGAAGTACTTGATTTTTCCAATATCGCTTCCCGCATCAATTTGCGGAAGCCAGCGAAATGTAAGCTGAGTGCCGACTAACGTGCCGATACTGAGCTGCGGCGCAGCTAACGGAACGGTAGATGCGCCGTCAAGGACACCGGTTACACCGTCTAGCGTTTGAGTGTTGTCGTTGATATGATACGTTTGGTTGTTTCCTAAATTTATATCTTGTCCAGGTATGGTAACCTTCATCGTATCGCTTTTGCTTCCAACAATTGTTGGCCCCGATATGCCTACTTGAAATTGGGTAGCGGCAATTTTGTCTATAATTTGTTGGTGAGGTGTGAGAGGATTGTACCAGTTAGGAATATTTTCAGCTATTAGTTCTGCCTGACTTTTCTCTCCGCTAGGATTATCAAGCGCATCGCCTGAATAATATCCGCCGCTGAATTGGAAAGCGCTGCTTGCAGAAAATGTTCTATCGTTATCGCTGATGAATGAACCCATCGCAACGACACCGAACTCAAAATCAAAACCGTACATTTCCGCTGTTGGCGCTTTGTGGAACCAACCGCCGTTGAGGTCGGCACCAAAACCTGTTACAACTGGTTGAACGAATCCTTTCGCAGCATCTCCGGCAAGTTTTGAAACAGTGCCGTCAAAACCGCTGCTGCTGTTATTCGACGAAGACTGCGCCAAAACGGCCGTCGTCATCAACGGCAAAACGAACAACAGAAGAAGTCTTTTCATACTATACTCCTTTTATTTTTTATGAATGTTGTTATGAAATAAAAAGTAAATGGAAATTGTAAAGTTCGATTACTCCAAAGGAGTTTTCAATGTGGGGCATTGCAAAAACTCTGGCAATGTTGAAGTGAACTTGTGAAGGCAGTTGAAATATAAGCAATTTCTGCATAAATGCAAGTAAACGGAAGAAAATATTTTTTAATTCATAGACGGACAAAGGTGAGCGGGAGAGCGAATGGAAAATGGTAAATGGAAGGCGGCAGATGGGAATGAATCTTCAATACTCATTTCAAAACTCTAATCGCGAATCTCGCAACCTCAAGCCTCATTTCGCCCTTGAAATTCAGCGAAAATTTGTGCATTATTTAGAGTGGTTTTGTAGGGACGTTCTCTTGAACGTCCCTATGTTTTTATTCATAAGAATGGAATATCTATGCGCAGTGCTGCAGTTCGGCGAAAGACAAAAGAAACCGACATTTTCCTCACGCTTGACATTGACGGAAAGAGCGGTGCTGAGATTGCAACGGGCATCGGTTTTCTTGATCACATGCTTGAACTTTTTGTGAAACACGGACTGTTCACCCTGAACCTGAAATGCAAGGGCGATTTGAATGTAGACGACCATCACACCACGGAAGATGTTGCTATTGCACTCGGTCAAGCTTTTGAAAAAGCGCTGGGGGACAAATCCGGTATCAGCCGGTACGGGCACGCATATGTTCCGATGGATGAATCGCTGGCGCGTTGTGTTGTGGATTTAAGCGGACGCTCGGCGTTGGTATATCGCGCTGAATTCAACCGGAAGAAAGTCGGCGATCTTTCAACGGAAATGATTCGCCATTTCTTCCAATCGTTTGCCGATAATGTCAAAGCAAACATACATATCGAAGTGCTGTACGGGACGAACACGCATCATAAGATTGAAGCGATGTTCAAAGCGTTTGGCCGCGCGCTGCGTCTCGCGTGTGAGAAAGATTTACGCGTGAAAGGAATTCCTTCGACGAAAGGAAAGCTCTAAGATGTCTGACGGCGCTTTCCAGCCGACTGAAATCTTGAATCCTGAATCTTGAAACCAGTCAGGAGTAGGGAGTAGAGAGCAGGGAGAATCTCGAGCCACGGAACCAAATCATGATCGGAATAATTGACTACAAACTAAACAACCTTCGCTCCGTCCAAAAAGCGTTTGAAAAAGTCGGCGTGAAGGCATTTGTTTCGAGCGATGCCG
>JAGWND010000218.1 GCA_028873075.1 Bacteroidota bacterium
ACCGCGACATCGTTATTGTTGAAGATATCGTTGATTCCGGGCTTTCGATTGACTTTATCAAGCGGCTCATTCTTCAGCAGAACCCGAAATCATTCGCCGTTGTTACATTGTTGTATAAAAAAGATGCAGTAAAATTTTATTCCCCGATACATTATATCGGATTCGAAATTCCAAGCGATTTTGTTATCGGCTATGGATTGGATTACGGACAAAAATGCCGCAATCTCCGCGCCGTGTACCGCTTGGCTGAAAGTCCCGCTGGGACTGAGCAGTAAAAGGAAAGGTGAAAAGGAGTACGTTAGCTATGGCTGACGATCAAAATAATGGACGCAATCAACCGAACGACGCCCCAAAACAGCCGCCGCGGAAACGTCCGCTTCTTCCCCCAAGGGGGGTAAAGGGCAAAACCGGAAAACCTCCGGTGCGTGGCGATGACGATTTCAACTGGGGGAAAGTTATTCGCGTCGTGTTGAGCTGGTCTGCCATTATCATGGCGGTTTTTTTGGTGATGACGGTGTTCAAAGGGCAGGAACCGACCGAATACGAAATTACGTTCACACAATTCCAGGAATTTTTGAACAACAATAAGATCTCCAAAGCGATCATAAAGAAATCGAATATCAACGATTTTGAATTTCACGGGACGCTCTCCGAGCCGCAGGAAATCTACGCGCCGGAAGGAAAGAAGATCAAAATTCAGAAATTTGATTTGACGCTGCCGTACACGAATATTGACGATGCGATTGTGAAAGACTGGAATGCGCACAATGTCAGTTTCACGATTGTGAAAGACGACAATGTCTGGATCAACGCTCTCATCAGTGCGCTGCCGTGGCTTTTGCTGCTCGGTGTGTGGTTGATTCTTTTTCGCAGGATGCAGGGAGGCGGCACGAAGGGAATTTTTTCTTTTGGCAAAAGCCGCGCCAAAATGCTGAGTGAGGGGGCAGTGCGCGTAACGTTTGCGGACGTTGCCGGTGCCGATGAAGCGAAGGTTGAGCTTCAGGAGATTATCGAGTTTCTCAAAGAGCCGGGAAAATTTCAAAAGTTGGGCGGGAAAATCCCGCGCGGCGTGCTGCTGCTCGGGCCTCCGGGAACGGGAAAAACATTGCTTGCACGCGCAGTTGCCGGCGAGGCGGGCGTTCCCTTCTTTTCAATCAGCGGTGCAGATTTTGTTGAAATGTTTGTCGGGGTCGGCGCGAGTCGAGTGCGCGATTTGTTTGAGCAGGGAAAGAAAAGTGCGCCGTGCATTATTTTCATTGACGAAATAGATGCCGTGGGCAGACACCGCGGCGCTGGACTTGGCGGCGGACATGACGAGCGCGAGCAAACGCTGAATCAGCTGCTCGTTGAAATGGACGGCTTTGAACAGAACATCGGTGTCATTCTCATCGCCGCTACAAATCGTCCCGATGTGCTCGATCCGGCGTTGCTGCGTCCCGGAAGATTTGATCGTCAGGTTGTCGTTGACCGTCCCGATGTTCGCGGGCGCGAAGGAATCCTCCGCGTCCACACGCGCAACATCCCTCTCGGCGACGATGTGAAGTTGGAGACGCTCGCGAAAGGAACGCCGGGACTTTCCGGCGCCGATCTTGCAAATCTTGTGAACGAAGCGGCGCTGCTTGCCGCGCGCCAGAATGAAAAGCAAGTTTCGATGCGCCATTTTGAAGAATCGAAAGATAAAGTGATGATGGGAATGGAACGGAAGAGTCTGATTATTTCCGACCGCGAGAAGCGTGTTACGTCGTACCACGAGTCCGGTCACGTGCTTGTCGCGAGGATGATTCCCGAAGCGGACCCCGTTCACAAAGTCACGATCATTCCGCGCGGGCGCGCGCTCGGTGTTACAACGTACTTGCCGATGGACGAGAAACACACGTATTCGAAACAATACCTCGAGGCGATGATCACGTACGCGTTCGGCGGGCGTGCTGCAGAAAAATTGATTTTCAACGAGTTGACTACCGGTGCCGGCAACGACATCGAGCGCGCATCGCAGCTTGCGCGCAAAATGGTCTGCGAATGGGGAATGAGCGACAAGCTCGGTCCGTTGACCTACGGCGCGAAGGAAGAAGAAATCTTTCTCGGGCGCGAGGTAACACGGCACCGCGATTTCAGCGAGGACACGGCAAATGTTATTGATGAAGAGGTGAAACGCATCGTCACGACGTGCATGAAACGCGCTGAAAAGATTCTCACCGACAATATTGACAAGCTCCATGTGCTTGCCAATGCACTGCTCGAGCGGGAAATTCTTGACGGCGAGGAGATTGAAAAAGTTCTTCGCGGCGAAACGCTTCCTCCGCTTGAACGCAAAAACGGCAACGGCCAAGCAACGATTACAGGAAACGAACTTTCTGCTGCAGCGGCACCGGGAGCCCCAGCAAGTCAGGACGCAGGCGCTGCTGGTGCGGAAAAAGAGGAGAAGGGTTCGAAAACAAAATCCCGTTCCAGAGGTCCAAAGGACTCCTTTGGGAGAATTGCCAACATGAAAAAGTAGTAAGTGCCTAAGGCATTCCCTTGGAAATTGATAACGATAAGTTGGAAATACGCCGCGACACGCTCCGCGAGAGGCCGGGGTCAGTGCCGCAGGGCAGCGGAACGATCGCCTACAGCGCAGAATTGATTCGGAAAGCCATTCATCTCAGTTCGTTAAGCATTCCCATTATTTATTATTTCATACCTCGTGAGTTGGCGCTGAAAATTTTAGTGCCGCTCACGCTCGTTTTTTCTGCCGTGGATTTTCTTCGGTACTATCACGAACCGACAGCTCACGTGTTCTATAAATTTTTCGGATGGATGCTCCGATCGCACGAGCAGGATCATGCCGTGAAGCGGTTCAACGGCGCAACGTACGTGTTGATCTCCGCAACCATGTGCGTCGTTATTTTTCCGAAACTCATCACGATCACAAGCTTTGCGATTTTGATCATCGGTGATTCCACAGCAGCGCTCGTCGGGCGGCGGTACGGGCGAAGGAAATTTTTCCGTAAAAGCATGGAAGGAAGTACGGCGTTTTTTGTCTCGGCGCTTGTGGTTGGTTTCCTTACGCCGAAGATTTTTTATGCGCCGATCGAATACGTCATCGCGGCGTGCGGCGCGGCAGTCGGGACAGTCATCGAGGCGCTCTCCATTCATGTTGACGACAATCTCTCGATACCAATTTCCATCAGCGTGGTGATGTGGGTTCTCTACAACGCGTTCTACCCGTCGTCGCTGTCGCTATTATCGCACGTTGCACGGTGAGGCCACCGAACAATTTAAGTCTGAAGATTCGACTTTGAATTTTCTTCCTCGACCTATTGAGGACGGGAAGAGTGGATTAATGGAATATCGGAATTCTTCGGTTCGTTCCATTATTCCAACATTCCAATATTCCATAGGTTTTATTTTGAGTAACTCTTATGAAACTTAAACTTGGTTTGCCGAAAGGAAGCTTACAGGATTCCACATTGAATCTCCTCTCGAAAGCGGGATTTCATTTTTCCATCAGCAGCCGCTCCTATTTTCCGTCGGTTGATGATGAGGAATTGGAAGGGATGCTCATTCGTGCACAGGAGCTTCCGCGCTACGTCGAAGACGGAATTTTCGATGCAGCGCTCACCGGCTATGACTGGATCGTCGAGAACAATGTTGATGTTGTGAGCGTCACCGATCTCATCTATTCCAAGCAAAGCATGCGCAAAGTGAAATGGGTCCTTGCAGTGCACGAGTCGTCTCCGGTGAAATCGGTAAAAGACCTGGAAGGGAAGCGGATTGCAACGGAAGTGGTGAATATCACGAACGCGTACCTTGCACAACGCGGAGTGAAAGCACACGTGGAATTTTCATGGGGGGCGACGGAAGTGAAGGCGCCCGACCTTGTTGATGCAATTGTTGAAGTAACAGAAACCGGCAGCTCGCTTCGCGCAAACAAGCTGCGCATCGTTGATGTGGTGCTCGAATCGAACACGAAGCTCATTGCCAGCAAACAAAGCTGGTCGGACTCTTGGAAGCGGGAGAAGATCGAGAATTTGGCGATGCTGCTTCAGGGTGCAATTAACGCCGGAACAAAGGTCGGATTGAAAATGAATCTCCGGAAAAAGGATTTAGAGAAAGTTGTCTCGCTTATCCCTGCGCTGCGCAAGCCGACTATTTCGCAGCTTGCAGACGAGGCGTGGATTGCGCTCGAGACGATCATTGACGAAAACATCGTGCGCGGAATAATTCCCCGGTTAAAGCGCGCCGGCGCCGAAGGAATCATTGAATACCCGCTGAATAAAGTGATTTACTGATGAAGAAAGATGTAAGACACCTTGAAGGTGTTCTACATCTTAAAATTTAGAAATTGTATGAGATAAAAACTCCTCCTGCAACGCCAATCGTGCCTGTCAAAAAAGAAAACGTCGGATAATAAATTTCTGCACCGATAGTAACATCTTCGAAAATTGTTGGTCCGGTTGTTGGTTTTTCAATGCCGACCCCAAGCGCCACGTTGAAATGTGCAGGCTCATCTGAAACTCCCCACGCCCCGCCTGCCGGTCCTATAAAAACCCGATACGGTTTGTTTTTTGTCAGCTCAAATTCATAGTCTGCGCCGAAAGAAAAATACGCTTTGTCCCCAGTCGTTATTATCCCTCCCGTAATGCGAAAGCGGAAATCGTTTTCCCTGTTCCTTCCGTACGAAATTCCGATCCCCGAAACCTGACTTGCCTGAAACCCAATCGTTGAATACTCTAACGGCTTATGCGAAGCAGTGAGAGTGTCTTGAGCACGCATCGGGAGTGAAAGAAAGATTAACAACGTGGTAAGTGAAACGGTGATTCGCCACTGTCCTGTCTTCATCGTTTTTCCCTTAATTTATGTGAGTAAGTCGTTCGATGAGCCGTTGCATTGTACAGAACTTCGGCTTCAATTGCAATAGCCGTGCTAAGATGGCATCCGTCCCTGAAATTGAGACCAGCTTGAGTTCATTTTCCTTACTCCACTTGACACAAGGTATGCCTTATGTTAAATTACTAAGGTTACTTGGTTTGATTGAAACCTTTACTTGAAATAAACCTAAGGGGAAGTTGAGGTTATGTTGAGGAAGTTTTCATATACTGTTGTTTTTTTCCTCCTCATCTCTGAGCTGCTTGTTTCTCCGGTTTTTGCACAAATTCCGTCGTTGACGGGACAAGCTACTGCATCGGATGTTCAGGAAGAGCAGGATTATGCGTTCGGGTACGGCTTATATAAAGACAAGCTGTATCAATTGGCGTACGATCAGTTCCAAAAATTCCTTTCCAACTATCCTAACAGCTTGAAGCGTCCCGACGCAATGTTTCTTTCCGGCGAATGCCGCTTCTCCGCCGGAGATTATGCGGACGCGATTCCGATTTACAAAACATTTACGTTGGAATTTCCGCGCCATAAACTTTATTCCGACGCGCTTTTCCGTATCGGCGATTCATATTTCCGGCAGAAAAAATATACGGAAGCGATTCCTTTCTATGATAAAGTGTTGGAAAAATTCCCGGAAAAGGAAACTGCCGGCGAAGCGGCGTACTGGGAAGGTGAAGCGTATCTGAAGACCGGCGACG
>JAGWND010000219.1 GCA_028873075.1 Bacteroidota bacterium
ATTTCCTGTCAATCACTTCCCGTATCCGTTTTGTAATTGTTTCCGGCTCGTACGGCTTCTGCACAAAATCTTTCGCGCCGTCTTTGATAATTTGTGTTTTCAATTCGGGATCGAGATAGCCGCTCGCAAAAATTACGCTCACGTCCGGATTGATTTGCCGCATCATTTGAAACGCATCCCAGCCGCCGATTTTCGGCAAGCCCATATCGCACAGGACAACCGCTATTTCATTCTTATGCGCTCTGTACGTTTCCACCGCTTCCTTGCCATCGGCAGCTTCAATGACGCGGTACCCTTTTTCTTCGAGAGAGCTTTTTACAAGTTCGCGGAGAATTTCTTCATCTTCTACAAGAAGAATAAGCTCGCTGCCGCTTTGTGTTTGTTCTTCTTCTTTCATCGTTGTTATGCTTTCTTCGAATCCGGGCGGAACCGGGAAATGAAGATTGAATGTTGTGCCGTGCCCGACTTCGCTTTCGACATCAATAAATCCGTGGTGACTTTTCACAACGCCGAAGACCACAGCAAGCCCTAAGCCTGTGCCGCGTCCCCTCTCTTTCGTTGTAAAGAACGGCTCGAAAATTCTTGCACGCGTTGCCGCATCCATGCCCGTGCCGCTGTCTGCAACACTGATGCAGGCGTACGAAATGTTGTCTGCTTCATCAAATTTCTTTTTCATGAACGCTGCATCAACTGAAAACGTGCGGATTGTGAGAGTGCCGCCGTTCGGCATGGCATCGCGCGCGTTGACGCAAAGATTGAGCAAAGCTTGTTGAATCTGCCCCGCGTCGCCGACAATGGAAGGGAGGTGTTTGTCGAGATCGAGTGTGAAGGTGATCATTTTGGGAAATGTTTCCGTCAGCATTTTCAGCAGCTCCTCCGCGACGTCGTTGATCTTCACCGACTCGAGGAGAATATCTGTCTTCCGTGCAAAGGTGAGAATTTGCCGCACAAGGTCGGCGCCGCGCTGCGTTGCTTTTCGCATCGCCTCAAAACCGGCGGCAGTTTTTTGTTTATCAAGCTTTCCCCGCTCCATGCGCGCAATGTATCCGAGAATGATTGCAAGGATGTTGTTGAAGTCGTGCGCAATGCCGCCGGCAAGCGTTCCGATGCTTTCCATTTTTTGCGCCTGGCGGAGCGTTTCCTCCAATCGTTTGCGGTCCGTAATGTCTGTGGAAAATCCGCAGACTGCGTACGCCTTGCCGCTTGAATCGAAGAGAGGAAATCTATTCGAGATGTACGTATGAACACCATCGTTCTGCCGGACAAATTCTTCCCGCTCAACCGGACCGCCGGATGCAAGAACTCTGCGGTCATTTTCGGCGTAGAGTTCCGCTATCTCTTTCGGGAAAATATCGAAATCGGTTTTTCCGATGAGATGTTCCCGCTTCACGTTAAAAACAGATTCGAAGCGGCGATTCACGAGAAGAAAACGCCCTTGAATATCTTTCACCGAGATTATTGCTGCAGACGAATCGAGAATTGCCTGCAACTGCTGCTCAGTTTCGCCGATGCGGCTTATTTTTTCTTTCAGTGAAACGCTCATCTCCTCAAATTTTTGCGCGAGAAATTGCATCTCACCCTGGGTTTGCATGGCGATACGGTAATCATAGTTGCCGCGGCTGATTTCCCCTGTGCCTTTCACTAACGCCGCAATCGGCTTGCTGATGCCGTTCGAAATAATGAAGCCGATCGCCCCGGTGATGAGAAGAACCACTACGGAAAACAATGAGAGCGTGCTCATCACCGGCTTAAGCGATGAGCGCACTTCTTTGCCGACCGGTTTGACGAGCAAATAGGAAATGCGCTGATCGTTTCCGCTGTCGCCTTGATTGATCCGGCAAAAGACGGCAACATATAAATCTTCCGGCTCCTGTACCGAGAAGATGTCTGCCTTCATTTCGGCTGCATAGAGAGGAACGTGATTCGTTCTTGATTTCAACAGCCACGCAGTAAAGTTTTCTTTCTCTTCTCCGTCGAGCGTTGACAAGGTTACGAGGGAATCAACGGCGAGAATGACATCGCTGTTCGTCATTGATTTCAAAGTGTCCACGTCGCCCTGCTTTACCCGGAAACCGATGGTAAGCGCGCCGATAACATCGCCGCCGATCATGATTGGAGATGAAGCACCGCGATAGATATTCCCTTCAACATTCCATACATCTGCTTGGGCTTTGCGGTTTAATGCCCGGCGGATAGATTCAAACTCCGGCAGCGGTGAAGTGAGCGGCATGCCGTTTACCAAAGAGACAATCGGTGTTCCTTTGCCGTTCGTAAGAATGAACAAATCGCTGAGGATGTTTACGTTAAGCTCACGCAAATGCTGAAGAGCAGTATTTTTATCGCCTAACTCCGAAACTGCTTTGATGCCCGGCGATTCTGCGATGATCTGACATGACTTTACATCATAACTGGCGCGTTCGGAAGTCATTTCATGAACGGTTGTGTAATTACCGCGCAGATCATTTTCGAAGCGCGCCTGAATTTGCACTCGCAACCAATAGTTCACGATAACGAACGTGACGACGAGAAGCCCGAGCACAACGCCGAGAATGGAGAGGAGTATTTTCGTACGAAACTTCATCGTATATCGTTTTAAAACAGTGTCACAGAATTTCAAAAAAGAACCGGATTACTGGATTGACGATTTCTAAAGTATCCAGCAATCCGATAATCCACCTGCCTATTTTACTTTTGAGCTCTCGTTATGCAGAACCTTGCGAAGGTTTTTGGACCTTCGCAAGGTTTCCTCTAAAAGCTCAACACCGTTTGAACGAACAGCACATTGTCCGCCGGGTCTTTCGAAAGTCCGAGCGTGCGGTTCCATTGATAGCCGATTTTCAGCAGCAAAGATTCATCGAGACGGATTCCTGTAGCGCCTTCTAATCGGAAAACATCGTGATCCCATTTATCGCTGAAGGCGATTCGTTTGCCGGAAGGCCCGACAGGGTCCGTGTACCAATCGTTCGTTGCAGCGACATATTCCGAGATACCGCTGATTTTGTTAAATGTAATTCCGCCTGCCCGAAGCGCGGCGGAGAAGCGCGGCGTGAATGCATAGCGAATCATTGCTGAATAGCCGAACGCTTTCAACTTCACAGAATGGATATAGTCCCATGAATTGTAGATTGCTTCGCCGAGAAAGGAAAGATGCCCGGCACTAAAATTCATGTCACCGCCGACGATATGTTGCAAATAATTATCTGGAGCGATACCGTAAAAAGCGGAAGTGTCAGGCCTGCCGCCTACGATAGCGATGTAGTCGCTTTCATCTTTCATGAAAGGGCCAAACGCATACGAAACACCGACCGTCAGTCCTGTGAACGGCGTAACAGCAAGCCGGGCGACCTTTCCAAAACCGTGATTCGGATTCAATCCACCGGGGGAATAAGTACCAGTCGTGCTTGTCATGCCGTTAATCAGCGCAACACCGTAATCGAACATGCCGACGCTGCCGTACACTTTCACGCCAAGATCGTACAATCCCTGATCGAGCAAGCGAACGCCGTCGCCGCTGGCGGCATACTCCGGTGTGTATGTCCACACTTTGTAATCCGAGCGGCACAGCGATGTGATGTGTTCATGGATCAGCGGCAATTGATAGAACGGATTTTGCTTTGGAAAACGCTGTTCGCCTAAATTTCCAAACGGAAGATCAATTTGTCCCGCCTGAACATTTATTCCTGTAGAAGCGACGTCGGTGATGCGCAGAGCGAACAAATCAATGTGCGGAATCTGATCCTGCAAGAGACGAATATTTGAAAGGAACGTAATGTTGTCGGAAATTTCCGCATCTGCAAATACATCCCAACGCCACACAAACGATCCTCTTCCCTCGTTGAAATCGTACTGCGATTCGCCATCGTTCGATTTTACAAATGCGGCAGACGCTTGTCCGTTGATGATGAATTGAGGCATTGCTTTCCCGCACAGCACCAGCACAGCACACGCAATGGCGTAGAAGCGTTTCGTCACGGGAGCCTTAGTACAAAAAATTCACGGTAGTGGTTTCGTTGTTACGGATTGTCACGGTTCTGCTCTCAACTTTTTTCCTGCCGAACCAGAAATTCATTTTATAGGTGCCGGCCGGAATATTTGAAATGACGTACGCGCCGTCATCATCCGGCGTTGCAAAAAAAGGATTCTGCAAAACAAGAATAGTGGAGAACATGTACGAATGAATTTCGCAGAACACGCTGACGATTCCCGCGCGGTCAAAGAGTACGGATTTTTTCTGACCTTTCGGGTAGCGCCCGAGGTCGAATTCCTTTGGTCCCGAAATGGAAAACACATTATGATAGAGCGGATCGTCGTTCGGGAAATCCACCGTTGTTCCCGCAAGCACGGGAAGAACTAACGGGCGAAAAAGTAAATCGCGCTGATCGAGCCGTGCATGCTCCTTCGGCGGATCGTACGTGCCCGGTACAGATTCCAGATAGACAACCGCTTTTTCAGAAAGACGGTACGGCTCGGCCGGTTTGAGATTTTCCGAGCCAGTTTCGTAGCGGTTCAGTGCGCGCTCGCGCATAAGATCGTTGGTAACATCGTCAGAACGGAAGACGGAAATTTTCCCCCGAATAGTGCCGCTGCCTGCAGCAGCGCTTTCTTGTTGAAACCCACCACGGGGTACTGCAAAGAAAGAAAAGCTGAAAGCTGAAGATACTAATAGAATTCCCCGCAGACGGCACTGCACATTCTTCCATACCATAAGCAAAGCCTTTGAAACAAGCCAATTCTTGTGTGAAAGTACTCTGAATATAAGTTCAGGCATCTTGAGAAGCAATGGTAAGAACCCCGATTTCAGCAGGAAAGTTCTGTTCGGAGCGTTTTTCAATTTCAGAAGAGTTTTTTATATTACAAAGTTAATATTCCTTACGAAGAAGGAGGGTGCGCCATGATTTTAAAGAAACGGTGGGCAGCGTTTCGTGAAATGTTGCAGCGGTACCCGATGATCGTTGCGGGCGTGTTGATCTACGGATATTATTTGACCACAACGCTACATTTTTTTAATCAACCGTCGCCCAGGTATCGTTCGCCGCTTGATTTTGTGCTCCAGTACAGCTCGCTTCTCTGGATGTGGATTGCAGCATATATTTATTTGAAGCTCCATCAGACGAAAGAGAAGTACCTTGTTGACGAACAGCATCGTCAGATAATGCAAAATCGACTGGAACGTTCAGTCGTTGCATCAAAAGTGCTGAACGATGTCGTGACGCAGCTGCAGGACACGATCAACAACCCCCTTGCCGTTATCGGCATGATGACAGAAGATATCCGGAAAAAATTTACGACAGAAGGGGAAGTCCTTCGCCGCCTCGATCAGATAGATGCTTCGATGCAGCGTATTCATAATGCCATTAAAGATGTGTTGGCATATCAATCGTCGCATCTTCTCGAAGCAGTGCAGACGGATTTAGCGGCAGAAATGAAAAAAGATCCGGAGTAATTTGAGAAATGCGGAAAAATTGTATATTGGAATATTGGAAAACCGGAAGAAGAATAAAATGACATTCCACTACTCCATTATTCCGACATTTCAAA